>JAHECP010000298.1 GCA_024641665.1 Acidobacteriota bacterium
TGTCCTCCTATGAAGAGCGCTACCGGCAGCGCGTGATCCACAACCTGCAGCGCCGCGCGAAGAGCCTGGGTTTCACCCTGGTGGCCGCTCCCCCAGCGACGGAAGGAGTTTCTTAGGAAAGCCGCGGCCTGGTTCGCTCGGGAGACCGGCTCGATCCCGTCCGGGGGTTCGAGTTCATGAAGGCGCATCGGGCCGCCCATTCGATCGCCACCCTGTGCCGCGTGCTGGAGGTCTCCGCCAGCGGATACTACGCGTGGCAGACGCGCGGCCGGAGTGTCCGCGCGCGGGAGGATGCGGTGCTGACCGACCAGATCCGGCGCATCCACCGACAGTCGCGAGGGACGTATGGCGCCCCGCGGATCCAGGCGGAGCTGACCGCGACGGGGACGCCCGTGGGGCGCAAGCGGGTGGCGCGGCTGATGCACGCGGCCGGCTTGCGCGGCGTCAGTCGACGCAAGCGGATCGTGACCACGGTCCGCCAGCCGGCTGCACGGCCGGCGCCGGATCTGGTGCAACGGGCGTTCACCGCGGCCGGCCCGAATCAGCTCTGGGTGGCGGACATCACCTACATCCCCACCTGGAGCGGGTTTCTGTATCTGGCCGTGGTGCTGGATGCCTGGAGTCGCCGCATTGTGGGCTGGGCCATGACGACGCATCTGCGCACGACGCTGGTGCTCGCGGCACTCGACATGGCCGTGCGGCAGCGACAGCCGCAGGCCGTGATCCATCACTCGGACCAGGGCAGCCAGTACACGGCCCTGGCCTTCGGCCAGCGCTGTCGCCAGGCGGGCGTGCGGCCGTCGATGGGGTCGGTCGGGGACTGTTACGACAACGCGATGTGCGAGAGTTTCTTCGCGACACTCGAGTGCGAGCTCCTGGACCGGTGCTCGTTCCGGACGCCCGCCGAGGCGCGGCTGGCGGTCTTCGACTTCATCGAGGGGTGCTACAACCCGCAGCGGCGGCACTCGGCCCTCGGGTACGAGTCGCCGCTTCACTTCGAACAGCAGCACGCGTTGACCGCGGGCGCGATCTCGTGGCCGGCCCCTCAGGTCGAGCCGACCGCCCAGGAGGGGGGATAGTGTACCTTTCGGCGGGTGACGATCGGCGTTGCTGCGGCATCCTGGACGGTCGATCTCGACGCGCCGACGCGGCAGAACGCCGCAATGACCGTTCCAGTCGCCGAGACCGGTTTCGTGAACGACGGCCCAGGCGCCTGGGCCGAAGCGCCCTGTGGAAGCTGCCGGAGCTGTGGACGCACAGAGCGGCGCCCACAGCTCCTTGGAAAACCACAGAGCAGGTTTTCCACAGCTACCACAGGGCCTCATCATCGTCATGACTGAAGACGGGAACCGAAAGCGTTAACCTGTCCACGAAACCGGGGCAGGCCCAGCGGTGAGGGTGGTGTGGGGCGCGCGCCGACTTGGGGTGAACCCAGCGCCCATGTGGGCTTGAACATGGCGGTTGGCCCGATCGCTCCATCGGCGGGCTGTATAACCTCCGGCTGCACCTGACGGCGCCGCGCGGGCTTCGTTCAGATTCAGGCCGCGCCGAATCGCCGGTGGTGCCATACTGGGCGCCAGTCGGGCCCGGTTCACCGTCGGTGGTTCCATCGGCGTTCGTTCACACTTGAGCAGCAGCGTCGGCGCGCGATTTGTCGCGGCCTGAGCGGACGCGCGGCGCCGCAGGTGAGCCGGCGCGTTAGCCAGACAGGATTCCGGACCATGCTTCAACTGGTCACTTCGCAGGAGCTGTTCGATCAAAAGAAGCTCGACGCCTGGAAGAGAGGACGGCGCGAAGGCATCATTCGGTTGGTGGGGTCGGACCATCTGCGGGGCGTCTTGAAGCTGAAGGCGTCAAGTCGAGAGAAGCCGACCGCGCGCTTCTTTGGCGAAACGTACATCGCCAGCCTCAATCCGAGGTGCGAAGGTTTCTACGGTTCCTTCAAGTGGTTAACGAACCCCCGGTTTGCCAGTCGTAAGGAGTTTCCAAGAGGGCCCGCGCGGCCTCTTCAACAGACGCTGCGTGATGCCCTCCACAAGCACTTCACTCGAGACGGTGTCGTGGAGGTACAGCAGGCGGCTTCGGACCTTCATCGTGAACACTTGGCCGCACTACACGGCAAGAAGCCAACAGCTCCGGACCTGTGGCTCATCGACGAGCGCGGTCATCATCGTTTCATCGAGGCCAAGTTGCCGGGCGATTCGTTGGCGCCGCATCAGGTTGCAGGTCTTGCTTTGCTGGCGACGTGCCTTGGGGCTCGCCATCCGGTGTCGGTTGAGATCATCGAGCTGCGTCCGCGCTATGAAGACCTCTTCGAGACACTGGGTCGGCGCATTGCACGCGCTGGCTAACATCCAAATGGAGCCGACACGCCGTCTGAATCGTGCCATCATGTTGCTGCGGCGCGCGGCTCATTTGGCGCGTTGAACGAAACCGCTGCGCGGTAGGCATCCTCCTTCTTCCGTTCGTCTTCCTGAAGTCCTCCGACAGAGACAATCCATCGATCCACAGGCTTGGGCCCGGGGTTCAGGCCTTCCCGGGATGGAGGTGTGTCATGACGGAGCTGCGGAGACGGATGGACCTCGGTGGACACCCCAAAACCAGCCATCGATCGACACCTGAGAACCGGCCACCACGAGCGTGACGCCCGAGACCCGGAGTGCGTGATCGAGCCGGTGCTTCGTGGCTTCTTTCGTTAACACCACCATGATGATCGGCTGTGGGAATGTGGGAATCTCGCGTTCTGCGCGAGATTTCCAAGTCCCTGTGGAAACCGGTCTGTGGTTTCCGCAGGGACGCCATTTCCACAGCCGTCCTCCCGCCGCCCGGCAGGGCTCGGATCGGGGGGATGCGGTACCCTGGCCGGTCTGCCGATCGTCGTTCCTGGAGGCTCCGATGCAGTCGGGTGCGAGCTGCGCCCTCCGGAAACCCCCGACGGCGGCCAGACCGGACTTCCATGGTTTACTTCGTCTCCTCCGCCGGGTGCAAGTCCGTGTGGACTTTCGTTCGCCAGCTCCGCGGCCCGCACTTGAGCACGTGCGCGTGATGGAGCAGGCGATCGAGGAGCACCGTGACTGCGGCGGTGTCGCCGAGCAGCTTCCCCCAGTCGTCCACCGGGCGGTTCGAGGCCAGCAGCGTGGACGCGCGCTCGTAGCGTCGCATGATCAGCTCAAGGAGGTCTTCGGCCGCGGTGTGGGGCAGCTTTCGCATCCCGAGGTCGTCAATGATGAGCAGCGGCACCGTGCCGAGCTCCCCGAAGAGGTCCTTGCGGGTCCCATCGACCGTGGCGTCGGCGATCTCCTCGAGGAGCGTGTGCGCTTCGCGATAGACCACGCGATAGCCTTGGTGAATCGCGGCCCGACCGATGGCTTGGGCGAGATGGCTCTTGCCGGTGCCGGGGGGACCGAGGAAGAGGACATCCTCGCGCTGGGCGATGAAGCGCGCGGTCGCCAGGTCGTGGATGAGCGCGCGGTTCATCTTACGGTTGAAGTCAAAGTCGAAGGTGTCGAGCGACCGATCGGCGTCCCGAAACCGCGCCTGTTTGTGCCGCCGCTCAAACAGGCGGTCCTGGCGTCGCTGGAGTTCGTCCGACACCAGCATCGACACCAGGTCGATCGGCGTGAGCTTCTCCGACTGCGCCTGGCGGAGGCGCGTCTCCAGGACCGCGGCCATGCCCGAGAGGCGGAGCTTCCGGAGGGCGTGATCGAGTTCGATCAGATTCATCGCGGCTCTCCTGTCTGGCGATCGATCAGATCGCGATAGAGCGTGAGCTGACGGATCAGCGGATCCACCTGGCGCAGGGTCAACGGGACCGGCGGGCGGCGCTCGAGATAGCGGCGGAGGAAGTGATAGGTCGGCACACCGAGCGCCAGCGCCGCCTTCGCGGCGTCCTCGACGACGGCCACGCCATGCTGCTTGGCGAGCGCCAGCACGCCGAGGATGCGCCGGACGCCGGCGGCGCCGTCGTGCTGGTGAATGGACGCACAGATGGCGCCGATCTGCGGGCCGGCCGTCTGGGCGCGGGCCAGCAGGGCGCGCGTCGAGGGGGGCGTCCGCGCCGGCCGGTCGGCCTCCTCGATCCGATGCCAGCCGCGGGGAGCCCGCAGATGCTCGCGGAGCAGCTGCCCCGTGTGCGGCACCAGCAGCCGCACGTACACGTCGTTCCACTGCACCTGCACCCGACGGCCAATCCACCCGGGCGGGGCGCCGTAGTACGCGGCCTCGACCTCGACGCACCCATCGAGATGGACGGTGCGCTCGCCATACCGGTAGTAGCGAAATGGCTCCACCGGCAGCGGCCCCAGCGCGGGGCGCTCGTCGGCAAACATCGCCGCGACTTGTCGCTTCGTGGTCCCGTGAATGCGCGTATCGGCCCACCGCGTTTCCCACCGATCCAGGTACGCTTGCCCCAGCTCGAGACTCTCGAAGCGCAGGCCGCGCAGCGGCGTCCGCTGCGCATGGCCGACCCCCGATTCCACTTTGCCCTTCCGATCGGGATCGCCGACGCGACACGGCAGTGCGACCACGCCGTAGTGGGCGAGCACGTCACGATAGAGCGGATTGAGCGTCGGGTCGTAGATGTCGGGCGTCAGCACGCCCTCGCGGAGGTTATCGAGGTTATGTGCCCGCGCTTGATATGTGGCGGCGACATCGGAGGCGATTAAAAGAGGCATCTCTCCATCCATCTATGGCCACATAACGGTCGCCTCTCTTTGGCGGATGATCACCGAG
>JAHECP010000299.1 GCA_024641665.1 Acidobacteriota bacterium
CGCGGCACGACGCGCACCGCGATCACGGCGTGGCCCTGCCCGTCGGCCTCGACGCGCGGAAGCGGGGTGGGGTCGGTCGTGGCTCAGCCCTGGCCGGTCGAGCGACGCTCGTCGCGCGGAGCCTCGGCGCCCGCCGCCGGGGCCTGGGGCGGGGCGGCGTCGCCCTGCCGCGGCCGGTGCAGCAGGATCTTCTCGTCGCGCTCCGGCTGGTCCTGCTCGCGGATGAACTCGAGCGCGTGGTAGAGCGCCTGGATCGACGCCTCGATCGAGCCTTCCACCCCGCGGCGGCGCAGCCGCAGCTCGTTGATGTCGTGCTCGATCTGGTCGAGGCGGACCTGCGTCTTCTCGAGGAGCAGGCCGGCGCGCCCCTCGGCCTCGCGCACGATCATCTTCGCCTCGTTCTGCGCCGCTTCCTTGATCTCGTCCGCCAGCCGCTGGGCCGTGAGCAGCGTGTTCCGGAGGTTGGCCTCCCGCTCGCGGTGCTCGGTGAGCAGCGCTTCCATGCGGGCGAGGTCCTGGCGCAGGTGATCGATCTCGCGCAGCGCCTGCTCGTAGTCGTCGGCCGCCTCGGTCAGGAAGGCGACGACCTCCGTGCGGTCGAACCCGCGAAACGCCTTCCGGAATCGCTGCTGCCGCAGATCGAGCGGCGCGATCTTCATGATGCGTTCCGGGCGTTCACCCGGCTCGCCGGCCGGCCTCTGCCCGGACGGCGCAGATGTTCGGGAGTCAAACATGGGCGGTATCCTCTCCTGCGGGCGGGCCCTGCCGGCGCGCCCCGCGCTTCTGGTCAGTCTCTCACGCCTCGGGGCGCGGTCGCGCGCCGAAAATCGCCGTGCCCACCCGGACCATGGTCGCCCCTTCCTCGATGGCCACCTCGAAATCGTGGCTCATGCCCATCGAGAGCTCACGGAGCAAGGCGGCGGGCGTGCCCGCCGCCACGAGCTCGTCGCGCAGGCGACGGAGGCGCGCGAAGTAGGGGCGCGCCGCCTCCGGGTCCTCCGCGAGCGGCGGCAGCACCATCAGCCCGGCCAGCCGGACGGCGCGGCACGCCGCCGCGGCCGCGACCACGCGCCGCGCCTCGTCGGGGGGCGCGCCGAATTTCGTGGGCTCCCGGGCGAGATCCACCTGCACCAGCACGTCCGGCGTCGCGCCCTGCTCGGCCGCCGCCCGGTCGAGCCGCTCCAGCAGCTCGAGGCCGTCCAGGGAATGAATGACCCCGAACGGCCCCGCTGCCTTCCGGGCCTTGTTGGACTGCAGGTGGCCGACCAGATGCCACCTGATCTTCAAGTCGGCCGTTTGCTCGATTTTCTGTAGGGCTTCCTGGACCCGATTCTCGCCGAACTCGGTCTGCCCGGCGGCCGCGGCGGCCCGGACGTGCTCGGGGCCGAACGTCTTCGAGACAGCGACCAGGCGGACCGTGCCGGGATCGCGACCCGCCCGCTCGGCCGCCCGCCGGAGGCGGCCGCGCACGTCGTCGAGGTTGGCGCGGACGAGGGCGTCGAGCGACACGGACATGAGGCGGCTCGGAGGCGCGGCCGGGACGCGCCGCGGACGTCCCGGCCGGACCCGGCCTACTTCTTCAGCTGGGCGACGATGCCCTTCGCCTGGTCGGCGTACTGGCCGGTCGGCGCCAGCTCCAGGTACTTCTCGAACTCGGTGACCGCCTCGGGCAGCTTGCCCTCGTTGACGTTGGCCATGCCGAGCCAGTAGTGCGCCTCGGCGAGGTTCGGGTCGATCTTCACGGCCTCTTCGAACTGTGTCTTGGCCTCGGCGATCTTGCCCGAGTTCCAGAGGATGATGCCCTGGTTGAAGATGCTGTTGGCGTCGCCGCCGCCTGCGCCCGTGGCCGCCGCGAGCTTGTTGGCCTGCGCGCTCGCCGCGGCCGCCTCGTCGAAGCGACGCTGCGCGTTGTAGATATTCGCCAGGCCGTTGTAGGCGTCCGGCAGGTTCGGGTTCTGCTCGAGCGCCGTCTTGAACGCCTTCTCGGCCTCGTCGTACTTCTTCTGGCGCGCGTAGATCGAGCCGATGTTCACGTAGCACTCGCCGCACTTCTCGAGCTGCCCGACGACCTCGGTGAACTTGGCGATGGCCTCGTCGTCCTTGCCCGCCTGGCTGAGCGCGACGCCCTCGTTGAACGTCGCGGTCGCCGCCGCGAACTTGGCCTTCAGCTTCTCGGCCTCTTCCGCCGACATCGAGGGGCCGCTGCCCGGCTGGAGGACGAAGTTGACCTCGGACATGTTGCCGATGCGGATCTGCGTCTCGTAGGACTGCGACATGTTGTCCTTCGAGGCCGTCACCTTGTAGCGACCCGACTGGAGGCCGATCTGGACGAAGTCCCCGCGCTTGTTCGTCTTGGTCTCGAACTTCCGCGTCAACGCGCCGATGTATTCGATGGTGACCGTGGCCCCTTCGACGGGATTGCCCTGGGCGTCGACGATCTTGCCCTTGACCTGGCCGGTCTGAGCCGATGCGGGCGCGGGCACGAACGCAACGAGGCCGAGGATGACCGCGCCGACCGCCAGGGAACGGGGGCCGAGCAGAGCGCGCTTCATTAGAGTCCTCCGTAAGATGGAACCGGGAAAAAAGACGGCCACGATCCGACTAGAAAACCTACCCTAGTTTACACCGTTTCCGCGGGTCCCCGGGCGCCGGGGGCGGGCCGCGGCGTCACGTTGGTGATCAGGTATTCCATCACCGGACCCCGTCCGGCCGCGCGGGAGTTGATCGCGCGCCGCGCCAGCACCTCGAACGCCCAGAGCCCGGCCGCGCGGGCCGGCGCGTGCTCTACGTACAGGCGGCGGATCTCGGGGGCCGTGGAGTTGCTCAGGAGCACCTGACAGCCCCGGACGGCCAGGTCCACCACCGCGTCCCGCAGCCGCACCTGGTCGTCGGCGCCGAACCCGCCCGCCGTGTAGGCGGTGAACCGGGAGGTCGGGCTGACCGGCGCGTAGGGCGGGTCGATGTAGACGAAATCGCCCGGCCTGCCCCGGGCCAGGACCCCCTCGAAGCCCCCGAGCACCAGCGACACGCCCCGGCGGTGCAAGGCGGCCGACACGAGCCGGATATTGGCTTCGTCACAAATCCGCGGCGCGGCGTACCGGCCGGCCGGCACGTTGAAGTCCCCGCGCGCGTTGAGCCGGTACAGCCCGTTGTAGCCGGTCCGGTTCAGGTAGACGAGCATGGCCGCGAGCGCCGCGGCGGACCGCCGGTCTCCCGGACCGTCCGGACCGTGAGCCCGCCGCGCCGGGTTGAACCGCCGGTCGCGCACCTCGTAGTAGAAAGCCGTTCCGCGCCGGCGGTGCGAGACCTCGAGCGCGGCCAGCGCGGCGACGAGCTCGGCGGCGGCGTCGCGCACGGCGCGGTAGCAGCCGATGATGTCGGCGTTGCTGTCGGCCAGCATCGCCCGTCGGCCCCTGAGCAGACCCAGGTTGTGCAGGTCGAGGAAGACGGCGGCGCTGCCGAGGAACGGCTCGATATAGCGGTCGAACCGCGCCGGGTAGAACCGCCGCAGCTCCGGCAGCAGCTGGCGCTTGCCGCCCGCCCATTTCAAGATCGGCCGCGCGACGGCGTCGGCCGCCGGGACACACGCGCGGGCTCGGGAGGCGGTCATGACGCCGGAATCTCGAAGAACCGCGCCACGTCGTCGAGGCGATCGATCACGGGCGCCGGCGGCATCGACGCCAGGAAACGCTGGCCGTAGCCCATGGTCCGCAGGCGTGGATCGAGGATGGCCAGCACGCCGCGGTCGGTGCGATGGCGAATGAGACGCCCGAGCCCCTGGAGGAGGGTGAGAATCGCCAGGGGGACCTGGTAGTCGCCGAAGGGCGAGCCGCCGGCCTCGGCGATGGCTTCGATGCGCGCCGCGTTGACCGGGTCGCCCGGCGAGGCGAACGGCAGTTTGTCGATGATGACGCAGCTCAGCGCCTCGCCGACGACGTCCACGCCCTGCCAGAAGCTCGAGGTGGCGAGCAGCACCGCGTTCGGCGTCCGGCGGAAGTCGCGCAGCAGGGCCGACCGGGGCGCCGAGCCCTGCACCAGCACGGGGTACGGCAGCTCGAACGCCACGACGCGCTCGACCTCCCGCAAGTTCGCGTAGCTCGTGAACAGCACGAACGCCCGCCCGCGGGTCCGCATGAGGATCTCCACGATCTCGCGCGCGGCCGCCGCGGCAAAGGCCGGCGACCGCGGGTCGGGCAGGCCCCGCGGCAGGTACAGCACGGCCTGGCGGCTGTAATCGAACTCGGACGGCACGCTGACTTCCATGGCCGGGCCGATGCCGAGCCGGCTCTTGACGTACTCGAACGATCCGTCCACCGCGAGCGTCGCCGACGTCAGCACGGTGCCCGTCATCCGGTCGAGCAGCAGCTCGCGCACGATCGAGGAGACGTCGATCGGGGAGGCCCTGAGGTAGACGCCCCGACCGCGCGTCTCGACGAAGTAGACGAAGTCCGGGTCGTCGGCGCGCAGGAGGACGCGCAGGTCGGCGCCGAGCTCGGCGGCGCGGCGGCCCAGCGCGAGGACGTCCTCGGACGCGTGCTGGAGGAGCGCCACGGTCGCTTCCAGCGCCTCCAGCGCCCCGCTCAGGCTCTGGCCCGCCTCCGCGATGCGCTGCAGCAGGTTCGCCGTGATGCGCACGCGGACATCGGCCGGCGGCTCGGGCGCGTCGGCGGCGAGGAGGCCCTCGTCGCGCGGCGCCTCGTCCCCGCGCGCTCGACGGTCC
>JAHECP010000112.1 GCA_024641665.1 Acidobacteriota bacterium
GCGCCGCCGCGATGATCCGACCCCCCAGGCCGAAACCCAGGACGATCACGTGCCCCCGGCGCGCGGGCGTCTCCGACGCCGTCGCGGCGCGCGGGCGTCCCGCCAGGCGCCCGGCGAGCGCGGCGAGCAGCGCGCCGGCCGCCAGCAGGGCCGGTGTCAACAGCATCGTCGCGATGCTCGAGGCGAGCAGCACCTGCCACGTCGCCTCATCGATGAGGCCCGCCGCCAGCCCTTCGCGTCCGAGGATGAACGAGAACTCGCCGACCTGCGCCAGGGCGAGTCCGGCCCCCACCGCCACGCCGATCGGCTGGCGGATGGCCGCGAAGCCGAGCGAGGCGAGGAGCGCCTTGACGACGATGATGGCGCCCACGACGAGGGGCAGGAGCCCGAGGTAGGCGACCATCGCGGGGACGTCCACGATCAGGCCGAGCGAGACGAAGAACAGGCTCGCGAGCAGATCGCGCAGCGGTCCGATCTCGGCCTGCGCCTGATGGCTGAACTCCGACTCGGCCAGCACGAGGCCGCCGAAGAACGCGCCCACCGCGGTGGGCAGGCCGAGCCGCGCGCAGAGCCAGGCCGTGCCCACGCTCGCCACGAGCAGGGCGAACGGGAAGACCTCGCGCCGGCGCGCGCGCAGCACCGCTCTGACGAGCGGCGGCAGGAGCAGCCGGCCGATCACGCCCACCGCGACCAGCGCGACCGCGGCCCGGCCGAGGAGGAGCGGCACGGCCCGCGGCGCGACCTGGCCGCCGAGCACGGGCACGAGCACGAGCGCCGCGACGATCGCCAGGTCCTGGAAGAGCAGAACGCCGACGGCCAGGCGTCCGTGCGGCGCGTCCACCTCGTTGCGATCGGCGAGCCCGCGGATGGCCACGGCCGTGCTCGACATGGCGACGAACAGGCCGAGAAACACCGCCGTCGCCGGGCGCGCGAGGCCGAGACCGACGACGAGGGCGGCGCCGAGCGCGGTCGTGGACGCGAGCTGGAACGCGCCGCCCGCAACGACCGTGCGCCAGATGCGCGCCAGCGCGGTCGCCGAGAAGTCCAGGCCGACCGTGAAGAGCAACAGGACGACGCCCACTTCGGCCAGCTCTTCGATGTGACCGGGGTCCACCACCAGGCCGAGCCCGGACGGGCCGATCATCACGCCCGACAGAATCAGCGCGACCACGGGCGGCACGCGCAGCCGCGCCAGCACGACGACCAGCGCGAGGCCGGCGACGTAGACGACGAGCAGATCCTGCACGAGCGGGTGGGCGGCCATGCGCCTCCATCCTAGCGCCGGACGGGCCTGGCGGCGCCCCGATTCGTCCGGCGGCATAGAATGTCGGGCTGGAGGTTTCGATGCGCATCGCCCTCGTCCAGCAGCCCGCCACCGCCGACAAGCCCGCCAACGTGCGGCGCGGCCTCGCCGCGCTCGAGCGCGCGGCCCGCGAGGGCGCCGCGCTCGTGTGCTACGCCGAGCTCGCGTTCGAGTGGTTCCACCCGCAGCGTCCCGCCGGCGCCGACCCCGGCCGGCTCGCCGAGACGGTGCCGGGACCGACGACCGACGCGTTCTGCCGAAAGGCGCGGGAGCTGGGCGTCGCCGTGGTGCTGAACCTCTACGAGCGCGACGGGGATCGGCAGTACGACTGCTCGCCGGTCGTCGACGCCGACGGCACGCTCGTCGGCCGCACGCGCATGGTGCACATCACCGACTACCCGTGCTTCCACGAGCAGGGCTACTACACGCCGGGAGACACGGGCGCGCCGGTCTACGAGACGCGCGCGGGCCGCGTCGGCGTCGCCATCTGCTACGACCGGCACTATCCCGAGTACATGCGCGCGCTGGCGCTCGCGGGGGCCGATCTGGTCGTGGTGCCGCAGGCCGGTGCCGTCGGCGAGTGGCCCGACGGGCTGTACGAGGGGGAGATGCGGGTCGCCGCGTTCCAGAACGGCTACTTCGTGGCGCTCGCCAATCGGGTCGGGCAGGAAGACTGGTTGACGTTCGCGGGCGAATCGTTCGTCTGCGCGCCCGATGGCGCGGTCGTGGCGCGGGCGCCGCAGGGCGCGGACACGATTCTGTATGCGGATCTCGATTTGGGCCTGGCCGCGACCTCGCACGCGCGGCGGCTGTTCCTGCAGCACCGGCGTCCGGAGCTCTACGCGGCGTGGATTGGAGGGCGGGCGCGCTGAGGTGGGGCACGCCGGGGAGACGGGAAACGGGCCCGAACGCCAAGAGGAGCAGACGGTAGACAGCAGGACATGCTGATCAGCGAAGCGGTGGCCCGGAGGTGACCGCCGTTCCGCACATGCCTGCTGCCTACCGTCTGCTCCTTGTCGTGTGCCAGGCGGCACCGGCCCGTGGGGCGAACTCGTCTCAGAGAACGAGCAACAACCGTGCCCGGGCGAAGGCGTCCGCGCCGGACACGACTATCTCGTCCAAATACGTAGGGTTATCCGGCCTGGTGGGTGCGCCGCGCGGCCCGTCTGCGCAACTCGAGCGGTCAACCCATTGGCCGCCGGTCAAGTGTTTACCCTATTATCCCGCGTCACCGTGGCCTTGACCAGCGAGTCCGGCTCCGGGCTCGGCAGATAGACCTCGTTGGCGTTGCGGACGCCGAAACGGCTCAGGTCCACCGGCCGGTATTCCTGGGTGGGCAGCTCCAGCGTGATCTCGGCGATGTCGTCGAACGACGCCAGCACCACGTCCGCCATGGCATAGAGCGTGTGCTGCATGGACTGGCTGGTGTGCTGGACGAAACTCTCGAGCAGCAGCTGCCGCACGCCCTGCCAGTAGGGTCCGAAGGTGACGTCTGGCCGCGTGTAGGTCCAGCGGACGGTGAGCATCGCGGCGAGGATGCGGTCGTCGTCCGGTTCCGGCGCCGTGAACCGGTCCGCCAGGTAGCCCTCGAAGCGCGCGCCGGCCGTCTTGAGGATCGGCAGCTGATCGATGCCGGCGACCACGGCGATCTGCTCGCCGTTGCTCGTCACCGCCGCCGTGCGCCGCTCGGGTCCGCCTTGCAGGAACGCGTGGCCCTGCGGCCGGCCGCCGACGCCCATCCGTTCCCACCGGTGCTCGGCGAGCTCGACGCGCACGCGCGAGAGCTGCGGGTGGTGGGAGAGGAAGTGCTCCGCGAGCGCCAGCCCGAAAGCCTCGATCGAGTCGAGCGCGCGTCCCACCGCGAGCGCGTGCACGGTGTTGCGGATGGCGTCGGCCGGGAGGATCCGCTCGTTGTCCCCCTCGACGTACGCTTCGTCGAAGTCGCCCTCGAAGCGCACGGCCACGGTGAGATCGCTCAGGTCGTGCCGGTCGCCGCGGCGCGTGACTTTGAAGAGACGGATCAGGGACTTGCCGTAGCTGTGATCGACGAGCTTCGTCATGGCTGGCTCCAGTGGCGTGTCCGCCGCGCGGCGCGCAGCCGATGTTACCGCGTTTTCGCTGCGGCGCCGCCGGGGCTCCGGTTATAATCGGCCCTCGATGATTGCGGCACGACGGTTGATCGTCTCGGGCCGCGTGCAGGGCGTCGGCTTCCGGTTCTTCACCGAGGAGCAGGCGTGGCGCGAGAACCTGCACGGCTACGTGCGCAACCTCGACGACGGGCGCGTGGAGATCGTCGCCGAGGGAGACGCCGACGCCCTCGAGCGATTCGAGCGGGCGGTCCGCCGCGGTCCGATCGGGGCGCGCGTGGAGGCGTGCGAGGTGATCGAGCTGACGCCCGCGCGCCGCGCGACCGGTTTTTCGATTCGGGCGTAGCCGCGCGACGCCCGGCAGGGGAGACGACGTGACCGACGATCTCAAGGCCCGGATCCGCAACGTGCCGGACTTTCCCAAGCCCGGCATCCTCTTCTACGACATCACGACCGTGCTGCGCGACCCGGCGGGTTTCCGCGAGGCGCTCGACCGGCTGACCGCGCCCTTCGAGCGGCAGGGCATCGACATCGTCGTCGGCATCGAGAGCCGCGGCTTCATCTTCGGCGGCGCGCTCGCCGACCGGCTGGGCGCCGGCTTCGTGCCCGTGCGCAAACCGGGCAAGCTGCCGGCCCAGACGCTTCGCGCGACCTACCAGCTCGAGTACGGCAGCGACAGCCTGGAGATCCACCGCGACGCCATCACCCCGGGCCAGCGCGTGCTCGTCGTGGACGACCTGCTCGCCACCGGCGGCACCGCCCGCGCCGTCGTCGAGCTCGTCAGGCAGCTCGGCGGCATCGTGCACGCCGTGGCGTTCCTGATCGAGCTGGCGGCGCTCAACGGACGGACGCGCCTCGAAGGCGAGCGTCTCGTGAGCATCCTGACCTACTAGGCGAGGCCCCGGGACCGCGCGTCGCAGCGCGGCCTGCAGTGAACGTCCGGCGGCAAAGCCGGTGGTCTGTACCGTTCTTCCGTTCCTGGTGGTGTGCCGGGACTCGCGCCACGGGCGAGCAGGCTCGAGCAGACGCCCGCCGGCCGGGTACGGGCCGGTAGCGGTGCCGAGACAAGACAGCAAGAATCGCAAAGGCCGCTATGATGGACACTGCCGTTGTCGCGTCGAAGCTTGCCGCCGGCGTGATCGGCGCAGCGGCGTTCTATGTATGCCGGCGGTTGCTGGCGGGCCGGCCGGCCGATTGGCGGCGCTTCGTGACCGTGGCGGCAGCCGCCTGGGTCCTGTTGCGCGTCGGCGTCTTCCTCGCGCTCGTCGTGTTCAACGTGCCGGTTCCTACGGACGTTCCCACCTACTACGTGCCGCAGGCCAGGCTGGCCCTGTCCGGTCACCTCGTGTATCGAGATTTCCCGTCGAGCTACGGACCGCTCTTCCCGTATCTCGGGGCCGCTCTTCTGTGGTCGTGGGACTCGCCCAGGGTCTTCGTCCTGTTCGCGCTTCTCGTGGAGCTGTCCTACATCGCGCTGTGGGCACACGTGGCAAGACGCACGGTGGGAGAACAGCCGATGAGAGAGGGAGTGCTGCTGTACCTGTGCAATCCGATTGCGCTCGTCAACGTCGCGGCCGTCGGGCAGAACCAGATATGGCTGGGGGCGCTCTGGGGAGCGGCGGCGCTCTTCGTCGTGCGCGGCCGGTCGTTCACGTCTGGAGTGCTGACGAGCCTGTCTGCGGCAGCCGTGAAGTTCCTCGGGTTCCTGCCGGGCCCGGTGTTC
This sequence comes from Acidobacteriota bacterium, assembly GCA_024641665.1. Lineage (GTDB taxonomy): Bacteria > Acidobacteriota > Vicinamibacteria > Vicinamibacterales > JAHECP01 > JAHECP01. Next base: position 5,114 of record JAHECP010000112.1, read on the forward strand.
TGGCTCCACGCCTCGCGAAGGCGGAGTTTCGCGCTCGGCATGGTTCTGGGCGTGCTGCTGTGCTTCGGGCCGTTTGCCACCGTCGGCATGGGGTTGTTGCAGCCGTTTCGCGCGGAGGCCGGACAGATGACCAGCGGCAACCTGATCTACCTGGCTACACTGGCGCGCGGCGCAACCTCTCTGACGGTCGGGCACGTGGCGGACCTGCTTACCGCATGCGCTCTCGGCGCGACACTGTGGTGGCTGAGGCCGCGGCGGGAGGAGGAGCGAGGCAGGTACGTTCTCGAGGCCACGTCCGTGCTGGTGCTGGCGCTCATGCTGTTCAGCAAGAAATCGTACACGTTCTACCTGACCGCAATCCTGTTGCCTCTGCTGATCGCACTCGTCCGCGCGTCAGCCCGTCGCGGCTTCGATCCCGTGCCGTGGATCTTCGGATGGTCGACCGCCGCGGCGCTGGAGCCCACGATCTGGTTTCACTGGCTCAAGGGCCAGGCGTCGGGGCTCCCTGACTTCGGCGCGGCGACCGGAGCAGGCGCGTGGGCCAGGCTCGGAGCGTTTCTCGCGATCGAGATCGTCCTGGTCGGCGGCTACGTCGCGTGGATTCTGGTTCTGGCGCGGGGCCGGTCGCCCGCCACGCTCGCGCGACCCGCGCGCCAATGACCAGACCGGGACCCTCGAAGGCTAGAGGAACCGGTTGTCGGGCGTGATGACGAAGCTGGATCGCAACAGGCGGCGCCGCAAGTGCGCGCTCCGCAGCGTGACGACGACGCGGATGTCCTGGCTGCCGCGCGCGGCCCAGGCCGCCCGGACGGTCAGCTGGTAGGTGCGACCGTCGCGACCGGCCACCCGCCGTGACCGCGGCGCCCGGATGACGTCGACCCAGATCGAGTAAGGCAGCTCCTGGAGCTTCTCGACCTCTTCGTCGAGAACCTCCCGGCGGACGTGGGTTTCCCAGACGAAGGGCGATCGGGTCATCGGCGGCGACTCGGGAACGCTCCCGGGGCACTATACGAGGGCACCGGGAACCGGTCAACCGGCGCGGCGCTCGGCGTCGCCGGCGGAGATGGGCTAGAATAGACTGTTTCTCGCGCGCCCGTAGCTCAGAAGGATAGAGCACCGCCCTCCTAAGGCGGGGGCCCCCGGTTCGAATCCGGGCGGGCGCACCAGTTCCACGGCGGCGCCCGGCGGGGTGGCCGCGGCCAGGTTGAGATCATGAAACGCTCGGAACGCCACAAGCTGAAAGAGAACCCCTTCGCCACCTGGGTCGGTGAGATCAGCGAGACGCTGCTCGACTACCGCCGCGAGCTGACCTGGGCCGGCGTCGCCCTCGCCACCATCGTGGCGCTCGTCGTCGGCTACCAGTACTGGCGCGCCCAGGCCGCGGGGAAGGCCGACATGGAACTCGCGGCCGCGCTGGCGATCGCCGACGCGGCCGTGGTGCCGCCGCCCGCGCCCGGCACGCCAGGTGCCTCCCAGACGCCGCAACCGGGGACCTATCCGACCGAGGAGGCCAAGCTGGAGGCCGCCCTGCCCAAGTTCCTCGAGGTCGTCCAGCGCTACCCCGCGACCCGGGCGGCGACCACAGCCCTCTATCACGCCGGCGCGACGCTCGCGGAGCTCGGCCGCTACGACGACGCCGCGGCGCGCTACCGGCAGGTGATCGACGAGGGCCCGGGCACGGTCTACTCGGAGATGGCGCAGCTGGGCCTGGCCGCCATCGACGTCATGACGAACAAGCCGGCCGACGCCATTCCGATCTACCAGAAGCTGATCGCGGCGCCCGACACCAAGCTGCCACTCGACGGCGTGCTGGTGCAGATGGCGCGCGCGTACGCGAAGATGGGCAAGACCGACGAGGCCGCGCGCGCCTACAAGCGGATCCTGGACGAGTTCCCGCAATCGCTCTACGCGACCGACGCGCGGCAGGCGCTCGGCGAGATGGGCGAGGATCAGCCGTCCTGAAGAAGAAGGAATGAAGAAGGGCGGCGTGGCGGCCGGTCCGCGATCCGGCCGTCAGCGCCAGACGGAGGGGTAGCGGACGCGGCCGGTCGCGCCGACCGCGGGACCGTGCGGCAGGAAGGCGCCGCTGAACGACACGACGGGCGTGGAGCCCACGACCTCCAGCTGCCGCGTCACGCCCCGCGGCACGAACGCCGCGTCGCCCGCCGCGAGAATGGCCGTTTCCCCGTTGACGCTGACCTTCAACAGGCCCGTCAGGACGACTTCCACCGAATCGTGATCGGCGACGCGTTCCATCTGGGGCTCGGCCGGCGGATAGCGCCGCTCGGTCACCCAGAGCCCCTGATCCTCGAGCCGCTGGCGCAGGCGGTTGGCGGTCAGCACGCCGTCGCGCCCCGCATCCCACCGCTGCACCGTGAGGCCGACCGGCTGCGGCTCCGCGGTGGCGCCCGCCGGCCAGCCGGCCTCGCGGGCCACGTGCGTCGGCGTCATGGTCATGCGCTCCTGAAGACCTCACCGGGCACGCCGGCTCCGGACGCCGCGCATCCCGCGGCCGGCTCGACGAGCAGCCGCAGCGCGTAGCTGGCCGGCGTCCCCGTGGACTGCTGGCAGGGCCCCACCCGGTAGACGGCCGACAGCACCGGCTTGCGCAGCGCCTCGGGCAGATCGTCGTCGCCTTGGCGGGCGTCCCGGTCGATCTGCACGTAGACCAACCGGTAGAGCGGGATCGACGTGCCGTCGATGCAGTCGACGGATACTCCGTAGTCACTGACGTCCCGTGTCACGACGCGCGCGAGCCGCGTCGTGCCGCGCGAGTCCTTCCACACCAGCTGCCCTGGTACCCGCAACGGTCGGCGCTGGCTGCTGCGTTTCTCGCGGCGGTGCAGCCCGGGCTGGACGAGTCGCAGTCGTTGTTCCATGGACGCCCCTCCGGTCGCTCGCCAGATGTCTATCAAGATCCGAGCCGTTTCTGGCGCCGCGACATCCGTGCCTGACTGAGCCATTCAACTGACAGAAAAAGAATGGCTTATAGGAATCAGTGCAATCGGCGGCCTGGCTGGAATGTGTATACCTAGTGCACAAGCTGAGACAATTGTGGATACCTGATATTCACCTGGCATCGGCGGCGGCCTGGATCCCGAGGCGGCGGATCTTCAGGTAGAGGCCCCGGCGCGTCAAGCCGAGGGTCCGGGCGCTCTCGGAGATGTTGCCGCCGGCGCGCTCGAGCGCCGACCGGATGAGGTCGCGTTCGACGCGTTCGACCGCGGCGGCGAGTGTGGCGCGGCGGGGCCGCACACGCGTCGTGCCCCCGGCCCCGGCGAGACCGGCCAGCTGGGGCGACAGGTGGTCGGGCTCGATGAGCCCGCCGGCGGGGGCCATGGCGACCGCCCGCTGAATCTCGTTGCGGAGCTGCCGGATGTTGCCCGGCCACTGGTATTCGTCGAAGAACTCCAGGGTGACCGGGCTCATACGCACGTCGGGCTTGCCCAGCCGCTCGCACGCCTCACGCAGGAAGAACGTGCTGAGGTGGGGGATCTCCTCGCGCCGGTCCCGGAGCGGCGGCACGTGGATGCGGATCACGCTGAGGCGGTAGAAGAGGTCCTCGCGGAACTGCCCGCCGGCAACGCGCTGCTCGAGATCCGCGTTGGTGGCGGCGATGGCGCGCACGTCCACCCGAAGCGGGCGCGTCTCGCCGACGGGCAGGATCTCGCCCTGCTCGAGGAACCGCAGCAGCTTGGGCTGGACGTCGAGGGGGAGGTCGGCCACCTCGTCGAGGAAGATCGTCCCGCCCGCGGCCGAGCGCAGCACGCCGGGCTGGTCGGCGACGGCGCCGGTGAAGCTGCCGCGCCGGTGGCCGAACAGCTGGCTGTCGGCCAGCTCGCGCGTGGCGCTGGTGCAGTTGTAGGGCAGGAACATGCCCGAGCGCCGGAGCGATCCCGCGTGGATGGCGCGCGCCACCAGATCCTTGCCGGTGCCGCTCTCGCCGGTGATGAGCACGGTCAGGTCGTTCCCCTGCAGGCGCTGGATCTGCTCGGCCACCCGCGCCATCGCCGCGCTCGCGCACACGAAGCCCGGCAGCAGCGGCTCGAGCGCCTGGTCGGTGCCGGCGGCGACGGGCTCGGCCGGCCGCGCGCGCGCGCGGCACAGCTCGAAGCCCTGGCGCACGATCGCGCAGAGGGTTCGGAAGCGCTGCACCGCCGGCGTGCCGAACGGGTGCGGCCCCGAGAGCACGGCCGACCGGGGGCCGTCGATGGTGCTCCCGAGCGGCTCGACCAGCACCTCGCCGGTTCCCGGCACGCTGGTGCGCGATGCGGCGGTCGCCAGCGCGTGCGCCGCCGCCAGGTCGCCGCCGGCGTAGGCCACGACCCGCACGGAGCCGGACGGCGGCCGGACGGCGAGCACCGCCATGTCCGCGCCGCAGGCCTCCTGCAGCGTCTGGGCGGCTTCGCGTCCCAGCACTTCGGGAAGCGCCGCCGCGTCGACCAGCCGTCTCACCAGCGCGGCATCGTCGGCCTGCACGCCGACGTAGTCGCCGGTCCCGGTGGTGGGCACGCGCTCGGCCGCCGACCGGGCCTCCGCCAGGTCGGGCGCGGCCCCGAGGCTTTCGAAGATGGCGGCAGCCTCGTGCAGATAGTGCAGCGCCTTCGACCGGGCGCCCGCCCGGGCCACGAACTGTCCGAGCGCGAGGCAGCTCAAGCCGATCTGGTAGCGCTCGGCCAGCAGCTCGAAGACGCTGACGCTCTGGCTGAGGTCGTGGTAGGCGTCCGAGGTCGCGCCGGCCCGCGCGTGGACGCGCCCGCGGACGCGCAGGAACTCGCCCCACGGGCCCGGCATCTCGGTCGGCTGCAGCCGCCCGCCGATCGTGGCGAGCCGGTCGGACGCCTGCGCCGGGCGGTCCGAGGCGAGCGCCGCCTCGGCCGCGATCAGCTCGGCCTGGAGCGCGTAGGCGGCCGGTGCCGCCGGGGCGTGCGCGATCTCGTCGGCGATCGCGAGCGCCTGCTCGGCCCGGCCCCGCTTGAGCGCCAGCTTGGCCTCGAGGACGCGCACCGACCACTGGTACCACCGGCTGGCCTGCTGGCCGTACTCGCCGTACGCCTCGCTGGCCTGCCGCAGGCACTCCGACGCTTGGTCGTAGGCCCCGCGGATCAGGTGGATCTGCGCCAGCGTGTCGAACACCGCGCCCGCCGTCTCCCGCCGGAACGGCTCGGCGGCCGGCGTCTCCAGCGCGCGGTGCAGCACCTCCTCGGCCCGCGTCAGGTTGCCGAGGCGCACGCAGATCTGGCCCAGCGAGGCGAGCGCCACGCCCCGGCCGTGGGGCGCCTCGATCTGCTCCTGCAGCGACACGCTGCGCTCGGCGAGCGCCAGGGCCTGCTCGTGGCGGTGCTGCATCAGCGCGACGTTCGCCTGGTTGCCGCATACGGTCGCCACCACGTCGTCGGCGTCCACCAGCGCGGCGAAGCGCTCGGCCTGCCGCAGCGCCGACATCGCCTCCTCGTAGCGGCCGTCCTGGGCGAGCACCACCCCCGACAGCGAATGCACCAGCGCGAGGGCCCGCCGGTCGCCGGCTGCGTGCAGCGCCGTGGCCGCCTTGGCCAGGTGCTCGCGGACGGTCGCCGAGTCGCCAATCTGGCGGTAGGTGCGGGCCAGCTCGAAGTGCGCGAGGCCGATGGCTCCCGAGTCGTGCGCCCGCTCGGCCTGCTTGAGGCCGCGACCGACCAGGGCGATCGCGCGGGAGGGCTCGCCCCGCGCCTGCGCCACGTGGCCGTGGAGCCGCCAGAGCGCCGCGAGGTGGATGGGATCGATGCGGGCGCGCAGCTCGTCGGGGGGGCGGCCCAGCACCCGGGCCGCTTGGGCGATGTCGTCCTGCAGCAGCAGCGCTTCGACCTGGGCCACCCGGATCCGCCAGTCCAGGTCGACCGACCGGTTCGGCTGCCGGATCGCCCGCTGAAGCAGACGGGTCGCCTCGGCGCCCTGTCCCCGCTGCAGGGCCGCAAGAGCCTGGACGAGCAGGGGCTGCTCGAGCACCTCGTCCATGGCCGGCAGTATACCTCGTATACAGGCCCGGCGGTGTGGAAATCAGCGGCTCAGCCGGCCCTCTTCAGCCCTGGGCGAGGGCGGCGCCCGCGAGGTGATAGCCGACCAGCTTGTAGAGGAGGCGGGCGACGAGCAGGTTGGGCGCCACCATCCCCGGGATGGGGCAGAGCTCGACCACGTCGCAGCCGACGACGGCGCGGCGGCCGAAGGTGGCCCGGAGGAGCGCCAGCAGCTCGTGCCAGGACAGGCCGCCCGGCTCGGGCGTGCCCACCGCCGGCATGACCGCCGGGTCGAGGCCGTCGCAGTCGATCGTGACGTAGACCGTGTCGGCCAGCGTGTCCACGACCCGGTCGATCCACTGCGGGTCCCGCCGCATGGTTGTGTCGTAGAAGATGGTGGTGTTCAGGCCGGGCAGCGCGCGCGCCTCCGGTTCCGAGATGCTGCGGATGGCCACCTGCGTGCACCGGGCGAACTCGAGGGTGCGGCGCATGGCGCAGGCATGGCTGTGCGGCGAGCCGAGATAGCTCTCGCGCAGGTCGGCGTGCGCGTCGATCTGGAGCACCGAGAGGCCGGGGTGCCGGGCGACGGTCGCCTGCACGAGCGGCGGGGTGATCGAGTGCTCGCCGCCGAGGCCGATGAGGAACGCGTCGCGCGCCACGATGCCGCGCGCCACGCGCGCGATCTCCGCGATCGCGCGTCCCTGGTCGGCGTAGGGCAGCTCCATTTCGGGCAGCGTGAAGATGCGCGCGGCCGAGATGTCGCGCTCCAGCTCCTCGTCCCACAGCTCCGTCTGCGAGGACGCGTGCAGCACCTCGCGCGGCGCGTACCGGGTGCCGGGCACGTAGGACGTCGTCCGGTCGAAGGGGATCGGCAGCAGCACGACGCCCGCGTCGTCGATCGACGCGGGCGGCGTGACGCCGCCGAAGACGTACGGTTCGAGATGGGCGTAGTCGATGGGATCACTCATACGGGAGCCTCGAAGCGCTCCGCCGACACGCGCTTCCCGTTCATGGTCATCACGCGGGCGGCCGGCGCGAACTGCGGCGCCCGGCGCGCCTCGAGCAGCCCCGCCGCGCTGGTCTTCAGGGCCGTCACGAGCAGCGGCAGCGCCAGGGTCGCGTCGGCCTGCACCGACACCTTCTCCGCGTCGCCGGCCACCTTGCCCCAGCTCTCGGCCTCGTGCAGGCTCGAGCCCGACGCGCCGCCGAAATGCGGGACGTCGGTGACGATCTGGAGGGCGTAGCTGTGACCGCTCACGGCGGGGTCGTAGTACTCCGCCTCGACGCTGGCCTGGTTGATGAAGTTCTTGGGGGTGCCGCCGCCGAGCACGATCGACGCCGTGCGGGGGTGCCCCAGCACGACGTTGGCCGACTCGATGATGTCGCCGATCACGTCCACCATGCCGGCGGTCGCGTCCCGATGCCGGGCCTGCGACAGCCCCATCCCGATCGACGAATCGGCGATCGCGGGGCAGAAGACGGGCACGCCCGCCCGGTACGCGGCCGTGAGGATGCCGTCCGCGCCGGTCTCGCGCCAGAGGTGCTCGCCCAGCTTCGCGAGCAGCTCGCGCGAGGTGTGGGGCCGCCGCTCGAGCCCCAGCGCGAAGGCGGCGATCCATTCGTCGTTGTCGGCGAACTCCTCCTCGTCCGCGTAGGTGTCGTACACGCGGTCGATGTGCGCGCGCTGGAGCGCCGAGTCGTTCTCGCGGGGCGAGCCCAGGTAGTGGTGGCGGCCGCGCGTCTCGTGCAGGTCGTGGTACAGGTTCGCGCCGGTCGAGACCACGCAGTCCAGGGCGCGCGCCGTGATGAGGTCCGCGACGATCAGGCGCAGACCGCCGGCGCTCAGCGCGCCGGCCATGCCGAAGAAGATCGTGACCTCGTCGGCCAGCATCCGTTCCCAGACGCGCCGGGCCGAGGCGAGGTTGCGGCCCTGGAACGAGATCCGCTCCATCCGCTCCAGCAGCGCATCGCCGCTCAGGCCCGCCTCGGCCACGAACGGCTGGACCGGGTGCCGGAGAAACTCCGCCTTCTTGGACTTAGCCATGGTCATGCCGCGCTCATTCTAGCAGAGCGGCACGCGGCCTCAGCGCGCCGGCGCCTTCCACACGTCCGCCAGGAACGCGAACGACCCGATGGGCGACAGGCGCACCCCATGGAGATCCGGCTGATAGACGGCCACGTTGGTCTTGGTCCACAGGGGAATGTACGGCGCGTCCTCGGCGACGAGCGCCTGCACGCGGCCGTAGAGCGCTTTGCGTCGCGCCTCGTCGGGCTCGACGGTGGCTTCGTCGATCAGGCGATCCACCTCCGGGTTGACGTAGAACCCGCGGTTGAACCCCACCGGCGGCATCTGGCTCGAGTGGAACACGCGCCGCAGCATGTCCGGGTCCGACACGCCGACCCACTGCAGCGTGTACATCTGGAAGTTGCCGCGCAGCACGTCCGCGTACAGGGTCGCGAACTCGTAGGACCGGATGTCGACCGCGACGCCGATCTGCCGGAGGTCCTGCTGGATCGCCGCCGCCTGGATCCGGTACACCTCCGAGGTGGAAGTCTTGAGCGACAGGTGGAACCGGGGCAGGGGGCCGTCGCCGTCCGGATCCGGGTGGCCGGCCTCGTCGAGCAGGCGCTTCGCCCGCGCCGGGTCGTAGGTGAAGGTGAACACGTCGGGGTCGAACGCCCAGGAGCTCACCGGGACGATGCCGGCGGCCTCGGTCGCCAGCCCGCGCCGGAGGTAGCGCACGATGGCCCCGCGATCGATGCCGAAGCCCAGCGCGCGCCGGACGCGCCGGTCGGCGAGCAACGGGTCGCGCAGGTTGAACCCGAGATACGCGAAGTCGGTGCCGGGCGCCGTCGTCACCTTCAGCCGGCCCTCGCGCTGGAGCTCGGCCACGATGTCGGGCGAGAGGTCGTTGACGACGAGATCCACCGTCCCCTTGCGCAGCTCGAGACCGCGCATCGTGTCGTCGGGCACCACCTTCAGCACGAGGCCGGCGTTCTTCGGCGCGCCGCCGAAGTAGCCGGCGAACGGCGCGAGCACGGTGCGGTCGTCGGGCACGAAGCTCACGAGGCGGTACGGCCCGGTGCCGATCGGATGGCGCGCCAGCTCGGGCCCCGCGCCCGCCGGCACGATGCCGAGCACCAGGTTCACCGCGAAGGAGGCGAACGGCTCCTTCAAGGTGAACCGGACGGTGTCGGCGTCGAGCGCGTCGACCGACGCCACCAGGCGGTACGCGCCCTTCTTCGGCGACACGAACGCCGGGTCGAGCAGGCTCCGGAACGTGTAGACGACGTCGGCCGAGGTCAGCACGCGGCCGTCGTGGAACCTCACCCCGTGGCGCAGATGGACGATGTAGGTGCGGGGATCGGGCTGGTCGATGGCCGTCGCCAGCTCGGGCCGCACCCGCAGGTCGTCGCCCACCGTCACGAGGCTGCTGTAGAGCAGCTGGTGCAACTTCTGGGAGGCTTCATCGGAGCCGACCCGGGGATCGAGGTTGGTGGGGGAGTTAGCGAGCTCCACGGTGATGATGCCCGGCGGCTCGGACGACGCCGACCGGCACCCGATCGCCCCGCACGCCGCCGCCACGACCAACGCGGTTGTCCCCGCTCGCAGACGCCGTCCTCGCACGATCGAGACGGGGCGAAGCCGGCGCGATCCCGACCCCCAGCGAAGCCAGCGTGATCCTGAAGCCCGGCGAAGCCAGCGTGATCCCCGAATATCCCCCTCCGTGCCCTTCGAGCCCTTCGTGGTGAACGCCTCCGTGCGCTCCGTGGTGACGCCCCGGGCGCTCCTCACGTCACTCCCCGGCGTCGCGCTTCAGCTCCGCCAGCAGCGTCAGCGCCTCGAGCGGGGTCAGCCGATCCACGTCCACCTCGCGCAGGCGCCGCACGACGGGCGACTCGGGCGCCGTCTCGAACAGGCCGAGCTGGTGCTGCGCCTCGCCGGCCGGATCGCTGAACGCCGGCCGCCCGCCGCGCGATAGCTCGTCGCGCTCGAGCGAGTCGAGGATCTCGCGCGCGCGCGACACGACCGTCGGCGGCAGACCCGCCAGCCGGGCGACCTGGATGCCGTAGCTGCGGTCGGAGCGGCCGGGCACCACCTTGCGCAGGAAGACGATGTCGTCGCGGTACTCGCGAACGACCACGTGCAGGTTGGTCACGCCGGCGAACGCATCGGCCAGGTCGGTCAGCTCGTGGTAGTGGGTGGCGAAGATCGTCTTGGGCCGCGCCCGGGCGCTGGTCGCCAGGTGCTCGGCCACGGCCCACGCCAGGCTCAGGCCGTCGAAGGTCGCCGTGCCCCGCCCGATCTCGTCGAGGATCACCAGGCTCCGCGACGTGGCGCTGTGCAGGATGTTGGCGGTCTCCTGCATCTCCACCATGAAGGTGGACTGCCCGCGCGCGATGTTGTCTGACGCCCCCACGCGCGCGAACAGCCGATCGACGATGGGCAGCTTGGCATTGCGCGCCGGGACGAACGACCCCGCCTGCGCGAGCAGGCACAGGAGCGCCACCTGGCGCAGGTAGGTGGACTTGCCGCCCATGTTGGGGCCGGTGAGAATCACCAGCTGGCGCGTCCCCCCGTCGAGGTGGATGTCGTTCGGCACGAACGGCTCGGTCGCGTACCGCTCGACGACCGGGTGGCGCGCCTCGCCGGCGACGAGCTCGTCGCCCGCGTGCATCTGGGGCTTGGTGTAGTCGCAGACGGCGGCGGTCTCGGCCAGCGCCGCCAGCACGTCCAGCGTGGCGAGGGCGCGCGCCGAGTCCTGGATGCGCGGCGCCTCGGCGGCCACCCGGGTGCGGAGCCGCTCGACGATCTCCACCTCGCGCTCGAGGATGCGTTCGTCGGCGCCGAGCACCTTCTCCTCGTAGTCCTTCAGCGCGGGCGTGATGTAGCGCTCCCCCCCGGCGATGGTCTGCTTGCGGTGATAGTCCTCCGGCACGCTCGCCAGGTTGGCCTTCGAGACCTCGATGTAGTACCCGAACACGCGGTTGTAGCGGATCTTCAGCGAGGCGATGCCGGTGCGCTTCCGCTCGGCTTCCTCCATCTCCGCGATGCGCTGCTTGCCGCCGCGGCTGATCCCGCGCAGCTCGTCCAGCTCCGGGTCCAGGCCGTCGCGCACCGCGCCGCCCTCGCGCGCGAGCGCGGGCGGCTCGTCCACCAGCGTGGCGTCGATCGCGTCCCGCACGTCCGGCAGCTCGTCGAGCTCCTCGATCAGGCTGCGGCCGAGCGGCGCCTCGAGCGGCGCCAGCACCGCGCGGATGCGCGGGATGGCCGCGAGCGACAGCTTGAGGCCGACCAGATCGCGCGGCCCCGCCGTGCCGAGCGCGGCGCGCGCCACCAGCCGCTCCAGGTCGTGCACCGCCTTGAGCGTCTCGCGCAGCTTGCCGCGCTCGGTCGTGCGGAAGGCGAAGTCCTCGACCGCGTCCAGCCGATCCTGGATGCGCTCGAGCGACACGAGCGGCCTGAGCAGCCACGCCCGCAGCAGCCGCCCGCCCATCGGCGTGATCGTCCGGTCGATCGTGTCGAGCAACGAGCCCGCGCGCCCGCCGTCGGCGCCCTCCATCACCTCGAGGTGCCGGAGCGTCGTGGGGTCGATCACGAGCGCGTCGCCGCCCTCGCGGACGCTCACGGCGCGCACGTGCGCGAGCTCGGCCTTCTGGGTGTCGCGCAGGTACTGCACGAGCGCGCCGGCCGCCCGCGTCGCGGCCGGGTGGCGCTCCAGACCGAAGCCTTCGAGGCCCTGCGTCCGAAGCTGCGTGAGCAGCGCCCGGCGCGCCGCCTCCAGCTCGAACGTCCAGGGCTCGGCCTGCGTCACGCGGGCCGGCGCCCGGTCGCCCGCGCCGGCGGTGAACGCCGCCGCGTCGAACCCGTCGGGCGCGAGGATCTCGCGCGGCCGCAGCACCGCCAGCTCGTCGGCGACGGCCTGGCGCGCGGCCTCGCCCGCGTACTCGGCCGCGGTGAACTCGCCCGTGGAGAGGTCGAGCAGCGCCACGCCGAACGTCGCGGCCGCCGGGCGCGCCCCCTCGGCTGGCGGCGCCAGCGCGAGCAGGAACGCCGGCTCGCGCGCGTCGAGGTAGTTCGCGTCGGTGAGCGTGCCCGGCGACACCACGCGCACCACCTCGCGACGCACGAGCCCTTTCGCCTTCTTCGGATCCTCGACCTGCTCGCACACCGCCACGCGAAACCCCTTCTTCACGAGGCGGGCGATGTAGACGTCGGCCGCGTGGTACGGCACGCCGCACATGGGAATGGCGCCGCCGCCCGCGTCCTTCGAGCGGCTCGTGAGCGTCAGCTCGAGGGCGCGCGACGCCGTGACGGCGTCCTCGTAGAACATCTCGTAGAAGTCCCCCATGCGGAAGAACACGATCGCGTCGCGGTGCTGGCGCTTCGCGTCGAGATACTGGCGCATGGCGGGCGTGGCGGACGTCGCGCTGCGCGGTGGGGTTGTGGGGGACGGGGTCATGGGCCAGGAACGCGTGTGGTCGAGTATACCATTGAGCGAATTGACTTTCGGCGCCCCCGCCGACCATGCTTGCCTCGATGATCGTTCTGGCCCTCGACACGACCGGCCGGACGGGCAGCCTCGCCCTCTGGCGCGACGGCCGCCTCGTCGCCGCGCGCGCCGGCGATCCGGCCCGCACGCACGGCGAGCGACTGCCGGGCGACATCACGGCGATGCTCGCCGAACACGGCCTCGAGCCGGCCCTGATCGACCTCTACGCCGTGGCGGCCGGACCGGGGTCGTTCACGGGCCTGCGTGTGGGCATCGCCACGATCCAGGGGCTCGCGCTGGTGAACGACCGCCGGGTGGTGCCCGTGCCGTCGCTCGAGGCGGTGGCCTACGCCGCACGCCCTGAGGCCGGAACGCGGTCGATCGGGGCCTGGATCGACGGCGGTCGCCGCGAGGTGTTCGCCGCGCTCTACCGCGCCGCGCCCGAGGGCGACCCGGTGACCGGCCTCGT
>JAHECP010000113.1 GCA_024641665.1 Acidobacteriota bacterium
TCGGCCATTCGGATCTCCACCTCACCCCGATCGGCTTCGGTGCCTGGGCGCTCGGCGGCGGCGGCTGGCAGTTCGGCTGGGGGCCGCAGGACGACCGCGACTCGGTCGCGGCCATCCACCGCGCCCTCGACCTCGGCGTCAACTGGATCGACACGGCCGCCGTGTACGGGCTGGGCCGCGCCGAGGAGGTGGTGGCCAAGGCGCTCGCCGGCCGCGCCGAGCGGCCGTACGTCTTCACCAAGTGCGGCCTCGTGTGGGGCGACGACCGGCGGGTCCGCCACGACATCACGCGCGCGTCGATCCTGCGCGAGGTCGACGCGAGCCTGCGGCGCCTGCGCGCGGAGGCGATCGACCTCTACCAGATCCACTGGCCGCAGATGCCGCCCGGCGCGCCGGCGCCCCACGTCGAGGAGGCGTGGAAGACGCTCGCCGGGCTCAAGGCCGCCGGCAAGGTGCGGTGGATTGGCGTGTCGAACTTCACGGTCGCGCACCTCGAACGCGCGCGGGCGATCGCGCCAATCGCCAGCCTGCAGCCGCCCTACTCGATGCTCCACCGGGACGTCGAGGCCAAGCTCCTGCCGTACTGCCAGGCCCACGGCATCGGCGTGATCGTCTACTCGCCGATGCAGTCGGGTCTGCTCGCCGGCACGATGACGCGCGAGCGGATCGCGGCGCTCCCCGACGACGACTGGCGGAAGACGATGAACCCGGAGTTCCAGGAGCCGAAGCTGACGCGCAACCTCGCCCTCGTGGAGACGCTGCGCGCCATCGGCCGGGCGCACGGCCAGCCGCCCGCCGCGGTGGCCGTGGCCTGGACCCTCCGCCACCCCGCCGTCACCGCCGCCATCGTCGGCGCGCGGCGTCCCGAGCAGGTGGACGGTTGGATCGGCGCGGCGGGCCTGACGCTCACCGACGCGGATCTGGGCGAGATCGAGCGCGCGCTCGGGGAGTGAGCGCGGCGGCGGCGTCCCTCACACGGTCCCTTCCATCCGCAGCGCCCGCGGGAACAGGATGTTGTTCTCGAGGTGCACGTGCTGGTGCAGGTCGCGCTCGAACTCGTCGAGCTCGGCGAGCGTGGCCGTGTAGGTCGCGCACGCGTCGGCGGGCGGCGCGTAGCCGCCGGTCAGCTCGTGGATCCGCCGCAGGGCGTTCCCGGCGCTCTCGTGCTCCATCTCCATCATGCGGATCGGGTTCTTCACCGTGCCGAACGGCGACGGCGCCGCCGGGCACCCCGACGTTTCCTGGCGCGCCAGCACCTTGATGTACGGGAAGAGGATGTGCTCCTCCTTCATCATGTGCTGCGTCATTTCCTCGGCCACGCCCTCGAAGACGCGCGCGACCTCGACGAGCTCGGGATGGCGCTCGCCGTGCTTGCCGGCGATCTTCTCCGTGTGCGCCAGGATGGTGGGGAGCGCGTTCCTCACGTAGGCGTGGTGCGTGGCGATGATGTGGTCCACGAGCGCCGCGGGGCCCCAGGCCGCGTAGTCCTCGTCGGCGGCGCGGGAAGCGGCGCCGAGGCCCGCCAGCTCGGCGAGCACCGCGTCGGCCGGCACGCCGGCCGCCTTGCAGGCGTCGTCGATCGAGCGCTGGCCGCCGCAGCAGTAGTCGATCTGGTGCTTCTCGAACACGGCGGCAGCCCGGTGGTCGCCGGCCACGATGTCGCGAACGGTGGTTTCCCTGGTGAGCGTCTGCATCGTCTCTCTCCTCGTGCCCCTGGGCAACACCCATCAGGGTAGAGGGAGAGGCGAAACGGGTCTATGATCCCGATCAGGTCGGCAGAAAGTCGGATATTCGGGTCGCTGGTTCGAATCCAGTCGCCCCGGCCAGTTTTTCGGTCTGTAGGCCACGAACAGGTCACTCCGAACCCGATGTCCGGACGCACGCCACGCCAGCCCGTTCGCCCCCCAGGTCGCGGCCGGGAGTGGGTTCTCGCGAGAGTACCCACCGAGCTACGAGAACAGGTCGACCGCTGGGCGCAAGCCTGGCTCCAGGCAAAGTTCTCGCGGCTGCTTCAGCTGCGGGCGGCGGACCCCGGCCCGTCCAATTACCCAGTGGAGGTCTTCTCCGAGTGGCGGGGGAAGGCGTTCTATCTCTGTGCCAGATTCCGCACGCGCAACAGGCACCCGGAGGATGACTTTGTCGTCCGCCACACGCGAATGACGATGACAGGCTTCGGCCGGTTCGAGCTGGCGTACTTCCGCCACACTGAACGCTGGTCCACCGTCTATCGAGGGCTGACCGCCCCAGAGTGTTTCAAAGAGATCGAGGGAAACGAGATCTTCTGGCCGGTAGCGTGAGGCCGGCTCGAGCAGGTTGCAGGACGACAAGGAAGGCCGGGTCCCTTGCCGATGATCGCCCATCTTGGTGCTAGCGTCGCCAGAAAGGGTCCCGGCCGGCGGCTCCAGCCTCGTCACTCCAACCGCAAGTCCACTCCTGCCTTCTCGAGGAGCTTGTTCACGGCCTCCACGATGGCTCGCGACGGCCGATCCTTCCCCTTGAGGAGCACGCGCAGGGTGAACCCGACGTCATACCCAGCGCTCGCCCTGATCAAATCGGGCAGCAGCTCCAGGAGGTCTTGCATCTGGTCCGAGCGCAGGATCGCCTCTGAACTGGCGCTCGTACCCGGGGGAAGCATGAGACCCGGCGCCCGAGGCTCAGGCCGGACGCGCCCAGTCACCAGCCGGATCTTGACCTCCCCCGCTCGCGAGTAATCGCTCGGCCATGACGCGGATGTCTCGGTTCGCTCGATCAGATGAGCTCTGAACGCCGCGTCCAGCGCGTCGCGCACTGTGATCCATGGCAGCGTCCTGCCGGCACGCTTCGAGCACCCGACCCCGATCGAGAATGCATCTGTGTGTCCGTCCTGCCAGGCCTGCGGCAGCCGCTCAGGTAGCAGATCGAGAGGCGAGATCGGCTCGGGCGGTCGTGCCAGCTCAGTATCTTCGGCAACGAGCGTGGCAGGGACTTCCTCTGCGAGGAGACTCGCGGGTCCTGATAGAAGCCAGATCTTTCCCTCGCGAACGGCCGCGCGAATCGCCTCGTCTACGACCTCGGGGTGCGCCTTGGGGACCGGAATCGGCTCGTCGAATCCTCCCCGGTTCACCACGACCGTGTGGCTTCCGTCAAAAAGCGAACGCACATCGTTGACGCGAACGACGGGCAACGACCACAGCGCGTCCAGAACGTCCGGATAAAGCACTGACGGTGGAACTCTCATCAGTTCCGCCTTGTCGGGCAGGACAACCTCGAGCCCTGCCTCCTCGAGGACGTCGCGCTCCGGACGTTCGCGCCACCACGTCCGAATCGACTTGTCGGGCCTCGAGAGCCTGGCCACGAAGATGCCTTCAGCGCACCCGTTGACGACGGTGTCGAGGATCGCCTGACGATTCAGCATCTTCGGCAAGTGTGGGAACCGCGCGAAGGCGCCGACGAGGTCCTTGACGCGGCGTGCGTCCTCTCCTTCCTTCCACAGGTCGTACGGCCCGCCGGGGAGTACCGCGTCGGCGCTGATCGCCGTCTCCTGAACGCGCGCCCGTGGATCCTGCTTGATGACGCTGAACAGCGGATCGTCGGACACCTGTACCTTGAATGCCTGCACGTCGTTCTGCTCGGAAACGGTGACGACGATGCAGTACGCCTGGCGGATCGATTCTGCGATGCGTTTGCCGGCGGCGTTCGTGTACGCCTCCAGGTTCTGCCGCCTGATCTCGTCAAGCTCGTGCCGTTCCTTCACCAGCGTGTCACGAACGCCGAGCCACGCGAGGTGATCGCGAACCGCCTCGCGCGCCGCGGCGATGCCGTCGCGGGTCGGCACGGCCAGGACGATCGCGTTCCGTTCCTTGCGTGGCCTGTCCGGCGAGGTCGTCTCCTCGACGAAGTGCCTTGTCTCGACACTCGGCTTGCCGGATTCCGACGCTGCGGACGGACCGAGCACCACGTACCTGAACTCGCCGTCGTCCTCGACATCGGCCGGGCGCGTCGGCAGGTTGTGCACCCGCGCCCCGGACTGCGACGCCGTCGACGTCAGAGACCGGAGTCCACGGATGTCTTGCTCGAGCCGAGCATCCACCGCTTCATTGCTGACGCGGCTCCGTTCGTCGGAGTGCATCTGCTTGAGGTTCGGGCGCGAGCCCAGTCGCCAGGTCGAGGGTGGCGGCTTCACGCCGTCCTCGGCCTTGACCCCAACGTCCGCGCTCTCGTCCAGGAACCAGGATCGGTCGAACCACTCGCGGAGGGCCTTCTGCAACTCGATGCGGTCGGGCCGTGTCGCGCCGACCAGAACCATGAGCTCGCGGAGCTGCGCCTTCTGCCCGATGGGCTGAGAGTGCAGGAAAGTCGCGACGACGGCCTGCTCGAGCTCGCGGTGTTTCAGCCCGCCGTACTCGTGCTGGATGCCGCGCGCCTTCTCGAGCTCGCCCGACAGGATGGCGTTCCATTCCTGGAGCTTGCCCTCCGTGTCCTCCACTCTCGCCACCTGGGTCAGCTCGCGGGAGGCCTCCGAGACGCCGTCCCGCGTCGGCGCCGGAAGGAAGACGTTCGGACCGACGAGTGGGGACGTGTCCCACCGCTCCGCGTCGCGAAGCGCGAGGGCAAACGTCCGAAGGACACCGCGCGTGCGTTGGAAACCTTCGAGCTGGGTCCACTTGGCGTACAGGACCTCGGTCAAGTCCGGATGAAACGGGTAGCTAGCAATGAAGCGATCTTCCTCTTCCTTCTGTCTCTTCTTCGTCTCGTCGTCGAGCGTGGCGATACCGCCAAGCGCGTCGATCACGGGTTGCCGGAAGTGATCCGGCTTTACGATCGACTTCGGCGCGAAGAAACGACGGCGCAGCACCTCCGCTATGTCCTTCTTGCCCACGGGCTCGACACCTTCCTCGCGCTCGCGGCGGAAGATGTCGTAGAGGTCGCTCTGGATCTCGCGGCCCACCTGGTCCTGCTTGCGAGGATCGGTTGCGAGGAGCGAGGCCACAATCGCGCAGCGATCCACCTTAGTGGCTGCCTGCGTGAGGTACTGGAAGAAGTCCACAAGGCGCGTCCGCCAGCCGGGATCGGCATCCACGGCCGTCCGGGCGAACATGAGCACCTCGTCGATCAGGATGAGGGTCGCCAGGTCCTGCTTTCCAGGCTCGGACAGGAGCGAGACCAGCAGCCCTTCAGCCGGCGGCGACTTGCGTTCCTGGGGCTTATCGTCCGGATGAAGCTGGCGCAGTCCGGCCTCGCCCGCCAGTTGCCAGGCGAGCGCGCTCCACGGCTGGCGGAGCATTCGCACCTTTCCGTTCGGGGCCGCGACCTCGAGCCCTTTCTCGACGTCGAACTTGTCGAATGGCAGCACGGCAACCCTGGCTCGCGGCAGCTCCTTCAGGCCAATATGGGATCGGAACTCCCTCACGGCCGACAAATCTGGCAGGTGGGCGGGATCGTGCACGAGGTGGTACAGCGTGATCAATGCGTGCGTCTTGCCGCCGCCGTAGGTCAGCTCGAGCTGGCGCACGGCCTTCTGGTTCTTCGCGGCGAGACGACCGACGACGTCCTTGGCCAGCTCGCGAAGGGCGTAGGTTGGGAAGGTCAGCGCGAAGAACTGCGCCGGGTCTTCGTAGATCGGCCGCCGGCCGCTCTTGAGCGAGACGTCGTACAGATCGGCGGCGAACTCGTTCAACGCCAGCTCGCCCGTCCTGACGTCGTCCCGTAGCGCGACGACCTGGTGCCACGGCGTCCAGGGAAGCTTCGTCATCGGGTTTCCTCGCTCAGGACCGGGGGACTTCGTCCCGCCGGACCCCCTCTCGCCGTCGCTCGCGGGGCCCCTGCCGCCCCGCGCCGCTGCGGCGGGGCGCGCCGGTGGCGCGCCTCCTGTCACACGTCGATTCACGACTGTTCCGAGCGCGCCAGCAGGTCCGGCGCAGGTGCGTCGCCGCGAACCCGGAGGTGGTTCATCACCCGCTCGGCCACGGATCGCTCCTCGCTGCCTTCCGGCGACAGCTCGATTACGGCCTGAAGCACCTGCCGGAACGGCTCGCTCCGTCGCAGGCCGCGGAGGTCGATGTAGTCGTTGACCGCATTCAGATCGCCGTCCGCCCACAGATGCATCAAGCGATGAACCATGTCGATGATCGGGATTAGCCGGTGCCGGGGCGCGGCCGGCGCGGTCTCGTCGAAGAGGCGCGGCGCGACGTTCTCCTCGTGGAGCCGGCGCGCACGCGCGTTGTCGGCCACGGGATCCAGCCCAAGCGCCGGACGCCGGCGCTGCTTCCACGACTTTAGACGGAACGTGCTCCCCGAGCCCTCTTCGCCCGCATCCTCAGCGTCTGCGTCTTCGGCTTCATCTTCGTCTGCTTCGTCCTCTGCCTTTCCCCCTGTCCGCACAAGAATGTCGTAGCGATCCGCGAGATCTCGCTCAGACAAGTTGCACGAGAGGGCGTACAGAATGCAGGCGCCCGCGGGTGCGTCCTCCATGTGAAAATCGTGGCGATGCAGCAGGTAGTACGTCGTCACGTCGTCGAGCGCGGCCGCGGTCTCGGCATCCGCCGCCGAAACAGACGCAGGCGAGACCTCACTCAGCACGCGGCCGACGACGAACTCAACGACGAGCCGGCGCACGGCACGCAGGAACTCGGTCACCGTCATGACCGCGTTCGGCTCATTCGCCTTCTTGACGACAGGGTGTTTGCTGTAGGCCTCGAGAGCAGGCCCGGTGGCCGCCCAGACGAAGTCGGGACCGCGGATGCCGGCATCCCAGAATTCGCGCAGGCGCACGCCGATGTTGGTACGCATCTCTCCGAGCACGTTCGCGTCCCAACCTGCCCGCGCCGTGGCCGGGCGCTTCCTGCACACCAGCCACACAGAGGAAGCCAGAGCGGCAGATCCGAGCGCACGCGTCCGGTTGCCCATTTCTGTCTGGATGGGCCATGAACCGTCCACAGTGAAGCCGGCCAGAATGATTGCCGAAACCAGCGTCTCCCAGGCGTCCGGCTGTTTATTGGCAAAGACGACTACGAGCCGTCCAGCGGGTTCCAAAGCTGCCGCACACCTCTTGAACACGCGAGCCATGCCATTCTCGTAAGTCTCCTTCGACTTGGTTGCATCGCCCCCATGCCTGCTGGCGTCATCAATGAGTTCGCCATCGTTTCGGCTAGCATCCCACTTAGGTCCGAGAGGCTCTCGGAAGGACTCGTCGAATTCGACCGAGAGTCCCATCAGGCAACGTCTCAGCCACACGTAGAAGAAATCCATCAGGTCCGAATACGGGATAGCGTCGTAGTACGGCGGATCCGTGATGATCGCGTCGAACACCTTGGGGAGTTCCTCTGTCGCCGACATGCGTGCTGCCCTGCCGATGGGCGCAGCTCGAAAGGCGAGCAGCGCATGTGCTACGAACAGGGTTACCCAGTCAAGTTGACCGACGTAGGCCCCGGCCGATTTCCCACACGGAACGGCCTCAGCAAAATCCCAGGTAATTGGTAGGGCATAACGCTGAAAAGTGCCCGAGATCGAATCCCGAGAAACGTCATAGTGGCAGACCGTACTGTTTCGCTCGATTGCGCGATCTGTAACCAGTGCTAGGTACCCTGACAGCGCCTGGAGCCATTGGCTTGAATAGCTGCCATCCGTCGCCGCGTCGCAGGCAGCGCGCGTAGACCGCACGAATGTTCCCAGCGCAAGCAGTTGCCGGTTCGTGAACAGCGAGCGCCACGTGGTCATTCCGTAGATATGGACGGTAAAGGCCGATCCGCCGCCTTTTCGACTGGCCCCCTGCGGGATCGGTTCCGCCGGAATGCCGAGCGGTACGTCCTTGAAGACGTTCTCGAGGTCCCGCTCGCCGACCGCCGCGGCGGTCAGCTCATGTTGCGTCGGCAGCCGATACTCCTTTCCATCGGGCCCATCGACGACGACGGCGGTCATGACGGCGCCGAGGCGACCCGCGACCGCTTCGGCGCGGATGTCCTCCATTTCCATGGCCACCGTGCCCGGCTTCCCGCAGCACGGGCACCACGCGCCCGATCGGCTCATTGTCCCCTGGCCGATCCGACGGTCGTGCTCACGCTTCTGCGCGTTGTTCCCGCCGGCTGACGGCACACCGCCCTCGACGCCAAACTCCACGCCCGTGCGGTTCGCGTTCGGGCGCATGGTCAGCAGCACACGCTTGCTCCCCTTCTTCGCGAGCCAGCGCGTCTTCAGCAACGGAATCGTCGCCCGGCAGTTCTTGCAGCGCACCGTCCGCGCCCACAGGTAGGCGACGGCCGGCTTTGCGATCCAGCGCGGCTTCGCCGGGTCGGCGAGGTCAGCGGATGAGAGCTCGCGATTCAGGCTGACTACATCGGGCGTGCCATCGTCTGTGAGCGGCACGAGCTGCATGGCCCGCTGCTCGCCAGGACGCTGCACGCGCCACTGCGCCGCGTCTTTCAGCGGTTCGAAATCGGCATAGACCGGATACCGATCGGCCAGTTCCCTCCGCGCCTCGCGCAGCACCCACCAACCCCAGGCCCGCACGTGCCAGGCGAGGTCCGCTTCGAGCGTGTGCTCCTCGATCTGCAGATCGACGTCCCTGCCGGTGTGGGTGTCCTTCAGTGTCGCCTGCCGGGTCGCTTCGCCGTCCATGTCGCTCTCGAGACCCAGCTTGCGAAGCTGGCTTCGCAGGCCAGCGCCCTTGAATCCCTGCGCCCGGAAGAACGCTTCCATGAACGCTCGGTCGCCGCGCACGAACTCAGGAAGCGCCAGCGTCTGGCCGGCCAGTCGCTGGGGATACTCGAGCGTGCACTTGAGGATGAACCACGCCACCGGGTTGATGTCGATGGCCGTGACCTCGCAGCCCAGCCGCATGGCCTCGAGCGGAATCGCGCCGCCGCCGGCGAACGGATCGAGCACGCGGGGCGCCCGTCCGCCATATACCTTGCGGATCTCCTCGCGGAAGAAGTCCAAATCCGCCTTGTTCTCCGTCTCGCGGCCCCAGTGGAGAATCCCGCCCATCGTCTCCTTGACGACCTTCTCTTCCCTCCGGCCCCCGCCGGGCCCCTGCTTCTTGCGGATCACCTTCACCACCGTGCCGCCGATGCGCTTGCACAGTTCCTCGCGCGCTTCCTTCGTGTCCGGATCGGGCAGGAGGGTCGCGATGAGCGCCGCGCGGCACGCCGCGAGCGGCCGCCGCGCGGGCCAGATGTGCAGCGTCGAGATGTGCCCGTGGCGCACGTTCTTCTCGTGCACCGAGTCGATCGAGGTCTGCTCCAGCGGGAAGGCGGCTTCGATCAGGCGGCGGTCAGTCATGTCAGGCTGCCTGCTGCGCGTTCCACAACGAAGTCGCAAGGCCATAGTCCGGCCTGGCGGGCACCACGCCCGAGTGGTACCACAGGTTGGTCGCCTGAGGATAGTGCGTGGAGAAGACGTGTGTGCCCTTGGCCTTGAAGGCGTTGACGACCGCTCGTCGTGGATGTTTGAGACTGCCGTCGGCTGAGACGTAAGCGAGCTTCGGGCAAAAGTGGTCCACGAGGAACTGATTGACGTTCCGCCGGCTGCCATGGTGAGGCAGCTGGAACCATTCCAGGTTGGAGAAGGACCCAGCCTGATAGGCCGCCACAACCCTGGTCAGCGCCCCGACCCCCGCATCAGCCGTGAACAGAAATCGAGTCCCACCATTGTTACCGTACAGGATCACGCTGGTGTTGTTTTCCGGCGACGTCTCTGGACTGTCGTCGAGGGTACTCGACGTGTCCGAGTACAGCAGCTCAGCAAACAGGGACAAGCCGGTCTCGGCGATCCTGGCGTCAAGAACTGAGCGTGCATCGATGTCCGTGAATTCGCAAAGCAACTGGCGGTAGTAGTCGCGCGTGGGCCCCGCGACGAACAACGGGCCAATTGACATGCCCGAAAACGGCTCGTAGGCGGCCACGCCACGGGCCCCGAGCGTGGCGACAAGACGGTCGGTCGTCTCGAGGCACTCGTTGATGTCCGCGGCCGTCCTGCTTACGGTAGCTCTCGATCCGACAGCCGCGAGTCGGGCGAGGTCGATATGCAACCGCGGTTGGTGAACCCATGCCGATCCGATGGTCAGCCAGCGCTGTCCCGCTATCGACACCAACCCGGCCGCGTGGTCATCGTGTAAGTGCGAGCAAACCAGGTGGTCGATATGAGAAACGCCTCGGCGCGCCAAGAAAGCGAGGACAGTCTCGGCAGATCCGTCGTTGCCACCATCAACGAGGATTCGAACGGGAGCAACACCGGGCTGCCACCTTGTAACGAGGATGCTGTCGGCATTGCCA
This sequence comes from Acidobacteriota bacterium, assembly GCA_024641665.1. Classification (GTDB taxonomy): domain Bacteria; phylum Acidobacteriota; class Vicinamibacteria; order Vicinamibacterales; family JAHECP01; genus JAHECP01. The sequence goes on from JAHECP010000113.1 coordinate 10,248, forward strand.
AGGGACAGCATGTCGATTTCAAGACCGTTGAAGATCACTTCACGTCCCCATCACCAAGCTGCAGGAACTGGACGAACAACTCGCGCGCGTAGTGCACGCCGAAGCGGTGGGCCCGCCATCCCAACAGTACGAATGCGATGGCGGCAAGCGCTACGGCTCTCCAAGCTTGCGCGCCGTGTTGCATGGCAATGAGAACCGCGATGAGCGCGAAGCTCGCGGCCAGACCACGGCAGAGCCCGTAGTTGCCGTTGAACGTATCGGTGCGTCCGGAGCGGCCCGCGGCAGATACGGCAGCGTAGACCTGCCTCGTGATTCCGTGCCATCGGGAATCGCCGTCTAGCTTGATGCCGCCGATTCGAAGCTGCTCGGCGATCTTCACTGGAAGTGCGGCAAGCTGAGTGGGGTGAAGGAACTTGGCCGTGCCTCGGCCAACCCAATCCGACGGCATGCCGCCCCAAGACTTCCACCAGCCGGCCTCGAGCAAGTTGCCGAGAGCCTGGACGACGTGCCCGAGTCCGTAGGCCACCACGGTTCCGGCGGCGACTTCGCCGAGGCCCAAGGGCGAACCCGACACCGCGTTCGGAATCGCCGGATAGAACACGGCGAGCGCGAGCAGTACAGTCGTACCGGGCACGATCGGTCCGGCAAACTCGTAGAAGTCGAATTGCCTCACGATACGACCTCCCGCACGGCCCGCGAAACCTCGGCTTTCATCCGGTGCCAGTCGACGTCGCCGAGCATCTCCGGCATCGGCTCCGCTTCGGCGTCGTCAAAATAGGTGAGACCCATAAGCGCTGAAAAGGTGTCCGCGCGAAACTTGGAGCGGTAGTCATCGAGCATCGCCGCAAGTGTTCGTCCCTGGCGCAGGAGTTCGTGAACATCCACGAAGTCCTTCCGCGATCCGCGTTGAGCGATGGCGGCCAGCTTCATCGCCCCGAGATCGCGCGATGACGCGATGCCGATCCCGTAGTCGGGCCACAGCGTGACCGGATCGAGCAACGGGTACTGGTAGTCGAAAAACGAGACCTTCACGCCCCCGATACGAGAGGTCAACGTGCCGGCATCGATCTGCACCCCTTCCGCCGAAAACTCGCGGGATCTCAGTTCGGCGAGCAACTCCTCCGGTCGCCCAAAGCCGGACGCGAACCAATCGAAATCTTCTGATCGCCGATGCCCGAACCACAGGGCGATGGCCGTGCCGCCGGCGAGGTAGAAAGCGGATTTCGTGGCAATCGGCGCCAGGCGCCGCAGCACCTGCATTTGGGCACTCGTGAGTATCGATTCATGGAAGCTCACGCCTGGCTCCTCGAGCCCCAAGCTCCCTGCTTCGCGTCCTCGACCCATCGATCGACTTCCCCCTCAGGCAGACTGAGGGTCGCCTGCCAGAAGCGCAGTTGACGGGGATCCAGCCCACGCCCGCTCCGGCTGCGAAGCCAGTCCGCAAGGTCGGAATCGTGGACCGTCTTCCTGAGCCAGGCCACTGCATTGCCGCCGCCGCTCTGGAGCACCCGCCCGATGACGAGGTCGCGATGGCTCGGCCACCGCAGATTGTCGAAGTCGTAGTCCCAGAAGAGCGGACGCAGTTCTTCGGGCAGCCGCCGCTCGCTCGGCGCGGTCTCCCACCACGCCTCGCCCACCTCGAGGATCTCGCGATCGTTCAGCAGGACGCTGCCCTTCGCCTTGGCAAGCAGCTTGGCGAAGGGGTCCTGAACGCGGCACAGCCGGGGTTGGGCCGAGGCGCAGTCGAACACCACGTGCAGCCAGAATCGCTCGCGAAGATTGCACGCCCGCGACCATTCGTTGGCGGTGACCTCGACGTCGCCACGGCCGGCGTGGCCCTTGACCTCGATTGCGCGCTCCTCGCCGCCGGGATAGATGGTGAGCAAATCGAACCCCGGTCGGTCGGAGAGTCCCGCAGCACGTGCCAGCGGCGGCGTCGAGACATCCTTGACCAACGCCCCCGCCGCCTCTTCATGCGCTCTGGCCACCTGCATCGCGACGCGCTCGACATCCTCGTCGAAGCGCTGCCGGTCCTCCTTCGCCAGGGACGGCACGACCAGCGCGTGCGCGATAATCCTGACGGGCGCGGCGACGAGCTGGCCGGGCTCGTCGCGAAGCGCCGCAAGCGCGGCGGCACGGCGCTCTTCGAGCGATCGCTGTTGCTGTCTGATGGCCTGCAGTTGCGCATGGGCCGCGGCGTTCCCCGCCCTCGCCTTCTCGAGGAGGCGTGCTCGTGCTGCTGCAAGCTCGGCCGCTTGAAAGCCGTAACCGCGAGCGAGGAACTCCTCGCGTTCGGGCAGCGCCCGCAGCAATTCGAACCTGCGCTCCTCGGCGAGCGCGCCGCCGATACTGCGACCAGCGTGCTCGCAGGCCAGAACCTCGAGCTCCTGGGCGCGGACCGCCAGCGACGCGAAGGCCGGCGGAAAGCCGGGGTGCCCGCGGAGCAGGAGCAGCTGTTCGACCGGACAGGGAGTCACGGCGCCTGTCGCGATGACGCGCAAGGCCGCGAGCCGCAATTCCACCGCTTCGGCCGTCTCGCTCGCACTCTCGGCATTCCGCCGCAGAACTCCTGTCTCGACCACGAAGAGCATGTACGGATCCCGCGCGGTGGGATCGACGAACACGGCTCCATCCAGCGCGTCCCGCTGGAAGCGCTCGAGCAAGGCGGCTCGTAGCCGCTCAAAGACCGGTTCACCAGGGTGCACGAAGATAGCGTCGTCTTTGTCGGCCGGCCGGTAGACGCTGAGGCGCGTCCGCAGCCGCCGCGGGTAAGACTCGAGCAGATTCCACAAGCCCTCGAGCCCAGCCGAACGAAGCGGCCGCAAGGTAAATACGGTGTTCGGATCGCCGTCGATCGCAAAGCCGAGCGGGTCCGCAGCCCGTTCGACGAACTGACGAACGTAACCGGGCAGGAGACGCTTGAACGCCTCGCGTTCGATGACCGCGCGCAGCCGCGGCAATTCGCGCTTGACGTCACCGCCGTCGCCGAACAGCCGCCGCTCGCGTTCCCTGATCGCCTGAACCTGTTCCTTCGTCAGGATCCCCTGAATCTGGCGCTCCGCCTGGGCGGCGCCGCCCTCGGTGAGCGCCTGAGCCATGAACTCGGCGATGGACACGCCCTGGAAGAGCCGACCGACGACGTCGAAGACCTTGTCGGACTGAAGCTCGTTGCGCATCGCCTGCAGCTTTCTGAGCAACGTGCCGACGACCTTGTCCTCGCGCGTGCCGCTGGCGAGCAGGTTCATGATCACGACCGGATCGTGCTGCTGGCCATACCGGTGAATCCGGCCCATGCGCTGCTCCAGCCGGGCCGGGTTCCAGGGCACGTCGTAGTTCACCATCAGCCAACAGAACTGAAGGTTGATGCCCTCGCCGGCGGCGTCGGTGGCCAGAAGGTATTGCGCGCCGCCGCGTTCGTGCGACTTCCTAAAACGCTCGACCTGGACTTCACGCTCGCGGAAGTCCATTCCGCCGTGGATGGCGGCGATCTTGTCCGTGAAGCCCATCGCCTCGAGGCGCTGCCGCAGCCAGACGAGCGTGTCGCGGTGCTCGGTAAAGACGATGAGCTTCTCGTCCTTGTAGCGTGGGTCCGCGAGGACCTCGCGCAGTTTTTCGAACTTCGACTCGAAGCCCGCATCCACCACAGCGCTGGCGAGATCGACCAGCTCGATGATTTCGCGGCGTTCTTCCTCGAGTTCGCCAACCGATGGCAAGAACACGTCGTGGAGCAACTGACGCTCGGCGTCTTCGTGTTCTTCGCGACCGTCTTTCGATCCCTCCTCGTCGCCGGTCGCGTCATCGAGCGGGTCTGAGAATCGCTTCTGTGCCAGGCGCTGCGCCAGCGCGCGGAGTTCAGGCGCTGACAGGCGACCTTCGCGGATGTCTGCCAGCAGTTGCTCGAGGCGGTTCTGCCGGCGCTCGAGGGAACACAGGAGGGCGTAGGTCGAACTGGCCAGCCTCCGCTGGAAGACGCTCAGCGCCAGCCGGGCCGCCGATCGGTTCAGGATCTGGGCCCGGTTGTAGAACGTCTGCATGTAGACCGTCATGCGGTCGTAGAGCGCCTGCTCGCCTCTCGGGCCCTGGGTGAGCGTAAAACCAAGGGTGTCGGACTTCCGCGTCGGATAGATCGGCGTGCCGTCCAGCCGGACCATCTCTTCCTTCGTCCTCCGGATGAAGCGCTTCGCGCGCGCCGCCGGGGGGAACGTCGCGAACGCGTCCAACGTCGAGAGCACTTCCGGCTCGAGTAGCCGCCAGAGAGCGTAGTACGGGAAGTCCTTGCCCATGTGCGGCGTCGCCGTCAGCAGGAGCAGGTGCGTCGCCGACCATGGAAGCGTCCACTCGGGGTCGGTGTTGGGCACACCCGCGAGCGCCTCGGCCACCCGGTAACGATCAGTCCGGCGAATCGTCAGGTCCGAGTCGCGATCGGCGCTGAGCTTGTGGGCCTCATCGAAGATGACGAGGTCATAAGGCTCGGCAGTGGCGTCCTTCAGGCGGGCGAAAACGCGAGCCTGACGCAACGTATCAACGCTGCAAACAAGCCGAGCTCCTCGTGATCCCGAGAACGGATTGTCGTCCCTGGCATCCTCGCCCCGCAGGATCTCGAATCGAAGTCCGAACAGCGTGCGTAGCTCGCGTTCCCAGTTGCCGATCAATCCAGCCGGCGGGACGATCAGGATGCGGCGCATCAAGCGGCGCGCCACCATCTCGCGGATGTACAAACCCGCCATGATCGTTTTCCCCGCTCCCGCGTCGTCGGCGAGCAGGAAGCGCAGGCGGGGCTGCGTCAGCATGTGCTCGTAGACCGCGATGCGCTGGTGCGGGAGCGCGTCGATTAGCGAAGTCTCCGTTCCAAAGGTCGGGTTGAAAAGGTGGCCAAGCGAAAGCCGCTCGGCTTCAACCACAAGGCGAACACGTTCGGGGTCTGCTAGGAAGGGGCCCGGGACGGACTTGGCCGTACGTTTTCGACCGGATGCCGCAGCCGTGCTCATCGCTCTCAGTCTGTCGGCGAGTTCATCTATGCGCCGGGCGGCCAAACCGGACGGTCTGGCGTGCCCACGTTCCCAGCGGTTAACTGTGACCACCGACACCGCCAGCTGGCGGGCCAGTTCGGCCTGGGTGAGACCGAGTTGTTCACGAATATCACGGATCGTGGTCGAGGGCTTCACGGGCACAATCAGAGTATACACCGGTCACAAATGCGATACAAGAGCGTCTGTGTTGCGCTTTAAGCGTATTAAAGTATGACGTATTGCCAGGACATTCGTTTGGTGGCCAGCTCCGGACGAGAGTCGAACTCCGAGGCGGCCGGCCACGAGTCCGCCAAGACCGACGCACGAGACTCCTGTCTGAGCCTCGGCTGCGATGGAGGTGCGCTCAGCGCTCCCCGCGCCTATGCGGAAAGCGGGCGAGAGGACGGACGGGAACTCGAAGTTGGCCGGGGGGTGTGTTTGGTATCAACTAGTGTGGTATGTGCTACGGGGGAGTTGCATGTCCGCCGGGAGAGGATTCGGCCTATTCGCTGGGGACGACGATCCAGAGGACGATGTAGACGAGGGTGCCTGGAAAGGCCGCCGAGAGCACCGAAACAAGGACGTAGAGGACGCGCACGCGGGTCGGCGTCCAGCCGAGCCACTCGGCCAGGCCGCCGCACACGCCCCCAATCAACCGATCCCGCCGCGAGCGCCTGAACGCCATGATGACCCCCTGTCTTCGAGGATTGTAGACGCTGCCGGGCCAGGAAGGTTCACGCCCATGCCCACGTTCACCGCGCAGTCGATCCGCGAGATCGTCAACGGCTTCCAGCCGAGCCGCGTGCTCCTGACCGCCTACGAGCTCGGCGTCTTCACGGCCCTGGGGGACGCCTGGCGCCCGTCGGCGGAGGTCGCCACGGACCTCGGGACCGACGCCCGCGCGACCGACCGGCTGATGAACGCGCTCGTGGCGATGGGGCTGCTGGAGAAGCGGGACGGGCGGTTCGCGAACGGGGCATCCGCCGCGAAGCTCCTCGTGCGCGGCGGGTCCGACTACATGTCGGGCCTGATGCACTCGGCGCACATGTGGACCCGGTGGTCCACGCTCACCGAGGCCGTACGGCGCGGGACGCCGGTGGCGCCCGCCCAGCCCCGGGGCGAGGAGTGGGGCGAGGCGTTCATGGCCGCCATGCACTGGCGCGGCGTCCAGCAGGCTCCGGAAGTGGCCAAGGCGATCGGCCTCGACGGCGTGTCGCGCGTGCTCGACGTGGCCGGCGGCACGGGCGTCTTCTCGATGGCCTTCGCGCGCGCGCGCGCGGGGCTGCGCGCCGTCGTGTTCGACCTGCCGGCCATCGTGCCGATCACGCGGCGCTACGTCGCGGACGCCGGCCTCTCGGACCGCGTGACGGCGACGCCGGGCGACCTGACGACCGACGACTTCCCGGGCGACTTCGACCTCGTCTTCCTCTCGGCCATCGCCCACAGCTTCGGCCCGGAGGAGAACCGCCGCCTGGTCGCGAAGGCGGCCCGCGCCCTCGCGCCCGGCGGCCGCGTCGTCGTCCAGGAGTTCGTGATCGACGAGGACCGGCGCGGCCCGCTGCAGCCGGCGCTCTTCGCGCTGAACATGCTGGTGGGCACGCGGGCCGGGGACACCTACGCCGAATCGGAGATCCGCGGCTGGCTGACCGCCGCCGGCCTTGCCAGCGTGACGCGGACGGACACGCGGTTCGGGACGAGCCTCATCGGGGGAAGGAAGAGCATTGCCGATTGAAGATTGCCGATTGCCGATTGACTACTTCCGCCCGAGCGCGCACACGACCGAGACGGGCCAGAGCTTCTTGCGCTCGAGGCGGACGCCCTTGAGGCCGGCGTCGGCGAAGAGGGCCTCGAGGCGCCGTCCGACGGCGGACGCGGTCTCCTCGTCCGCGGCCTTGTTGCGCGGCTGGATGGCGAGAGCGACGAGGCCGCCGGGCCTGAGCACCCGTCGGATCTCGCCGAGCGCCGCGGCGGGGTCGGCCGCGAACTGGAAGCAGTTGATCGCGTAGACGATGTCGAACGAGGCGTCGGGGAAGGACAGCGACGCCATCGACCCGAGCGCGAGCTCGACGCGCCCCGCGGCGACCGCGGCGGCGTTGCGCCGGCGCGCCATGCGCACCATCTCCTCGGAGTGATCGACGCCGGCCACGTGGCCGTTCACGGCCCGGACCGCCGCCCGCCGGATGTCCACGCCCGGGCCGAAGCCGATCTCGAGCACGCGGTCGGCCGGCCGGATTGGCAGGAGCGACATCACCCACTCGCTGCGGCGGCGGCTCTTTGCCGCCATCACGTGGCCGACGAGTCGCCCGAGCCGGCCCGTCGGACGGCCGAACTGCCCGCGGAAGCCGGTCGGCGCGCCGTCGTTCCCGCCTGGCCGGCCGGCGGCGTCCAGGGCCGTGGTGGTGTCGGTCATGTTCCTCTCCTCTCGAGTCAAGACGAGGCGCGCCGCCGCCCGGGCGGTCGCCACTCGTGCCGCTCGAGCGCCGCGCGCACCGCCGCCAGCGTCCGTGCGGCGGCCTCGATGTGGCGGTCGGCGACGCCGAGCGGCAGGGCCGCGAGCAGCCCGGACTCGCGACGGCGCATGGCGTCCACGAGCGCGCGCCCGGCGCGCGTCAGGCGGACGACGCGCGAGCGCTTGTGC
>JAHECP010000300.1 GCA_024641665.1 Acidobacteriota bacterium
CGTCGTGGACGCCCCGGCGGGCGCGCCTGGCGCGCAACGCAACGCCGGCGTCCGCGCGGCCACGGGCGCGTTCGTCGTCTGCCTCGACGAGGGCGATCTCCTCGAGCCCGACTTCTGCGCCGCGGCGATCGAGGCGATGGACGCCGGCCCGGCGGCATACGCCGTCGGGCCCGCGGTCACCGAGCCGGGCGACGAGCCGTTCGAGCCGCCGCTGGCGGCGTCCTGGGACGCGAAGGCCGTCGTCGGCGCGACGCTGGCGGCGCCCGTCCCGGTGCTGTTCCGCCGGTCGTCGTGGGAGGCCGCCGGCGGCTTCGACGAGACGCTGCACGCGCTGGTCGTCTACGACTTCCTCGTGCGCGTCCACGAGACCGGCGGCGAGGGCATCCGGGTGGAGGGCCCCGCGCTGCGCCGCCTGGCGCGCCGCAATGCCGGCTACCGCACGTCGCTCGAGCCGGATCGCTACCTCGACGCCCTCGGGACGATCCTGGACCGCCATCGCGGGACGTTCGAGGCCGATCCGCCGACGGTCCTCTTCGGCCGCGAGCGGGCGCTGCGGGAGGTGGTGCGCCAGCACCGCGCGCGCGTCGATCGACGGGACCGGATGTTCGGCGAGCTGCGCGAGCTGACCTACGAGCTCGGCCGCCTGCGCGACTGGCTGCGCCAGCAGGGCCGCGCCGCCGTCGACTGGGGCGACCTCCGGCGGACGAGCCCGGTCAGCCGGGACTGGGGCTACGACCGCGGCAAGCCCGTGGACCGCCACTACATCGAGCGGTTCCTCGAGACCCACGCGGACGACATCCGCGGCGCCGTCCTCGAGGTGCAGGAGAACGACTATACGACCCGGTACGGCGGATCCCGCGTCGACCGGAGCGACGTCGTCGACCTCAACCCCGAGAACCCGCGCGCGACCGTCGTCGCCGACCTCCGGCAGGCCGTCACGCTGGCGTCCGACAGATACGACTGCGTCGTTCTCACCCAGACGATGCACGTCATCGACGACATGCGGCGCGTGCTGGAGGAGTGCCGCCGCGTGCTCCGGCCAGGCGGCGTGCTGCTCGTGACGCTCCCGTGCGCGAGCCGCGTATGCCTGGAGTACGGCCGCGACGCCGACTTCTGGCGCGTCACCGAGGCCGGCGCCCGCGCGCTCTTCTCGCAGGTGTTTCCGGCCGATCTCGTCGAGGTGCGCGGCTACGGCAACGTCTTCGCGAACGCCGCGTTCCTCTACGGCCTGGCGTGCGAGGAGCTGACCGGCGAGGAGCTCGACGTCTACGATCCGTACTTCCCGTTGCTCGTGGGTGTCCGCGCGGTCAAGCCGTCGGCCGGCCGGTTGACGGACGCCCGGCCGCCTCGCGCCGGGCGGCTGGAGCCGTCCGGCGCGGCGATTCTGCTGTACCACCGCGTGGCGGCGACCACGACCGACGTGCACGGCCTGTCGGTCCATCCGGACCACTTCGACGAGCACATGGCGTGGGTGGCGCGGCACGCACAGCCGATGACGCTCGTCGAGCTGGCCGAGGCGGCACGTGAGCGACGGCTGCCGCCGCGGGCCGTGGCCGTCACGTTCGACGACGGGTACCTGGACAACCTGACGACGGCGCAGCCGATCCTGGAGCGGCACGGCGTGCCGGCGACCTTCTTCGTGCCGGCTGGCCCGATCGAGGCGGGCGGCGAGTTCTGGTGGGATGCGCTCGAGCGTCTGTTCTTCGGTCCGGCCCCGCTGCCGCCGGACGTGCCGCCGGCGCTCAGCGGCGTCGTCGAGGCCCTGCCGGTGCGCACCGTCGAAGAGCGCGCTGCGGCGCACTGGGCGATCTATCACCGACTGGTGCGCCTGGGCGCGGCCGAGCGGGCGTCCAGGCTCGATGCACTCGCCGTCTGGGCCGGCCTCGCGCCGCCGCGCGCCGAGGAGGCGCGCCCGATGACCGCCGCGGAGCTTCGGCGTCTCGCCTCCGCGCGCGGCGTGGCGATCGGCGCGCACGGCGTGAGCCACCTGGCGCTCACCGAGCTGGACCCCGCCGCGCGGCGCGCGGAGCTCGAAGGCGGCAGGCTCCGCCTCGAGGCGCTGCTCGGCAGCCCGGTCGGCGCGCTGGCGTATCCCTACGGCGCGTGGGACCCCGAGACCGCCCGCCTGGCGCGCGACTGCGGGTATGGTCTCGCGGTGACGTGCGACGAGCGCCCGGTCGAGCCCGGGGCCGACCCGTGGCGCCTGCCGCGGGTCGAGGTCAAGCCGGCCCTGCGCGGCAACCTGAGCCACCTGGTGTCCCGCCTCCACGGAATCGCGGCTCCCTGAGCACGAGCGGGAGTAGAATGGCGAGCTGGAGGACTGAAGTTCAGTCGTCCGGACCGTCATTGAGCATCCCCGTTTCCTATTCGCGTTCCTCTGCCCCCCGAGAGGTCTTCATGTCACGACGTCTTGCGCTCATCGTCGCCCTGGCGGCCGTGCTGGCCGCCCCGGCGGTGGCTCAGCCGCCGGCCGAATCCGTCGCCCCGCCCAACCCGCTCCTCCAGGAGTGGACCACGCCGTTCGGCGTGCCGCCGTTCGCCGAGATCAAGCCCGAGCACTTCCTGCCGGCGATCAAGGCGGGCATTGCCGAGCAGCGCCGGGAGACCGACGCGATTGCCAACGACCCGCAGCCGGCAACCTTCGCCAACACCATCGCGGCGCTCGACGAGTCGGGCGAGCTCCTCCAGAAGGTGTCGGCCGTCTTCTCGAACCTGAACTCGGCCGACACCAACGCCCAGCTCCAGGCCATCAACCGCGAGACGACGCCGCTCCTGTCGGCCCTGCGGGACGACGTGCGTCTGAACCCGAAGCTCTTCGCGCGGGTGAAGGCGGTGTGGGACGCGCGCGAGACGCTGGGCCTCACGCCCGTCCAGATGCGCCTGCTCGAGAACACCTACAAGAGCTTCGTGCGCAGCGGCGCCAACCTGAGCGCCGACGACCAGGCGAAGCTCCGGAAGATCAACGCCGAGCTGTCGATGCTGGGCGTGAAGTTCGGCGAGAACCTGCTGCACGACACCAACGCCTTCCGGCTCGTGATCGACAAGGAAGCCGACCTCGCGGGCCTGCCGCCGTCGGTCGTCGCGAGCGGCGCCGACACGGCGAAGGCGGCCGGCCTGGCCGGCAAGTGGGTCTACACGCTGCAGGCGCCGAGCATCTGGCCCTTCATGACCTACGCGGACAACCGCGAGCTGCGCAAGCAGATCTTCACCGCCTACACGACGCGCTGCGACCACAACGACGAGTACGACAACAAGGCCGTGCTCGCGAAGACGGCCGCCTTGCGCGCCGAGCGCGCCCAGCTGCTGGGGTTCCAGTCGTACGCCGACTTCGTCCTGGAAGAGAACATGGCCAAGACGCCGAAGGGCGTCTACGACCTGCTGAACCAGCTGTGGACGCCCGCCCGCGCCGTCGCGATCAAGGAAGCCGCGGCGCAGCAGGCGCTCATCGACCAGGCTGGCGGCGCCTTCAAGCTGGAGCCGTACGACTGGTGGTACTACACCGAGAAGGTCCGCAAGGCGCGCTTCGACCTCGACGACCAGGCGCTCCGCCCGTACTTCAAGGTCGAGAACGTGCGCGAGGGCCTGTTCTACGTCGCGAACCGCCTCTACGGCCTCACGTTCACGCCGCGGCCCGATTTGCCCGTCTACAACCCCGAGGTGGCGGCGTTCGAGGTGAAGGACGCCGACGGCACGACGCTCGGCGTCTTCTACACCGACTACCACCCGCGGGCCGGCAAGCGCGTTGGCGCGTGGACGAGCGGCTTCCGCGGCACGCGCGTCAAGGACGGCAAGCGCGTGCTGCCGATCGTGACCAACGTCGCCAACTTCTCGCGCGGCTCCGGCGATCAGCCGGCCCAGCTCAGCCTCGAGGAGGTCCAGACCCTCTTCCACGAGGCCGGGCACGCGCTGAACAGCCTGCTCTCGCAGGTGCCCTACAGCGGCGTCTCGAGGGGCCCGCGTGACTTCACCGAGCTGCAGTCGCAGATCATGGAGAACTGGGCGCTCGAGCCCGAGGTGCTGAAGGTCTACGCGAAGCACTACCAGACGGGCGAGGTCATCCCGCTCGATCTCGTGGAGAAGATCCGCAAGTCGGACCAGTTCAACCAGGGCTTCGCCACCGTCGAGTACCTCGCCGCGTCGCTCCTCGACATGGATTGGCACACGGTGACCGCGACGACGCCGCAGGACGCGCGGTCGTTCGAGGATGCGGCGATGGAGAAGATCCAGATGCCGCGCGAGATCGTCTCGCGCTACCGCAGCCCCTACTTCAATCACGTCTTCGGGCCCGGCGGCGGCTACGCGGCCGGCTACTACGGCTACATCTGGGCCGATGTCCTCGTCGCCGACGCCTTCGAGGCGTTCAAGGAGAAGGGCCTCTTCGACCAGGCCACCGCGCAGTCGTTCCGGAAGAACATCCTCGAGGCGGGCGGCACCGAGGACGCGATGACGCTCTACGTCCGCTTCCGCGGGCGCGAGCCGAGCGTGGAGCCGCTCTTGCGGAAGAGGGGACTCACGGGAAACTAGTGTCCTGTCCCAGTGGTTCGCGAAATAAGTAATGCGGCCTGGGCGTCCGCGGTCCGTTGAGCAAAGCGAGCGATGCTCGCCAAAATCTCGTCGGCGGTCTTGGTCCAGACGAACGGC
>JAHECP010000114.1 GCA_024641665.1 Acidobacteriota bacterium
GGCTCGGGGAGGGGGCCAGGGAATCGTGCGCGGCAGCGCGGCGGGGACCACTCCGCGCGGGCACCAGGCCGCGCGCCCGCGGGCATCGGCCGTCACGACGACGCGCAGCTCCGGCGGCGCGAGAAGCACGAGCCCGAGCGACGTGGCAGCAACCGGCGCGTACGTGCACCCGGCGCTCATCGCGCAGTCGCGGCGGTCGCCGCGGGCGCGCGCCGGCATCCGGTGCATCATCGGGCACACATGGCCGGGCCCGGCGTGCAGGCAGCAGGCCATCACGGCCTCTCCCCCGCCGGTGCCCCGGATCGACGACGTGGCCAGCGCCGGGAGCCCCGTGAGCTGGCACACCAGCGCGGCCAGCGCGATGCGCAGCAGCCCGGCGCGCATCCTGTACATGTGTCCTTCAATTCTGTGTCCTGATTCGGCCGGCGTCAACCCGAGTCACGAGCACGCCCTGCGCGTGGGACGGGCGTGAGAGAATGGCGCCACGCGAGAGGCGGGAGATCTCCAATGACCAGACTCGTTCCGCTCGTCGCCCTGCCCCTGCTCCTCCTCCAGGCGCCCACGCCGGCGCCGGCGCCCGGACGCTACCGGGACGCGCAGGGCCACCTGCGCCTCGCGCTCGTCGAGCAGCCGTTCCTGCCCAACGGCACCTCGCCCGGCCCGGCCACCATGGCCGGCGGTGGGCTTCAGGACGCGCTGCGCGCGCGGGGCGCGATCGTGAAGGTGGAGACCATCGGCCTGACGGCCGACGAGGACACGGAGTACGGCGGCTGGAAGCGGCTCGGCCTGGCGCTCGGCCACTTCGCCGACGTCGTCGCCCGGAACGAGCGCGAGGGATACTTCACCGTCGGCCTGCTCGCGACGTGCCCGTCGATGCCGGGGCTGGTGGCGGGGCTGCAGCACTCGGGCCCGACGCGGGACGCCGTCCGCGTCGGCATGCTCTGGCTCGACGCGCACCCGGACTTCAACACGCCCGAGACCACGCGCAGCGGATCGCTCGGCGGCATGCCGGTGGCAGTCGCGACCGGGCGGTGCCTGACGCGTCTTCGGCTGGACGCGAAGCTCGATCCGCCGCTCGCCGACCGCTACGTCGTCATGGGCGGGATTCGCCTCGTCGACCCGCTCGAGCAGGAGGCGCTGGACGATTCGCTCATCGAGCAGATCGGCGTGGCGGACCTGCGCGCGGGCTCGCCGGCGGTGAAGGCGCAGATGGATCGCCTGAGCCGCCTGACCGACCGGATCTACGTCCACGTCGACATGGACGTGCTCGACGAGCGCGAGGTGATGGGCCACGGCAACAAGGTGCCGGGCGGCCCGCCGAGCGCCCAGCTCGCCGACCTGTTCGAGGCGATCTTCCGCGACTATCCGAAGGCGTCGGCGATCGGGTTCGCGACCATCCCTCAGCGCGACGAGGGCGGCCTCTCGCTCGCGGCCGTGCACCGGATGATCGAGGGCGCCGTGAGGGGCTTGGCGGCGCGTCAGATGACGCGCTGACGCGTCGCCGGCTTCGCGTGAGGATCCCGTGGGCGGTGTCGGAACTGTGGCGAAATGGCCGCTTGCGGCGACTTGCCGCCCCACCTTGGCGGCCGCTCCGCCTAATTCCTTACGCCGTCTGGCCCGGCCGGCCCGGCAGCGCTGGCACGGTCCATGCAGTCGGATCTAGTGAGGAGGCGAACCGCCGGTGCCCGGTTTCAGGCGGGCGCCAGGAGAGTCCAAGCCCAAGGACCGACTGCGGCCCCGGCGGTCCAGCCTTCGATGTCGGCCCTGGCGAGCCGAGCCGCGCGCGGGCGTCACAGCAGCTCGCGCGTGGCGGCCGCGGGTTCGTTCGGATCGAAGCGGACGAGCGCCAGCTCGGGACCGTCGTGCGCGGCCGACAGCATCACCGTCCGTTCGAGGCGGTCGCGCCACGCGCCGGTGATTCGCGCGGACTCGTGGATGTGCCCGTGAAGCGTCAGCACCGGCTGGCGCGACTCGATGAAGCGGCGGATGGCGACGCTGCCGACGTGCACGTCGAGCGGCGCGTGCTCCACGGCCAGGCCGTCGAGCGCGGCGCGGTCGAGGGCCGTCCGATAGGGCGGCGCGTGGAACAGCCACAGGGCGGCGGTCTGGCCTTCCTCGCCCGCCAGCGCGTGCAGGTCCTGCTCGATGGTGCGCCGCGCCAGCTCGTGCGGGTCCACGTCGACCGTGCGCCAGCCGTCTTCGGGCGCGAGGCAGCCGGGGTCGACGTAGCGGGACACGTCGTAGATTTCCCAGTCCTTCAGGCGGAACGGCGTCGGCGGCACGCAGGCGTAGCCGTACACGGTCCACCGCTCGAACCGCGCGCGCCGGCCGTGGGCGTACGTGCAGAGGTCGCGCCGCTCGAGATCCAGCACCGCCTCCTCTTCCACCCGCGGGTCGTCGTTGCCCAGGATGACGAACACGCGCGGGTAGGCGTCCCTCAGACGCGCGCGCAGGCCGGCCAGCGCGCGCGCGAGGTACCCGCTCACGAACTCGCTGCCCGTGCGGCCCACGTCCGGCCGGTGCAGCAGCGCCGACGGCAGCAGATCGCCGCCGAGGAAGACCGCGGCGGGCCGCTCCTGCTCGACGGCCGCGAAGAGCTTCTCGTAGCGATCCTGCTGCCCGTGGAGATCGGAGACGAAGAAGCAGGATGTCATGACCCGTCAATCTTCAATTCGGCAATAGGCGTCGCCATTCGCCATTCGGCAATCGGCAATCGGCAATGATCACGGCTTCAGAATGATTCCCTCGTGCTTCTTGCCGTTCATCTTCACGACGATGGGACGGTCGAAGCGCAGGTGACGCACGAATTGGAGCTCGGTCTCGGCCGGCTGCGCGGCGAGCCACGTCCAGTCCACCGTGCCCTCCCCCACCTCCGGGTTCACGGTGAAATAACCCACGCTCGATGCGTTCAGGTTCTGGAAGAAGTGCGTCCCCTGCGACGGGGTGACCCGGAAGTCCCGGAACCCGGCCTCGACGATCACCCGCGCGCCGGCGATCTGGTCCCAGGTCACCGGGATGCCCAGGAGCGGCTCGCTCGACCCCCACCGCCCGACGCCGATCAGGACGAAGGGCCGGCCGGCTGCGGCCAGCATCCCGTTGAGCTTCGCCACCTCGGCCGCCACGTCCTGGCTCCGCCCGCGCTCGAACCGCTGGTAGTCCACGACGACGACGTCGTGGAGGTCGTCGATCTTGCCGTGCCCGAGCACCGACGCGCTCTGGCAGATGAGGCTCTGCGGCTCGAACCCGCCCAGGTCGAGTTCGGTCAGCTCGCGCGACAGGGCGAGCGGCCGGAGCTGCAGGAAGCCGAACTCGCGCGGGGCGCCGGGCGGCGCCGACAGGGTGACGGCGAACTCGATCTCGACCGGCGCGTTGGTCGCCTCCTCGCCGATCTCGAGCAGGAGCGTCAGGACCTCGGGCAGCGGGAAGAGCTGGTGCTTCAGGATGGGCGCGAAGCTCACCAGGCGGATGCCGGGCCGCGTCACGCCGTCGTAGATCGCGTCGTTCTCGGGCGACCAGGTGGACCCGACGAAGCCCAGCGTCCGGTCGGCCTCGGCCGCATCGAGACCGCAGTGCACGAGCTCGAAGCGGTGTCGCCGGTCGCCGTCCACCTCGCCGAGCCGCAGCGCGTAGAAGCTGCGTTGCGAGTTCTTCAGCACGTCCCGCACCGACGAGAAGTGCACGAGGTGTCGCGGGTAGCGGGGGCAGAAGCGGAAGCATCGCTCACCGTCCACCACCGTCTCCCCCAGTCCGAGCGCGACGGCGGCGATGCCGTCGGCGGCCTGCATCGGCCCCGCCGGATAGAAGTTGTGCGAGCGTGCGACGCCCGACACGTCCGGGTAGAAGCGCTCGCCGTGCCGCGCCCCCACGACCTTCTGGACGATGACCGCCATCTTCTCTTCCTCGAGGCGGTAGGGCGACGCGTTGAGGTAGACCTTGGAGCGCTGCTTGAACGTGGAGGCGTAGACGCGGCACACGGCCTCCACGAGCTGCGCGAGGCGCTCGGCGGGGTCGAGGTGCGCGTTGGGCAGCATCAGCGTGTCGTAGATGCCCGCGAACGGCTGGTACTGCGAGTCCTCGAGGAGGCTGGAGGACCGCACGGCGAGCGGATAGTCGGCCAGCTGCAGGAGCGCCGCCAGCGCGCCGCGCGCCGCCGGCGGGAAGCGCGAGGTCAGGAACCGCGCCACCAGCGCCTCGTCGTCGTCGCAGGCGATGGCGAAATCGCGCAGCGCGTTGTCCTCGAGGAAATAGTCGAAGACGTCGGTGCCGAGCACGACGGCCGGCGGCACCGACACCTGCACGCCCGGGAAGCGCCGGCCGAAGTCGTAGTCGGCCAGCAGGAAGTTGACGAACGCGAGGCCGCGCGCCTTGCCGCCGATCGAGCCGCCGCCGATCCGCGCGAACCCGGTGTCGGGGTCGAACGTCTCCGGGGAGAAGTCCGCCACCGTGCCGCGGTTCTGCCGCTGGCGATACTCGCGGATCGAGGTGATCAGGTCGTTGCGCAGGTCCTCGACCGTCGCGAAGTCCGACACCTTGCGGGGACGGAGCCGGTGGGCGAGCTCGAACTCGGTGCGCGCCTTGAGCCAGTTGGAGAAGTGGTTGCGCGCGGCGTGGTACGCCACGCTCTCGGCCGGCACCACCTGCAGCAGGTCCTCGAGGGATCGCAGGTCCTTGGCGTGGGTGACGATCTGGCCGCCGGGCAGGCGGAAGACGAAGTCGCCGAACCCGAAGTTGTCGGTCATGAAGCGCCGCAGCTGGTGCAGCAGCGTCGGCGATCCCTTGAGCAGGAACGACGTCTCGGCCGCCCGGGCGAGCGCCTCGTTGGCCGCGAGGCCCGACTGCAGCATGATCGGCACATCGGGCTGCCGCGCGCGCACGGCCCGGGCGAACGCGACCCCGGCTTCCGGCTCGAGCTGCCCGTCGCGCGGGAACTCGATGTCGGAGATGACGCCGAGGATGTTCGCCTCGTAGGTCTCGAACGCGCGCCAGGCCTCTTCGTAGCTGCTGCACAGGAGGATCTTCGGGCGCGCCTTGATGCGCATCAGCTTGTGCGACAGGTTCACGCCCTCGGGCGCCAGGCTGTGCGAGTGCCGCAGGAGCTCGCTGTAGATCACCGGCAGATACGACGAGTAGAAGCGGACGTTGTCCTCGATGAGCAGGATTGCCTGCACGCCCATCTCGCCGGTGTCCACCGCGACGTTCATGCGGTCTTCCACGTACATCACGATGGCGAGCAGGATGCGGGCGTCGCCCTGCCAGAGGAAGATGCGGTCGACCCCGGCGGCCTCGGCCGCCGAGGCGTGCGCCACCTCCCGCGCGTCGTACGCGAGCGCGATGACCGGCGTCGAGAGCCCGGCCGCGCGGACGGCCCGCGCCAGCTCGCCCGCGCTCATGTCGCCCACGTGCAGCGAGGTGATGATGAGATTGTGCCGGCCCTCGCGCCGCGCGACGTCGAGGGCCTCGGCGCCGGTCGACACGCGCGTCAGGCCCGGCGTCTGCCGCAGGTCGAGGCGCAGGAACTCGTTGAGGATGACCTCGCCCAGCCGGCCGTCCTCGGCCAGGATGAACGAGTCGTAGAGCGCCGAGACGAGCAGGATGTCGTGGACGCGGTACGGGGAGAGATCCTGGAAGCCCTGGCGGCGGCTTCCCGAGGTGAGCGTCCGGCGATCGGGTCGGATGTCGGCCATGCGGGAGGGGGACACGCGGGCCCGGCCGGCCGTCCGACCGGCGGACCCGTCGCGCGGGACGGGCGGCATCCGCCGCCCGTCCCGGTCCTGGTGCCCGGGGCGCGCCGCGCCCGCGGCGCGGTCGCGCGGGTGAACGCGCGGCCTAGACGAGGCCCTGATCCAGCATCGAATCGGCGATCTTGAGGAAGCCGGCGATGTTGGCGCCGTTCACGTAGTTACCCGGCGTGCCGAACTCCTCCGCCGTCTCGTAGCAGGCCTTGTGGATGGCCTTCATGATGTTGTGCAGGCGCTGGTCCACCTCTTCGCGCGTCCAGGTCAGCCGCAGGCTGTTCTGCGACATCTCGAGACCCGAGGTCGCCACGCCGCCCGCGTTGGCCGCTTTGGCCGGCCCGTACAGGATCCGCGCGTCGAGGAACTGCTTCGCCCCCTCGAGGGTCGTCGGCATGTTGGCGCCTTCCGACACCACGTAGACGCCGTTCTTGAGCAGGTTCCCCGCGTCCTTGCCGTTGATCTCGTTCTGCGTCGCGCTCGGGAACGCACAGTGCGCCTTGTGGTTCCAGAGCGGGTTGTAGTCGAGCTTCGGATCGAGCGGCGTGTAGGTGACGCCCTTGAACTTCTCGGTGAACTCCTTGATGCGCCCGCGCCGCACGTTCTTGAGCTCGAGCAGGAACTTGAGCTTCTCACGATCGATGCCCGCCTCGTCGTAGATGTAGCCCGACGAGTCGGAGAGCGTCACCGGCTTGGCGCCGAAGTCGAGCAGTTTCTCGATCGTGTACTGCGCGACGTTGCCGCTGCCCGACACGAGGCACACCTTGCCCTGGAGCGACTCCTTGCGGGTCCCGAGCATCTCCTGCGCGAAATAGACCGCCCCGTAGCCGGTCGCCTCGGGCCGGATGAGCGAGCCGCCCCAGTTCAGGCCCTTGCCGGTCAACACGCCGGTGAACTCGTTGCGCAGCCGCTTGTACTGGCCGAACAGGAACCCGATCTCGCGACCGCCCACCCCGATGTCGCCCGCCGGCACGTCCGTGTTCGGACCGATGTGGCGGAAGAGCTCCGTCATGAAGCTCTGACAGAACCGCATCACCTCGTTGTCGCTCTTGCCCTTCGGATCGAAATCGGACCCGCCCTTGCCGCCGCCCATCGGGAGCGTCGTCAGCGAGTTCTTGAACACCTGCTCGAAGGCGAGGAACTTCAGGATGCCGAGGTTGACGGAGGGGTGGAACCGCAGCCCGCCCTTGTAGGGGCCGATGGCGCTGTTCATCTCGATGCGGAAGCCGCGATTCACGTGAATCTCGCCGCGATCGTCCTGCCACGGAACCCGGAACATGAAGACCCGCTCCGGCTCGACGATCCGCTCGAGAATCCTGGCGCTGCGGTACTCGGGACGCCGCTGGAGCACGAGGTCCAGCGACTCGAGCACCTCCAGCACGGCCTGATGAAACTCCGGTTCCGCGGGATTCTTCGCCTTGACGAGTGCCATTACCTCCTTGACGTAGGCCGAGCCCTTGATTTCCGCTTCTGCGACCGCCATGGAGCCTCCTTCGCGTTGATGATCACGCTAAGATATGTCGCCCGAATGATGCCACCGTACGTCACTTGAACCTTGTTATCTTACATCCGTCCGCGGCAGCCGGCGTGGAAACGTCTGCCCGCCGCGCCCGGGGGCGCAGGGACGGCAGGCGTGGCGGGGAGTATCGTGCCGGGCGGATGGGCGGACGGGCGGACGGCCCCGCAGCCTCAGCCGGTGATTCTGAGGCCGACCAGCTGCCGGACCGACTTGCCGTCGGCGCCGGCCGCGGCGGCCTCGAACAGGTACTCGCCCGGGGGCACGCTCGCGAGCGGCACCTCGACCTGGTAGGCGTGGACCGTCGCCGACGGCGGCTCGGCCGTCAGGTCGAACATGGGCTGGCCCTGCCGGTTCAGCAGCTTCGTCGTCACGGTCGGGGCGGCACCGCCCGGCCCGTAGGCCTCGAAGCGAATCAGCAGCCGATCGCGGCGACTGAACTCCCGGGTGCTCGTCGGCGTCGCCCGCGGGTCGGCCTTGATCTCCCGCATCTGGCGGGGCGTGAAGGCGCGCAGCACCTCCGGCGTGGCGAGCATCACCTCGGGGTTGGTGAAGTCGGGCACCGGCACGTCGCGGCGCTCCGAGTCCACCACGCCGCCGTCGGCCACCTCGAACGACACGCGCAGCTGCAGCGGACCGGGCTCGGCGTCGAAGGTCACGGCGGCCGGCGGGCGGACGCCGGCGGTCTCGCCCGACGGCGGCACCACCGTGCCGCGGTAGACGAGCCCGCCGTCGGCGCTGCTGGCGAGGACGTCGGCCTTCACCGGCGCGGGCAGCGGGTTGGACTGGCCGGGGCGCGGCGGCATCGGCTCCCAGACGTACGTCACGCGCGTCTTGCCGTCCGCGCCGCGGGCGGTGCCGACCCACGTGCGGGCCGCGCGGCCGCGCGGCGAAGACGACACCGACGCCAGCGCCTCCTCGACGTCGGGCGCCGGCCCGGGCGTCGCCGGCGCGGTGGCCCGCGCCACGTCCTCGGCCGTGTAGGCCCAGTACCCCTTGCGCGCGCGTACCTCCAGCCCGGGCCGCTTCACCCGCACCTTGATCTCGTGGAACTTCCCGTCGGCCGGCGCCACCGACGAGGTGTAGCCGAGCAGGTAGTACGCGCTCGAGTCCCGCACGATCTGCCTCAGCCCGCGGTCCAGGTCGTTGCTGTTGACGATGGCGCGGCCGTCGGTCTCGTCGGCGAGCACGTGCAGCGTGTCCAGGGTGTCGCTGAGCGCCGTCCGATCGGCCTGCGAGGCGACACCCTCGTTGATGTCGTACTCGAAGGCGGCCAGCCCGCGCGGGTCCAGCGCGTAGATGGCGGTGTTCGCCCGGTTCGCCGCGTCGTACACCTCCCGGAGGTCGGTCATCATGTCGGCCGTCTCGAAGAAGTGTACCGACTCGGCGCGTGGGTCGGTGTTCTGGGCGCCCGGCTGGCTGGGGTTCCCGAGGCCGGGGATCGCGGCAATCGGGTCGTTCAGCTGCGGCGGCAGGTTGTTCGTGTACCCCTCGCTCACGAGGATCACCGCCTTGCGCCCCTCGCGCACGCTGCCCAGCCACGTCGTCAGTCCCTTGAGTGCCGACAGCGACACCTGGTTGCGGATGCGCTCGACCGTCGCCGCCGGGTAGTAGGCGTACTGCTCCTCGAACTCGTTGCGGGGCGTGTAGTCGTACTTGCGCCCCACGAACGCGTTGATGGCGGAGACGATCGAGTCGCGGTTGTGCGTGAACTGCAGCGCGTCGAGCGGCGTGAGCGGGTACATGACCGCCACCAGATCGAGCGGCGACAGATCCTGCTGGACGAAGCGGATGAGCGGCTCCTTCACCCGCATGCTCGCGCCGCGCCGGACGTGGTAGTCGTCCAGCATGATCACGAACAGCCGGACGTCGGGGCGCGTCGCCTCGCGCTCCTGGTCGTACTCGTTGCGGATCTCGTGCGGCGGTTCGGCGTCGGGCGGCGGCGTGTTCGGGATGTCCACCAGCCGGAACGTCTGCACCGTCTGCGGGACCCCGTCCTCGAGCACCTCGAAGTCCTTCTGGTCCAGGTTCGTGACCGGGTTGCCCTTGTCGTCGGTGACGATGACGTCCACGCGGACGAAGTTGATCCCGGCCCGGAACACGGGCTGTTGCGGCTGCGGCGGCGGCGGTTGCTGCGCGGGCGGCTGCTGCGCCGGCGGTTGCTGCGCCGGCGGCGGCTGGGGCTGCCCCGGCTGTGTCCGGGGCGGCGGCTGGGTCTGCGCGCCCGGCGCGGGTACACGGGGCGACGGCGCCTGCTGGCGCGCCGCGACGACCCCCGACAGCAGCAACCCCGCGACGAGCGACACGACCACTCGTGTTGAACGCGGCATAACGACCAAACTGGCGCCCTTCGGTGGACGCGCCGTGATGGGGAGAACGCTGGCTCGTCTAATGATAACATCTCCGGGTTCCGGGTCGGGCCGCCCTGCGAGAGCCGACCGGCGCGCAGGTGACCGCCCGCCTATTCCCGACAGAGGATGCCCGTGACCGAAGCCCACGCCGAACTCATCCAGCCGCTGACCGCTCTGACCGAAGACGAAGTCCTCTTCCGGGACTCGGTGAAGCAGTTCGCCGAGGACCGGATCCGGCCCCACGTCCGGGAGATGGACGAGCACGCGAAGATTCCGCGCGAGCTCGTGGACGAGCTGTTCGACCTGGGCGTGATGGGCATCGAGATCCCCGAGGCCCACGGCGGCGGCGGCGGCCGCTTCTTCCACGCCGTGCTGGCCGTCGAGGAGCTCTCGCGCGTGGACCCGTCGGTCGGCGTCCTCGTGGACGTGCAGAACACGCTGGTCGTCAACGCCTTGTTGCGCTGGGCGAACGACGACCAGAAGGGTCGGTACCTGCCGGCGCTGGCCGCACGCACCGTGGGCGCGTACGCGCTGTCGGAGGCCGGATCGGGCAGCGACGCGTTCGCGCTCGCCGCGCGCGCCGCGGACAAGGGCGACCACTTCGTGCTCGACGGCCGCAAGCTCTGGATCACCAACGGCAACGAGGCGGACGTCTTCCTCGTCTTCGCCAACGTGAACCCCGACGCCGGCTACCGCGGCATCACCGCGTTCATCGTCGAGCGCGGCTTCGCGGGGTTCGCGGTGGGCAGGAAGGAGGACAAGCTCGGCATCCGCGCCAGCAGCACGTGCGAGCTGCTGCTCGACGGCTGCCGGGTGCCGCGCGGGAACGTGCTGGGCGAGGTCGGCAAGGGCTACAAGGTGGCCATCGAGACTCTGAACGAGGGGCGCATCGGCATCGGCGCCCAGATGATCGGGCTGGCCAGGGGCGCGCTGGAGCACGCCGTCAAGTACACGAAGGAACGCCGGCAGTTCGGCAAGGCCGTCGCCGACTTCCAGGGCGTGCAGTTCCAGCTCGCCCGCGCGGCCGTGGACGTCGAAGCCGCCCGGCTCACCGTCTACAACGCGGCGCGCCTGCGCGACGCGGGCAGGCCGTTCCTCGCCGAGGCGGCGATCTGCAAGATCTTCTCGTCGGAGGTCGCCGAGCGCGTCAGCTCGCTGGCGATCAACCTGTTCGGCGGCTACGGCTTCGTCAAGGACTACCCGGTCGAGAAGCTGTACCGCGACGCGAAGATCGGCCAGATCTACGAGGGCACGTCGAACCTGCAGCTCCAGACGATCGCCAAGCAGATGCTCTCGTAGGGGCGACCCGACGGGACCCGACGGGTCGCCCCTACGCGTCCCGGCCGTTCCGTGCTCAGGCCCGCTACGGCGTGTGCGTGATCGACTGGTGCGACGGCTGCGGCTGGTGCGGGTGCGACAGAGACTGCCAGATGCCCAGCACGAACACCGCGGCCCCGACGATGACGTCGTTCGTGACGGCCGCGCCCACCGAGCTGTAACCCAGGGCAAAGGGCGCGATCAGCACCCAGAGACCCGCCAGGGCGACGATCCAGCTGACGCCGGCCATCGCCGAGTCGTTGCTCACCAGCGACCGCCAGAGCGCGACGCCGGCGATGACGATGCCGAACAGGACGTCCTCGCCGCGGTCGTGTCCGACCATCGCGTAGCCCAGCGCGAACGGCGCGGCGATCAGCCAGAGACCGAGCACGAAGTCCGTCCAGCTTGCCCATTTCATGGATGCGCTTCTCCTTTCTTGGGTGGCATCCCGGCGGCGGCCGGTCGTGCGACGGCGCGGCCGCTCGTGGACGGGTGATTCACACTCGCCGCCGGCGTCGAGCCGGACGGTCCTCGCGGGATGGAAGAATGGGCGGGTCAGCCGTTCGGCTCGGAAGCCACCAGACAAGTCAATGAGGAAGGCCACCACCGCGTCTCGACTCCCGCTCCGGGCAAGCCAGCCGGCGCGCGGGCCGTCCTCGTGACATGTTCAACGCGGTACGGAGCAAGACCGCTGCCAGGCCAGGCGCCCGTAAGGTGTTGCGCGCATGGCGAGTTCGGGAGCGGGGCGTTCGCGTGGGGCGGAACGGCCGATCCAGGCTGCCACACCCGGGGCAGGATGCACCGCGGGAGGCCGGAGGCCGGAGGCGGGGGCCGGAGACGCCGCCCGCTGCGCAGGGCGCCCGGCGACCGGGCTATGATGGGCAGCCATGGACACCCCGGTGCCGCTCGCCTCGCGCCTCCCCGGCGTCGGCTCGAGCATCTTCTCGGTGATGACCCGGCTCGCCAACGAGCACGGCGCCATCAATCTGTCGCAGGGCTTTCCGGATTTCGACTGCGCGCCCGAGCTCGTCGCGCTCGTGCGCGACTGCTTCGGCCGCGGCCAGAACCAGTACGCGCCGATGGCCGGCGTGCCCGCGCTCCGGCGGGCGCTGGCGCGTACGATCGAGACGCACTACGGCGCCCGCTACGACCCCGACACCGAGATCACGGTCACGGCCGGCGCCACCGAGGCGCTCTTCTCCGCCATCACGGCGCTCGTCCACTCCGGCGACGAGGTCCTGATCGTCGAGCCGTGCTACGACTCGTACGTCCCGGCGGTGCAGCTCGCCGGCGGCGTGCCCGTCTTCGTCACGCTGCGCTATCCCGGCTACGCCATCGACTGGGACGAGGTGCGGCGCGCGCTCACGCCGAAGACGCGGCTCTTCGTCCTCAACTCGCCGCACAACCCGACCGGGGCCGTGCTCGGCGCCGACGACCTCGTCCGGCTCGCCGCCCTCGTCGACGGCTCGCGCGTCGTCGTCCTCGCCGACGAGGTGTACGAGCACCTGGTGTTCGACGGGCGGCGCCACGAGAGCCTGGCGCGTGTGCCGGCGCTCGCCGCGCGCAGCGCCGTCGTCAGCTCGTTCGGG
Organism: Acidobacteriota bacterium; assembly: GCA_024641665.1. Lineage (GTDB taxonomy): Bacteria > Acidobacteriota > Vicinamibacteria > Vicinamibacterales > JAHECP01 > JAHECP01. The sequence continues at coordinate 12,506 of JAHECP010000114.1, forward strand.
AAGAGCTTCCACACGACGGGCTGGAAGGTGGGGTACGTCGCCGCGCCGGCCGCCATCTCGGCCGAGATCCAGCGCGTGCACCAGTTCGTGACCTTCGCCGTGAACACACCCGTGCAGGTCGCCTACGCGGAGTTCCTGGATCGCGGCGTGGACTTCGGGGCGGTCACGCGCTTCTACCAGGCCAAGCGCGACCGGTTCCTCGCGCTCCTCGAGGGCTCGCCGTTCCACCCGCTGCCGTGCCGCGGGACCTACTTCCAGATTCTCGACTACTCGGCGCTCGCCCTGGGCCGGGACGTGGACGCCGCGATGCGGATCCTGACGGCGCACGGCGTCGCGTCGATTCCCACCTCGGCGTTCCTCTACGCCAGCGAGGCGCCGCCCGTGCTCCGCTTCTGCTTCGCGAAGCAGGACGAGACGCTCGCGCGCGCGGCCGAACGGCTGCGGGTCGTGAGGGGCTGAGGTAGGCGTTGGGCGTTGGGCGTTGGGCTTGCCCCGCCGAAGCCCGAAGGGCGAAGGCGGGCGCTACCGCTTCCCCAGGATCGTCTCCGCGATCACCATTCGCTGCACCTCGGACGTGCCGGGGTAGATCTCGGTGACGCGGGCGTCGCGGAAGAGGCGCTCGGCGGTGGCGCCGCGCTTGTAGCCGGCGGCGCCGAGCACCTGCAGCGCCTTGTCGGCGGCGTGGTGCGCGGCCTCCGAGGCGTGCAGCTTGGCCATCGACGCCTCGAGGAGCACGCGCGGCTGGCGGGTCTTGGCGTCGGCGGCCTTGAGCGTGAGCATGCGGGCCGCCTCGATCTCGGTGGCGATGTCCGCGATCATGAACTGGATCGCCTGGAAGTTCGCGATGGGCTGGCCGAACTGCTTGCGCGTCCGCGCGTGCGCCAGCGCTTCGTCGAGCGCGGCGCTCCCGATGCCCAGCGCCTGCGCCGCGATGGCGATGCGACAGCCTTCGAGCGCCCACATCGCGACGTGCAGGCCCTGTCCGGGCCCGCCGAGCAGACCGTCGGCGTCCACGCGCACGTCGGCGAGCGTGAGGTCCACGCAGCCGAGGCCCCGCACGCCGAGCGAGTCGAGCACGGGCCCACGCGTGAGGCCGGGCGCGTCGCGGGGCACCAGGAACGCGCCGATCGCGCGTCCGTCCGACACGGGCTGCGTCGCCGCGAGCGCCAGCACCACGTCGGCCACCTCGCCGTTCGACACCCAGATCTTCCGGCCGTTGAGCACGTAGCCCGTGGCGTCGAGCCGCGCGACGGTCTTCTGGTGCGCGGCGTCGGAGCCCGCGCTCTCCTCGGTCAGGGCGAACGCGCCGACGAAGGCGCCGGTGGCGAGCGGCTGCAGCCACGCGTCGCGTTGCGCCTCGGTGCCGAACTGGAGGATCGGCTCGGCCACCAGCGAGTTGTGCGCCACCAGGATGACCGCCACCGTCGCGCTCGCGCGCGCGATCGCCTCGACGGCGAGCGCGTAGGTCACGTAGTCCTGCCCCGCGCCGCCGTAGGCCTCGGGGATCGTCACGCCCATCAGGCCGAGCGACGCCGCCTCGGTCACGAGCGCGCGCGGGAACGCGGCCGTCTCGTCGATCGACGCCGCCGCCGGCGCCACGCGGTCGCGCGCGAAGCGCTCGACGCCGTCGAGGAACGCCCGGGCCTCCGGGGTGAGGTCGAGGTCCATGGCGCTCAGCCCTGCGCCTTCTGCACGCGCGCGAACACTGGCCGCAGCCGGGCCGCCGCCTGCGACAGGTCCTCGGGCAGCACGCGCGTCTCGCCCACCACCGTCATGAAGTTCGTGTCGCCGTTCCAGCGGGGCACCAGGTGCAGGTGCAGGTGGTCGAGGATGCCGGCGCCGGCCGGCCGGCCCAGGTTGATGCCGACGTTGATGCCGTGCGGCTCGTACGCCTCGGTCAGCGCCAGCTCGGCCAGCCGCGTCAGCCGCATGAGCTCGTTCAGCTCCTCGGGCTCGGCCGACGCCAGGTTGGCGATGTGCCGGTTGGGCACCACCATCACGTGGCCGTTGTTGTAGGGATACAGGTTGAGCAGCACGAAGCAGGTCGTGCCGCGCAGGACCACGAGCGACGCGGGATCATCGAGCGCGTCGCGCGCCGCGCAGAACACGCACTGCTCGTCTCGATCGCTCGCCGTCACGTAGGCCAGTCTCCAGGGGGACCAGAGGCGTTCCACCAGGGTGTCCAGGACGGGCGGGCCCGGCCGATCGGGCCCTCGGTCTCCGTCAGTACTGCGGGGCGCCGGATTCCGGGACCGGCGGAACGGGCGCCGCCGGCGGGTCGTCGCCGGCCAGGGCCTCGCGGTTGATGAGCTCCTTGAGCTCCTTGCCGGGCTTGAAGTACGGAACCTTCTTCGGCGGGACATCGACCCGGTCGCCGGTCTTCGGGTTGCGACCCTTCCGCGGTTCGCGGCGGCGCAGCCGGAAGCTGCCGAACCCCCGGAGCTCGATCTTCTCACCCTTGTGCAGCGCGTCGATGATGCTCTTGAACACCGTGTCGACGATGACCTCGGAGTGCTTCTTCGTGAGGTCAGACACCCGCGAAACCTCTTCGACGAGCTCCGCCTTCGTCATGCTGCCCCCTGTCATCCGCCACGTACTCACCGACGCCGGCGCGGCCCGGAGCCGGGCGGGCGGCCGCCCGGTCTCCGACCCGCGCGTATCGTCTCGCGCGTCGCGCTACTGGTTGAACTTGAAGTGATCGCCCAGTGTCGCTTCGGGACGGCCCGTCGTCTCGGTGTAGGCCTCCCAGTCCGCGCGGTAGTCGTCCGACTTGAGCGCGCGAATGCTGAGCCCGATCTTCCGCTCGGCCGGGATGAGCTTGATGATCTTCATCTGGTAGCTCTCGTCGACCTTGAGCTCGAGCCGCTCGCCGCCCTCCTGCTCGTCGAACTCGGACACGTGAATCAGCCCTTCGATGCCCTCGGCCAGCTCCACGAACGCGCCGAAGTTGGTCAGCCGGACCACCTTGCCCTCGACCGTGTCACCGACGTGGTGCTGGGAGAAGAACTCGTCCCAGATGTCGGTCTGGAGCTGCTTGAGGCCGAGCGACAGCCGCTGGTTGTCGGCGTCGATGTTGAGCACCATCGCCTCGACCGTGTCGCCCTTCTTCAGCATCTCCGAGGGGTGCTTCAGCCGCTTGCTCCACGACATGTCGGAGATGTGGATGAGCCCGTCGATCCCCTCCTCGACCTCGACGAACGCGCCGAACTCGGTGAGGTTGCGCACCTTGCCGGTGATCGTCGAGCCGACCGGGTACTTCTCGGCCAGCTCCAGCCACGGGTTCGCCTCGACCTGCTTCAGGCCGAGCGAGATCCGCCGCGCCCCGGCGTCCACGCCGAGCACCATCGCCTCGACCGCGTCGCCCTGGTTCAGGATCTTCGACGGGTGCTTGACGCGCTTGCTCCACGACATCTCGGAGACGTGGATCAGCCCCTCGACGCCCGGCTCGAGCTCGATGAACGCGCCGTAGTCGGTCAGGCTCACCACCTTGCCGCGCACGCGCGCGCCCACCGGATACCGATCGGCGACGTCGTTCCACGGGTCCTGCATGAGCTGCTTGTGGCCGAGCGAGACGCGCTCGGTCGCCGGGTCGTACTTCAGCACGACCACGTCGACCTCGTCGTTCACCTTGAAGAGCTCCGAGGGATGCGACACGCGGCCCCACGACATGTCCGTGATGTGCAGCAGCCCGTCGATGCCGCCCAGATCGATGAACGCGCCGTAGTCGGTGATGTTCTTCACCACGCCGCGCAGCACCTTGCCCTCGGCCAGCGAGTCCAGCGTCTGCTTCTTCTTCTCGGCGTTCTCCTCCTCGAGGAGCACCTTGCGCGACAGTACGATGTTGCCGCGCTTCTTGTTCACCTTGATCACGCGCATGCGCAGCTCCTGCCCGCGCAGCGCGTCGAGGTTGCGGACCGGCCGGACGTCGATCTGCGAGCCGGGCAGAAACGCCCGCACGCCGATGTCCACCGCCAGCCCGCCCTTGATCCGCTCGATCACCCGGCCGATGACCACCTTCTTCTCGGCGTAGGCCTTCTCGACCTCGTCCCAGATCTTCATCTTCTCGGCTTTTTCGCGCGAGAGGACGACGTAGCCGTCCCGGTCCTCGGTGCGCTCGAGCAGCACGTCGACCAGGTCGCCGGGGCGGACGGTCACCTGGCCGTTCTCGTCCAGGAACTCGTGCACCGGGATCAAGCCCTCGGATTTGTAGCCGACATCGACCACGACCTCCGTGTCGGACACCTTCAGGACCGTGCCCTTGACGACCTCGCCTTCCGCGATGTTTCGGAAGCTGCTATCGTAGAGGTCCAGCATGCGGGCGTATTCCTGGGGGTCGACCTGGTCATCGTCGTGGTGGGAGAGACCCGACATCCGGCCAGTGCTCGCGGCGTCACCTCCTTGATAGGTTTGCGTGTGGGGAACTTCTTCTACTTTCGACATGTCGTACGGGTCCTCCTCAGTCTGGCATTTGCCGGGATCACAGCTCCGGCGGGCTGAAGATTGCCTATCGGCAAAAGCCGATAAGCACTAGAGTATACGTCACTTATCGACAGCTGGTCAAGGCGGCCGGCCGAACCACGAAAAAAGGACACGCCCATGGCCAGGAAACCCAGCAGGCGCCGAGCCCTTTCCCGGGTCACCGGACGCCGCAAGCCGGGCCCGAAAATCGCCCCGCTGCGGAAGCCCGCCCGGGCCACCCGCCGGCGGCCGGCGGCCCGCAAGAGGCCGACGGCCACGCGGAAACCCGCAGGCCGAGGCCACGCCCGGTCGCGCACCGGAAAGACCGGGAGCACGCCCAAGCGAACGGCCAAGCTCAAGCGCCCAGGGGCGGGTGCCCGAGGGTCCGCGCGCTCGGCCTCGGCGGCCGGACTCTCCCGGCCCAAGGCCCGGGCCGCGCGCCGACCGGCGCGCGCATGTGCTGGTGCATGCCAGCGCGATGGAGGGCGGTGCTCATGTGGTGATCGAGGCCCTGGCCAGCGGCACGCCGGTGC
>JAHECP010000115.1 GCA_024641665.1 Acidobacteriota bacterium
CGGCGCGCCGGCGGCCGGCTCGCCGGCCACGGCCTCGCCGTGCACGGCCGCCGAGGCGACGAAGCTCGGCTCGAGGTAGCGCTCGATCGCGTTGTTGCCGCCGAGCGCCGCCGGTACGCCCAGGAAGCCGGCCACGATCGCCCCGACGGCGAGCGCCATCAGGGGCACGGTCATCACGCGCGGCGACTCGTGCGGGCCGTGCCACGCGCCGTGCCCGTGGCCGGCGTCGTGGCCGTGGTCGGGCGCCGCCTCGCCCCACGCCGGGCCGCGATAGCCGCCGTAAAAGGTCATCGACATCAGGCGGAACATGTAGAACGCGGTCAGCAGCGCCGTGATCGCGCCGAGGCCCCACAGCAGCCGGTTGTCGAGGAAGCTCCGGTAGAGGATCTCGTCCTTGCTGAAGAAGCCCGAGAACGGCGGCACGCCCGCGATCGCCAGCGTGGCGATGAGCATCGTCACGTAGGTGACCGGCATGTAGCGCTGCAGCGAGCCCATCTTCCGCATGTCCTGCTCGCCGCTCATGGAGTGAATCACCGAGCCGCTGCCGAGGAAGAGGAGCGCCTTGAAGAAGGCGTGTGTCATCAGGTGGAAGATGCCCGCGGCGAACGCGCCGACGCCGGTCGCGAGGAACATGTAGCCGAGCTGCGACACGGTCGAGTAGGCGAGCACGCGCTTGATGTCGTTCTGGACCAGGCCGATCGTCGCCGCCATGAACGCCGTCAGCACCCCGATGATCGCGACGATCTGCATGACCTCGGGCGCGTGGGTGAACAGCACGGCGTTGCGCGACACCATGTAGACGCCGGCCGTGACCATCGTGGCGGCGTGGATGAGGGCGGACACCGGCGTCGGGCCCTCCATCGCGTCCGGCAGCCAGACGTACAAGGGAATCTGCGCGCTCTTGCCGGTGGCGCCCATGAACAGGAACAGGCAGGTGAGCGACAGCGTGCCGAAGCCGGCCGTCTCGACCGGCATCGTGGCCGCGGCGTCGGCCACCTGGCGGAAGTCGAGCGTGCCGAACGTGTAGAAGACCAGGAAGATGCCGAGGATGAAGCCCCAGTCGCCGATCCGGTTGACGATGAAGGCCTTCTTGCCGGCGTCCGACGCGCTCTTCTTCTCGTACCAGTAGCCGATGAGCAGGTAGGAGCAGAGGCCCACGCCCTCCCAGCCCACGAACATGACCAGGAAGTTGCCGCCCAGCACGAGCGTGAGCATGAAGAAGCAGAACAGGTTCAGGTAGGCGAAGTAGCGCGCGTACTGGCCGCGCCCCTCCCCGTGCATGTACCCGATCGAGTAGACGTGGATCAGGAAGCCGACCAGGGTGACGACGAGGATCATCACCGAGGACAGCGGGTCGAGGCGGAAGGTCCACGCGGCCTGGAAGGCGCCGATGCCGTGCGCGGTCTGGAGCGCGATCGGCGGGATCCAGTGCGCCAGCACCACGTCGTACACGCGCGCCTCGGGCGGCAGGCCGACCAGGCCGACGAAGGCCCACCCCGCGATGGCGAGCGCGAGCGCCATCGTCGTGCAGGCCACGAGCCCCGCCGTGCGCTTGCCGAAGAAGCGGATGCCGACGAGGCCGTTCAGGGCCGCGCCAAAGCCGGGAAGCAGCGGGATGAGCCAGATGAGATGCATACGCGTCCGTTCACCACTTCATGACGTTCATCTCGTCGATGTTCACCGTTTCCTTGTTCCGGTAGAACGCCAGGATGATGCCCAGCCCGACGGCCGCCTCGGCCGCCGCGACGACGATGATGAACACGGCGAACACCTGCCCCACCACTTGGTGCCACTCGCGGGCGAACGCCACGAGGTTGATGTTCACGGCGTTCAGCATGAGCTCGATCGACATGAAGATGACGATGATGTTGCGCCGCACGAGCACGCCGATGACGCCGATCATGAACAGCGCCGCCGACAGCACCATGTAGTGGGCGGGCGTGATGGGGATCATGTCGCTACAGCTCCCGCTTGGCCAGGATGATGGCCCCGATCATCGCGACGAGCAGCAGCATCGACGCGACCTCGAACGGGACCAGATAGTCGGTGTAGAGCAGCCAGCCCACGGCCTCCACGTTGCCGCCGGCCGGCGCGGTCGCGGCGGCCGCCGCCGCGGGCACCGCCTGCGTCGCGCTGTAGCCCAGCACGGCCACGAGCTGCGCCAGCAGCAGGCCCGCCACGGCGAGACCCAGCCGGCCGCGCCGGCGCGGATCGGCGTGCGCCTCGGGCGGCCGCTTCAGGTTCACCAGCATCACCACGAACAGGTACAGGACGACGATGCCGCCGGCATAGACCAGCACCTGGATGACCGCGAGGAACTCGGCGTGCAGCACGACGTAGAGCGCCGCGACGAACAGGAAGTTCGCCACGAGGAACAGCACGCTGTGCACGGTGTTCCGCGCCGTGATCACCAGCACGGCGAACCCGAGGATGAACGCCGCCAGGGAGTAGAACGCAAACGCTTCGACCATGATGCGCGGCTCGCAGCCCTTCTAGAGCAGCACCTTCACCGCTCCGGTGACGATCACGTTGGCGATGGCGAGCGGAATGAGCACCTTCCACCCGAGCCGCATCAGCTGGTCGTAGCGATAGCGCGGCAGCGTCGCCCGGATCCACAGGAAGAGGTAGAGGAAACAGAAGACCTTCAGCAGGAACCAGATCCACCCCGGCACCAGGCCCAGGAAGGCCAGCGCGTGCACGTTCGGGAACGGCGCCAGCCACCCCCCGAAGAACAGCGTCGTCGCCACCGAGGACACGACGATCATGTTCGCGTATTCCGCCAGGAAGAAGAACGCGAACCGCATGCCGCTGTACTCGGTGTGGAAGCCGCCCACCAGCTCCTGCTCCGCCTCGGGCAGGTCGAACGGCGCGCGGTTGGTTTCGGCGAGGCCCCCGGCCAGGAAGATGAAAAAGGCCAGGGGCTGGGCGAACACGTACCAGAGGCCCGCCTGCCGCTGCGCCTCGACGATGCCGACCATGCTCAACGTGCCGGCCATGAGGATGAGGCTCACCAGCGTCATCGTGACGGCGACCTCGTAGCTGATGAGCTGCGCCGAGGCCCGCAGGCTGGAGAGCAGCGGGTACTTGCTGTTCGACGCGTAGCCCGCGAGGATCAGGCCGTAGACGCCGATCGAGGCCACCGACACGATGTACAGCAGCCCGACGTTCACGTCGGCGACGAAGAGCGGGACCGTCTTGCCGAACAGGTGCGCCGTGCCGCCGAAGGGGATCACCGCGAAGACGATGAGGGCGGGCACGAGCGAGATCATGGGCGCGAGGGTGTAGACCCACTTGTCGGCGCGCGCCGGCGTGATGTCCTCCTTCACGAACAGCTTCAGCGCGTCGGCAATCGGCTGCAGCACGCCGTGCGGGCCGACGCGCATCGGCCCGAGGCGCACCTGCACCCAGGCCTGCACCTTGCGCTCGAGCAGCACGAGATAGGCCACGCCGAAGAGCACGGCCACGAACACGATGACGATCTTGAGGAGCGGGATGATGACGATATCAATCATGTTCAACCGCGGCTCTGCCCCGGACCCCGGCTCGGTCGCTGGCGGGGCCCCATCGCCCCGCGCCGCTCCCTCGCGGGCCGCGCCGTGCGCGGCCTTGGTCAATCGGCCGGAGGCCACGGGCCGGGGGCCGCCTCAACGATCCACTTCGCCGAGCACCACGTCGATCGAGCCGATGAGCGCCACGACGTCCGCGACGAGGTGGCCGCGGACGAGCTGGCGGAGCGCCTGCAAGTTGCAGAACGACGGCGGCCGCACCCGGAAGCGGTACGGGCTGGTCGACTTGCCGTCGCTCGCGATGAAATAGCCCAGCTCGCCCTTGGGCGACTCGATCGCGTGGTAGGTCTCCCCCGCGGGCGGCTTGATGAGCCGCGGCACCTTGCCGACGATCGGCCCCTCGGGCAGCCCGTCGAGCGCCTGGCGGATGATGCGGATCGACTGCCGGAACTCCTCGAGGCGCACCAGGTAGCGGTCGTAGGTGTCGCCCGTCGCGCCCACCGGCACGTCGAACTCGAGCTCGTCGTAGGCCGCGTAGGGCTCGTCCTTGCGGACGTCGCGGGCGACGCCCGAGCCGCGCAGCGGCGGGCCGCTCAGGCCGATCGCGATCGCGTCGGGGCCCGAGATGACGCCCACGTTCCGGGTCCGCTCCAGCCAGATGCGGTTGTGCGTGAGCAGCAGCTCGTAGTCGACCAGCTTCTCCTCCTGGATCCTGCAGAACTCGCGCACCTTGCGGTCCCAGCCCGCCGGGATGTCGAGCGGCAGGCCGCCGACGCGCATCGAGTTGTAGGTGAGCCGGGCGCCGCAATACTCCTCGAACAGGTCGAGGATGAGCTCGCGCTCGCGGATGTTGTAGAGGAACACCGTCACCGCGCCGATGTCCATCGCGTGCGTGCCCAGCCACACGTTGTGGCTGGCGATCCGCTGCAGCTCGGCGAGGATGGTGCGGATGTACTTCGCGCGGCGCGGGACCTCGAGGCCCATCAGCTTCTCGACGGTCTCGCAGTAACCGAGGTTGTTCGTCGCGGCCGCGACGTAGTCCATCCGGTCCGTCAGCAGCACGATCTGCGTGTAGTCCCGGTTCTCCGAGAGCTTCTCGATGCCGCGGTGCAGGTACCCGATGACGACGTCGCAATCGACGACCCGCTCGCCGTCGAGCCGGAGGACCACCCGGAGCACGCCGTGCGTGCTGGGGTGCTGCGGGCCCATGTTGATCACCAGCGTCTCGGTGTCGAACATGGGGCGTGGGGCGTTGGCCATGGCTGTCGGTCCCGGGCCGCTATTCGATCTCGGCCGTCGATTGCGCGTTGCGCAGGCGCAGCCACTCGAGCGGGTCCTCGAGCAGCAGCTCGCCGGGCCCCTCGAGCGGATAGTCCTTCCGCTGCGGGTGGCCCTGCCAGTCGTCCGGCATCAGGATGCGCCGGCGGTCGGGATGGTTGACGACGTTCACGCCGAACATGTCCCAGACCTCGCGCTCGAGCCAGTTGGCCGCGGGCCAGACGCCGCTGACCGACGGCACCGGCTCGCCGTCGGCCGCGCGCACCTTCACGCGGACCCGGTGGCGACGCCGCGTCGAGTAGAGACAGTAGATGACGTCGAAGCGGGACTCGCGCGCGGGCCAGTCCGACGCCGTGACGTCGGAGCAGAAGTCGAATCGGCAGGCGGGGTCGTCGCGCAGGACGCGCGCGAGATCGAGGAGGCGCGCGGGCGTGGTCAGGATCGTCCAGTCGCCCACCCAGTAGCTGAGCTGGGTGATGGCGCCACCGAGCGCGGCCTGCGCGGCGGTCACGAAAGCGGGTGGGGCCAGGTCGGCGGGCGGCGGTGGGTCCGGGGGCCCCGACGGCGCTTCGATCTTCTTCTCGACCGGCCTGGCGGCGGCGGGTGGGGTCGGCCTGGGTTCGTCCGGCATCACGCCCACTCCAGCGCGCCCTTCCGCCAGGCGTAGAAGTAGCCCACGATCAGGATGAACAGGAAGATCAGCATCTCGACGAGACCGAACACGAGCAGCCGGTCCATGATGACCGCCCAGGGAAACATGAAGACGGTCTCCACGTCGAAGATCACGAACAGCATCGCCACGAGATAGTAGCGGATGCTGTAGCGATCGCGCGCGTCGGTCAGCGGCTCGATGCCGCACTCGTACGGTTCGAGCTTCACCTTGCCGTACTTGCCCGGCCGCACGAAGCCGGCCAGCAGCAGCGTGACGACGGCGAAGCCAATCGCGATCAAGATGAACAGCAGGACGGGGACGTAGGCCTGGAGCATCGGCGTGGAACGATTGGAGGGTCCCGGCGCGTCGGTCCGGCGCTGGCGTGTCTCCGGCGGGCCCAATCGCCAGCGCGACAGAAAAACGGTTGTTTATAACATGCAGGCCGGGGACAGTCAAGAAACGGCCCCGCTCGCGCCGGGGGTGCAGTGACCCGGCAAATCCAACATTCTCAACGAGTTTCGGACGCCGGCGCGCCTTGACGCGCCTCCCGCCGGGACCTATACTGCGAACAAGAGCGATTCGCTGGCTTGCCGACGAGTTCGCGGTGCGGCCTCACACCCCGCCACCTCGACGACGAGGACATTCATGTTCATCCGGCGCCCGCGTCAGACGGGCTTCACGGTGCTGATCTTCGGCCTGGCGGCCGCGGGTCTCACGTCGCTCTGCCTTCCGGCCGCGCTCGGCGCCCAGGGGTCGCGCGAGCGGGGGGTCTACGTGAGCGTCATCGACGCGAACGGCGAGCCGGTCACCGGGCTCACGCCGGCGGACTTCCTCGTGCGCGAGGACGGCGTGTCGCGCGAGGTGCTGCGGGTGGGTTCGGCCACCGAGCCGATGACCATCGCCGTGCTCGTGGACGACAGCCAGGCGGCGACGCGCGCCATCTCGGACCTCCGGAAGGGTCTGCAGAGCTTCGTCACCGCGCTCGTGAAGGGGAACGAGATCTCGATCATCACGTTCGGCGAACGCCCGACGATCCTCGTGGACTACACGGCCACGCTCGACCAGCTGACGGCCGGAATCAACCGCCTGTTCGCCCGGCCCGGCGCGGGGTCGTATCTGCTCGAGGCGATCGTCGAGGCGAGCCGCGGGCTCGTGCGCCGCAACCCGAAGCGGCCGGTCATCGTGGCAATCACGACCGAGGGCCAGGAGTTCAGCAACGACTACTACCAGCAGGTGCTCGACGCGCTGCACGAGAGCCGGGCCGCGTTCCACGCGCTCATCCTGACCAGCAACGCGACGGACGAGACGACCGACGAGGCGCGCAACCGCCAGGTCGTGCTGGCGCAGGGGCCGGCGACGACGGGCGGCAGCCGGCAGTTCCTGCTCGCCGAGACGGCGATCACGCCGCAGCTCGACCTGCTCGCGCGCCAGCTGAAGCACCAGTATCGCCTGGTCTACTCGCGGCCCGAGTCGCTCATCCCGCCGACCAGGCTCGAGGTCTCGGTGCGGCGCAGCGGCCTGACCGCACGGGCCACCACGCTGGCGGGGGACCGATGACCCGGCGTCTGCGGTTCGCGGGTCTGGCGCTCACGATCGTCCTGGCGACCGTGCCGGTGCTCGCCCAGCGGTTTCGCGTCGGCATCGACATCGTCTCGCTCAACATCACGGCGACCGGCCCCGACGGGCGCTACGTCACCGACCTGGGCAAGGACGACTTCCAGGTCTACGAGGACGGGATCCAGCAGACCGTCAGCTTCTTCTCGCGCACGCAGCTGCCCATCGCGCTGGCGATCCTGCTCGACACGAGCGCCAGCATGGAGGAGAAGCTGGGGACGGCGCAGGAGGCGGCGATCGGGTTCGCGAAGCGGCTGCGGCCCGACGACGTCGCGGAGGTCATCGACTTCGACAGCCGGGTCGAGATCCTCCAGCCGTTCACCAACGACGTGAAGGCCCTCGAGGACGCCATCCACAAGACGACGGCGGGCGGGTCGACCTCGCTCTACAACGCGCTGTACATCTCGCTCAAGGAGCTGCGCAAGGTGCAGGCGCGCACGCCCGACGAGATCCGCCGGCAGGCCGTGGTCGTGCTGTCGGACGGGGAGGACACGTCGAGCCTGCTCGGCTACGACGAGGTGCTGGACCTCGCGAAGCGGTCCGAGACGGGCATCTACGCGATCGGGCTCCGGTCGCCGCGCCAGGACACGGGGCAGGGGTTCCACGAGGCGGAGTTCGTGCTGCGCCAGCTCGCGCAGGAAACCGGCGGTCGGGCCTTCTTCCCGGACACGGTCGCGCAGCTGCCGGCGATCTACGATCAGATCTCGGAGGAGCTCGCGAGCCAGTACGCGATCGGCTACACCTCCTCGAACCCCCGGCGGGACGGTCTCTGGCGTCGCGTCGTCGTCCGCGTGTCGCGGGCCGGCGTGCAGGCACGCACCAAGCAGGGCTACTACGCGCCGACGGCGAAACACTAGACGGGCGGACGACTGCCCGACGGAGACATCGTGTACATCCTGTCGCTCCTCTTCTACGCGTCGGCGGCCGTCGCGTACGGAGCCAATTTCGCCCGCCGCAGCGAGCGCGCGGGGCGGCTGGCCACGGCGCTCCTGGCGGCCGGCGCCGTGGCGCACACCTTCCTGATCGGCATGGAGCGGATGCAGATCGGCTACATGCCGTTCGTGGGCACGACGTCGGCGGTGTCGTTCTTCGTCTGGCTGCTCGCGCTCGCCTACCTCTACACCGAGATGTCCACCAACGAGCGGGCGATGGGCGTGTTCATCACGCCGCTGCTCGTCCTGCTGCAGCTCATCCCGACCCTCGACGTGCCCGTGCTGGGCGCGCGGCCGGCGGTGCTGCGCAGCCCGCTCTTCACGGTCCACGTGGCGTCGGTGCTGTTCGCGTACGCGAGCTTCGCGCTGGCCTGCATGATCGGCGTCACCTACGTGCTGCTGTTCAAGGAGATCAAGGCGAAGCACCTGGGGTTCTTCTACGCACGGCTGCCGTCGCTGCAGGTGCTCGACCGCATGAACATGCGCGCGGTCACCATCGGCTGGGCGTTCCTGACGGCGGGCGTCGTCATCGGCGTGGTCTGGGCCTCGCAGACCAACTTCCGGGCGTCGGACGACCCGCGGGCGCAGGCCATGACGATGATGGACCCGAAGATCTTCGTCGCGTTCGTCTCGTGGGGTCTGTACTCGTTCCAGCTCTTCGCGCGGCGCGCCATCGGGTGGGGCGCGCGCCGGTCGGCCTGGCTCTCGGCCATCGGGTTCGGCATCGTGCTGCTGAACTTCCTGCCGATCGGCTACTTCCTCACGAAGAGCCACAACTTCTGATGCACCTGCTGCTCCTCGGCGTGAGCCACCGCACCGCCCCGGTCGAGTTGCGCGAGCAGGTCGACTTCGCGCGGCAGGGCGTCCCGGCCGCGCTCGCCGCGCTGGCCGACCGGGCGTCCATCGACGAGGCGGTGGTGCTCTCGACCTGCAACCGGTCCGAGATCTACACGGCGTGCAACGACCCGCTGGCCGCCGCCGAGGACCTCGCGCGCTTCATGGCCGACCACCACGGCGTGGACCCCGCCGCGCTCGCGCCACACTACTTCCGCCTGGTGGACCACGAGGCCGCCGCGCACCTGTTCCGCGTCGCCGCCGGCCTCGACTCGCTCGTCGTGGGCGAGCCGCAGATCCTCGGCCAGGTGAAGGAGGCCTATGCCGAGGCGGCCGAACGGAAGCGCACCGGCCCCCTGCTCAACCGTCTGTTCCACGCCTCGTTCACCGTCGGCAAGCGCGTGCGCTCGCAGACCGGCCTCGGCGAGGGCGCCGTCTCGGTGAGCTACGCGGCCGTGTCCCTCGCGAAGAAGATCTTCGGCGACCTCGCCGGGCTGCACGTGCTGATCCTCGGCGCCGGCGAGATGGCCAAGCTCACCGCCGTGCACCTGAAGGCGCAGGCGGTGCGGCGGATCGTCGTCGCGAGCCGGACGCTGCAGTCGGCCGAGCTGCTCGCCGGGCGCATCGGCGGCGACGCCGTCGAATGGCGCGAGCTGGACGCCGCGCTCGAGGCGTCCGACATCGTCATCACGGCCACCGGCGCGACCGAGCCCGTGCTGACGCGCCCGCGCGTCGAGGCGGCGATGAAGAAGCGGCGCAACCGGCCGCTGTTCCTCATCGACATCGCGCTGCCGCGCGACGTCGAGGCCGGCGCCGGCGACCTCGAACAGGTGTTCCTCTACAACATCGACGACCTGCGCGCCATCGTGGACGAGAACCTCGCCCGGCGCGCCGCCGAGCTGGAGCGCGCCGAGGGCATCGTCCGCGCCGAGGTCGAGCAGTACGCGCAGTGGCTGCGGTCGCGCGGCGCCGTGCCGACCGTGGTGGCGCTGCGGGCCCGCTTCGAGGAGATCCGGCGTGCCGAGCTCCAGCGCCTCGACGGCAAGCTGGCCGGCCTCTCGCCCGAGGCCAAGGCGCGCGTGGACGAGATCACGCACCTCATCGTCGAGAAGCTGCTGCTCACGCCCACCGAGCAGCTCAAGGCGGCCGACGACCCGTCCACCATCGTCGCCTACTCCGACGCCCTGAACTGCCTGTTCAGCCTCACCGCCGGCGACACCGAGCGGAAGGGCCACGGCCGCGCGGCCACCGGGCCGGACGAGGACGAGACGTCCGACCCTCCCAAGACCCGAGCCAACCCGTGACCAGACTGAGGATCGGCACCCGTGGAAGCCAGCTCGCCCTCTGGCAGGCCCGCACCGTCGCCGCGCGCATCGAGGAGGCCGGCGGGCCGGCCTGCGACCTCGTCATCATCAAGACGTCGGGCGACCGGCTCGCCGAGGCATCCCTCTCGGAGGCGGGCGGCAAGCGGCTCTTCGTCAAGGAGATCGAGGACGCGCTGCTCGCACGGACGGTGGACCTCGCCGTGCACAGCGCCAAGGACCTGCCGGCGGAGCTGCCCGAGGGCCTCGCGGTGGCGGGCGTGCTGCCGCGTGAGGATCCGCGCGACGCCGTGGTGCTGCCGGCGTCGGCCGCGCCGGCCGCCGGTCTCGACGAGGTGCTGGCCGCGCTCGGCGACCGGCCGCGGATCGGGACGAGCAGCGTGCGCCGCGTGGCGCAGCTCGTGCGCCTGATGCCCGCCGCCCGTTTCGAGGCCGTCCGCGGCAACCTCGACACGCGGCTGCGCAAGCTCGACGAGGGCCGGTCGGACGCGCTGGTCCTGGCCGTCGCCGGCATGAAGCGGCTCGGCTTCGCACCGCGCATCTCGGTGGCGCTGCCCCTCGCCAGCTGCGTGCCCGCGCCCGGCCAGGGCGTGGTCGCGGTCGAGATCCGCCAGGACGACGCGCGCGCGCGAGCGGCGGTCGCGCGGATCGACCACGCGGTGTCGGGCGCCGCGCTCGCGGCCGAGCGCGCGCTCGTCGAGGCGCTCGGCGGGGGCTGCCAGCTGCCGCTCGGCGCCGTGGCCATTCCGCGCGACGGCACCGACCAGACACCGGCGGCGCTCGACCTCCACGCCATCGTGGTCTCGCTCGACGGCCGGCGGGCGATCCGCGCCCGCGACCTCGGCCCGATCGGCGATCCGGCCGCGCTCGGCCGGTCCGTGGCGGCCAGACTCGCGGCCGACGGCGCGACGGCGATCCTCGACGAGGTCCGCCGCCGGCAGACGCCGCCTCAGGCGTAGGACCTCGGGGCGCGGCCCGCGACCCGACCCGATCTACAATCAACAGCGATGCCCCTCGGACGGGTATGCCTCATCGGCGCCGGACCCGGCGACCCGGGCCTGGTCACCGTGCGCGGCCTGCGCCTGCTCGAAGCCGCCGACGTGGTGGTCTACGACCACCGCGTGCACGCGCGCCTCATCCGGTCCGCGCGCGAGGACGCCGAAACGATCGACGTCGGGCCGGCCGCGCCCCAGCCGCTCGAGCAGGACGCCATCAGCCTGCTGCTCGCCGAGAAGGCCCGCGAGGGCAAGTCGGTCGCGCGCCTGAAGTGGGGCGACCCGTTCGTCTTCGACACGGGCGGCAAGGAGGCGCTGTTCCTGCACGAGCAGGGCATTCCCTTCGAGGTGGTGCCGGGGGTGCTGGCGGCCGTCGGCTCGAGCTGCTACGCGGGCGTGCCGCTCACCTATCCGGGCGGCGGCGACGTCGTGACCCTGGTGCGCGGCCACGAGAGCGAGACCGAGCAGCTGCCCGACGTGGACTGGGCACGCCTCGCGGGCGTGCGCGGCGCGATCGCGATCTTCGTCGGTGCGCGTCAGCTCGCCGAGTTCGTCAGCCACCTGATGAAGGGCGGCCGGGAGACCGACGAGACGGCCGCGCTCGTCAGTCGGGGGACCACGCCCGATCAGATCACGGTGACGGGCACGCTCGGCGACATCGAGGAGCGCGCGAGGACGGCCGGTCTCCCCTTCCCGGCGATGCTGTTTGTCGGCGCCGTCGCGGGACTGCGCGAGCACCTGCGCTGGTTCGACGACCGCCCGCTGTTCGGCAAGCGCATCGTCGTCACGCGGTCGCGCGAGCAGGCAGCCGAGCTGGTCGAGCGGCTCGAGGACCTGGGTGCGAACCCGATTCTGGCGCCGAGCATCCGCATCGTGCCGCCCGAGTCGTTCGAGGAGCTCGACCGCGCCGCGGCCGAGGTCGGCCGGTTCGACTGGATCGTCTTCACGAGCGCCAACGGCGTGGATCAGTTCATGGCGCGCCTGCTCGCGGGCGCGGGGGACGTGCGCGACCTCAAGGGCGTGCGCGTCTGCACGATCGGGCCGTCCACGGCGGGACGCGTCGAGCGGTTCGGCATCAAGGTGGACCTGACGCCGCACGAATCCCGTGCCGAAGCGGTGATCGAGGCGCTCAAGACGCGCACCGAGCTGAGAGGCCAGCGGTTCCTCCTGCCGCGCGCCGACATCGCGCGCGAGGTGCTGCCCGCCGAGCTGCGCGCGGCCGGCGCCGAGGTCGTCGAGGTGGTGGCCTACCGCACCGTGCTGGCCGAGACGGGCGGCGAGCCCGACGTGTACCGGATGCTGCTCGACCGTCAGGTGGACGCCATCATGTTCACCAGCGCCTCGACGGTGCGGAACTTCATCAAGATCATCGGGCCCGAGCCCGCGGCCGACCTGCTGCGGACAACCGTCGTCGCCTGTATCGGGCCGGTGACGTGCGAGGCGGCGCAGCAGCTCAACATCCACAGCACGGTGATGCCGTCGACCTACACGATCCCCGCCCTGGTGGACGCCCTGGTGGAGCACTTTCGGGGCGCGCACGCCGGCGGTTCCTAGAACGTCCAGGGCCCGGGCTTCGGACCCGGGCGTGAAGAGCAGGACAACCATGAGCAGCCACGCTTCGTCTCCGACGGCCAACCGCCATCTCGACCGGCTCGACCTCACCGAGCGTCCGCGACGCCTGCGGCGCTCCCCCGCCCTGCGACGCATGGTGCGCGAGACGCGCCTCTCGCCCGACCTGTTCGTGTACCCGCTCTTCGCCTGCGAGGGGCACGGGGTGCGGCGCGAGGTCGGCTCGATGCCCGGCGTCTACCAGCTGAGCGTGGACGAGATCGTGAAGGAGGCGGCGGGCGCCAAGGCCGAGGGGGTGTCGGGCGTGCTGCTCTTCGGTCTGCCGGCGCACAAAGACGACGTGGGATCGGGCGCGTACGACCCCGCGGCGCCGGTGCAGCGGGCCGTGACGGCGATCAAGCAGGAGGTGAAGGACCTGCTCGTCATCACCGACGTGTGCTTGTGCGAGTACACGTCGCACGGCCACTGCGGCATCCTGCGCGGCGAGGAGATCCTGAACGACCCGACGGTGGGACAGCTCGTCAAGGCGGCCGTGTCGCACGCCGAGGCCGGCGCCGACATCGTGGCGCCGTCCGACATGATGGACGGGCGGGTGGGCGCCATCCGCCGCGCGCTCGACGAGGGCGGGCGGTTCACCGACGTCGCGATCATGTCCTACGCGGCGAAGTACTGCTCGGCCTTCTACGGCCCGTTCCGCGACGCGGCCGACTCGGCGCCGGCCTTCGGCGACCGCCGCACGCACCAGATGGACCCGGCCAACGTGGAGGAGGCGCTGCGCGAAGTGGCGATCGACATCGAGGAGGGCGCCGACATCGTGATGGTGAAGCCGGCCGTCCACTACCTGGACGTCATCACGAAGGTGAAGGAGACGTTCGGCCGGCCGACGGCCGCGTACCACGTGAGCGGCGAGTACGCGATGCTGAAGGCCGCCGCGCGCAACGGCTGGATCGACGAGCCGCGCGCCATGATGGAGACGCTCACCGCCATCCGGCGCGCCGGCGCCGACATCATCATCACGTATTACGCGCGCGAGGCCGCGCGGGCGCTCGCGTAGCCAGCGGTCAGGGGTCAGCGGGCAGCGGTCAGGAAGGGTACGCCGTGACACTGTGACGCTACCTGACCCCTGCCCACTGACCTCTGTCTAGGCCGCCGCGCGGCCCCAGATCGCGTCGAGCACCCGCACGGCGTTCCCGCCCAGGATCCGCCTGATGTCCTCGTCGCCGTAGCCCCGCCGGATCAGCCCCTCGGTGAGGTCGTACATGCGCTTGGGATGATCCAGGCCGCGCACGGTGATGCGTCCTTCCGGGTCGCGGTGCACCTGGTACCGGCCGAAGTTCGGCGGGTCGGGCCGCTCGGGCCCGTTCACCGGGTTGGGATTCCCCACCACGTCGAGGTCGCTTCCCACCGCGACGTGCTCGACGCCCACCAGCTTCACGACGTGGTCGAAGTGATCGAGCACGTCCTCGATCGTCACCGGCTCGCGGGCGCGATTGAGGAAGCTCAGGAACGAGATCCCCATCACGCCGCCCGTCTTCGCCATCTTCTGGATCGCCTCGTCCGTCTTGCAGCGCAGGTGCCCGGGCACGAGGGCGCGGCAGTTGGCGTGCGTGAAGATCACGGGCTTCGTCGAGGCCTCGAGGGCGTCGAGCGTCGTGCGGTCGGCGCAGTGCGAGACGTCGACCGCCATGCCCACCTCGTTCATCCGCTTCAGGATCGCGAGCCCGAACACGGTCAGGCCGGCGTCGCGCTCCTCGAGGAAGCCGCTGCCGATCAGGTTCGCGTAGTTGTAGGTGAGCTGCGAGATCCGCTGGCCGAGGCCCCAGAAGGTCTCCACGTCGCGTGGGCCGCGGAAGTGGGTCGAGTTCTGGAAGGTCAGCATGACGCCCACCTGCCCCGACGTCCGCGCCCGCTCGAAGTCGGTCGCGTCGTCGACACGCAGGAGCCAGTCCGGGTAGCCGGCGATGAAGCCGTTCCAGTCGGCGTAGAAGCGGATTCCGGCCTCGTAGTCGTTCGCGCCGTCGCCCAGGCAGAACACGTTGATGCCCGACGTGCGGTACACGTCGAAGTCGGCCTCGGTGAAGCTGCCGGGCCGCGTGAGCCAGCGATCGATCCTGGGCGGTTTCTCCGCGAAGTCCTGGAAGCGGAACTGGTCGAGCAGATCGACCACGGTCGTGTCGCGTACGAGGCCGACGGCGCGCGCCGAGTAGGTGTCGGCCGACCCGGCGAACAGCCGGTAGCGGCCGCGGAGCACGGCCAGCGCGGCGGCGAGGCTCAAGCCGAACGCCTTGAGGGCCGTGCGGCGGCTGACGGCGGAGGACGGGCCGGGCTCGGACATGGCTGGGTCCCTCTGGCGAAGAACGGGGTCAGACCCCATTCGTCCGGTGTCAGCGGCGGCCGCGCGGGCGGACGCCGCCCACGATCCGCCCGTCCTTGACCACGACGCGGATGCGCCGGGTGTTGCGGATGTCGTCCACCGGGCTGGCGTCGAGCAGGACGAGATCGGCGACCTTGCCGGGCTCGAGCGTGCCGCGCACCGCGTCCAGGCCCATCGCGTGCGCGGCGCCGCGCGTGGCCGAAACGAGCGCCTGCATCGGCGTGAGACCGGCACCGGCGACCTCGGTCTCGAGCTCGCGGTGCAGGAGCGGCAACCGGTCGCGCGACTCGTCGAACATGTCGTCGGTGCCCGCCGCGATCGTCACGCCCAGATCGGACGCGCACCTGGTGACCGCGTTCATCCACGGCGTCCTGAGGGCGGTGGCCTCGTCGGGCTTCTGGCCCTCGGCGAAGACCCACAGCGTCGGGTCGAGCGCCACGCCGCGGTCGCGCATGGACTCGAGCAGCCGCTCGATTGCGGGCGAGTCGGCCGGCACGTGAGCGAAGTCGCCGAACGCCCGGCGCGTGTAGTCGGGGCTGGGCGCGCTGCCCTCCCAGACCAGGTACGCGGCGTGCGCCAGCATGTCCACGCCGGCGGCGACCAGGTCGCTCGGCTTCGCCGGAAACACCGTCGCGTGCGCCACGAGGCGAAGCCCCTGGCGGTGCGCCTCGTCGGCGATGCGGCGGACGAGCGCGGCGTCGAGCGCCGCATAGAGCTTGATGGCGGTCGCGCCGGTCCCGCGGGCGGCGGCCACCGCGCGGACGAGGTCGGTCTCGGGCGTGACGGCCTGCGCCCACGGGGCCGTGCCCGGCTCGAAGCCGAGCGACGAGGCGAGCACGCGCGGGTCCGAGAAGAAGGGCGGCCCCGCCATCAGCGCGGCGTAGTAGACCGACGGCCCCTCGATTTCCCCCGCGAGCACGGCGCGCGCGAGGTCGCCCGTCTCGCGGTCGTCGCCCGCCAGGTCGTACACGGCGGTCACCCCGCCGGCGAGCGTCCGTCGCAGGGCGTCGGCGGCCGACGTCCACGGCCCGCCCGACAGGTGCACGTGGGCGTCGATGAGCCCCGGGATCGCGTAGAGGTCGCGGCCGTCCACGACGAGGTCGGCCGGGGGCTCCTGGCCGGCCGGCACGACTGCGGCGACGCGGCCGTCGCGCACGACGAGGCTGGCGTGCGGCCGGGGGACCGCGCCGGTTCCGTCGATGAGCGTGACGTCACGGACGACGAGCGAGGCGTTGCCCGCGCGGGCCGGCTGAGGCGGCGGCTGGACGGCGGCAGCGGCCCAGATCGCGATGAACAGGACGGAAAGAACCGGTTTCGGCATGGAGAGACTCTCCCGGCGCCCCGGCCGGGGCCGGATGTTAGCACGGTTGCGGCGGGCCGCCCGGCGTTGACCCCGTACGGCCGCAGGTCTATCCTGTCACCCGACATTCAAGTTTCCAGGCGGTTTCTGGGACGGCCGGCCGGCAGCGGCCAAGTCCGAGCGGCAGGCGCCCTCGTCCGAGAGCGGCGACAGGGGGACCGGTGATTGGGAACTCGGTGGGCCCTTACCGCATTCTCGAACGCCTGGGGTCCGGCGGCATGGGTGACGTGTATCTGGCCGAGGATCCCCGGCTCGACCGCAAGGTCGCGCTCAAGCGCCCGTCGGACACCTGGCTCGCCGCGCCCGACGCGCGGCAGCGCCTGCTGCGCGAGGCGCGCGCGGCCGCCCGGCTCTCGCACCCCCACATCGCCGCCGTCCACGACGTGCTCGACGTCGATGGCCGCCCGTACATCGTCATGGAGTACGTCGCGGGCGAGTCGCTGTCGGCCTGCCTGCGGCGCGGCCGGCTGCCGATCGAGCGCGCGGTCGAGATCGGTATGGAGATCGCGGAGGCCGTGGCCGAGGCGCACGCGCACGGCGTGCTGCACCGCGACCTCAAGCCGGGCAACATCGCCCTGACGCCCGACGGGCGGGTGAAGGTGCTCGACTTCGGCCTCGCGCGGGTCGGGCCGGCGGGTCCCAACGCGAGCGTGCGGCCGAGCGACGCGAGCCTCGCGGCGCCCGGTTCCTTCCTGGGCACGCCGGGCTACGCGGCGCCCGAACAGCTCGCGGGCGGCGCGGTGGACGAGCGGGCCGACGTGTTCGCGATTGGCGCGATCCTCTTCGAGGCGGTCACGGGACAGCCGGCGTTCGCGGGCACCGACTCCATGACGATCGCGGTCGCGACCGTGTCGGCGCCGGTGCCGCGGCTCGGGAGCCTCAACCCCGCGGCGCCGCTCGAGCTCGACGCCATCGTCGCGCGTGCGCTCGACAAGACGCCCGGCGGACGCTACCCGTCGGCGCTGGAGGTGGCCGCCGCGTTGAAACGCGTGCACGTCGCGCTGGCGGATCGGCCGACCGGCGCGGTCGGCGCGCTGCCGGCGCCGG
>JAHECP010000116.1 GCA_024641665.1 Acidobacteriota bacterium
CCCGCGGCTCCCGCCGGGGCCGCCGCGGCGCGCGCCCGTCGGCGTCTCCGGCAGGCCGGCCAGCACGAACTTGTCGCCGTCCCGGAGGGCCGCGGCGCCGGTCGCAATGACGGTGGTCTGCTCGTCGATCCCCTCCAGGATCTCGATCCGCGCGTCGTCCTCGAGGCCGGTGCGCACCGCGACGAAGTGCGCGACGCCCTTGTCGGGCAGGAACACGCCGCGCTGGCCGTCACGGTCCACGACGGCGGCCTTCGGCACGGTCAGCGCATCGGGCCGCTCGGCCACCTGCAGCCGGACCCGCGCGTACATCCCGGGCTTCAGGCGGAAGCCGGGGTTGGGCACCTCGATCTCCATTTCGGCCGTCCGCGTGGCCGGATCGAAGACCGGCGCCACGCGGCTCACCAGCCCCTTGAAAGACTCGCCGGGGTAGGCATCCACCTCGACGGTGGCCGGCACCCCCTGACTGACGCGCTTGATGTCCTTCTCGACCAGGTTGGCCACCAGGCGCACGTAGGTGATGTCCACGAGCGACACGACCGGCGCGTTTTGCGACGCGTAGGCGCCCGGGTCGAGGAACCGTTTGCCGACGAAGCCGTCGACGGGCGAGCGGATCTCCGTGTTGGCGAGCGTGATGTTCAGCTCGTCGAGGCGCGCCTTCGCCTGCGAGTACTGCGCGCGCGCGAGGTCGAGTTGCGCGGCCGCCGCCTGGTAGCGGGCATCCGCGTCGTCGAGCCCCTGCTTCGCCATCAGCTGGCGCTCGAAGAGGCTCTGCGACCGCTCGAGGTTGACCTGCGCGAACTTCAGGTCCGCCTCGCGCTGGCGCACCGTGGCGCCGGCCACCTCGTACGACGCCTCCGCCTGCTTGACCTGCTGGGCGATCTCGCGGTCGTCGACCTTCGCGATCACCTGGCCCTTGCGCACCGGGTCGGCGAGACGCACCGCGATCGAGTCGAGCCGCCCGTTGACCTTCGGCACGACCTGCACCGTGGCGGCCCCGATCAGGTTGCCGACGACCGTGACGTACTCGGAGAGCGAGGCGCGCGAGACCTTGGCGGTGTCCACCGTCATCGGCGGGCGGAACACGCCGCCCGGTCCGCCGCCCGGCATGCCGCCGCCCGGGCGGGCGGGGCCGCCCTGGGCGGCCTGTCCCGCCGGCGTGCCGGCGTCGCCGCCGCTCCGGCTGTAGTAGGTGAAGCCGCCGACCGCGACGGCTGCCACGACGACGAGGGGGACCACCTTGCGCATGATGTCGCTCTCGAATGATGACCGTTCCGTCCGCGGGTTGCCGCCAGGGCGGCAGCCGCTACCGTGCGGCGCTGCTGCCGCCGCCGCTGATGCTCGTGACGCTCGACGTGGTGCCGGTGACGAGCGCGCGCTGGAAGTTCACGAGGGACTTCTGGTAGCTCAGGTTCGCCTGCAGCTCCGTCATCTGGGCGTTGGCGAGGTCACGCTGCGCCTGCACGACCAGGTAGTTCGTGGAGAGCCCGACCTCGAACTTGCTCTCCTCGGCGTCGAGCTGCTTCTGCGCGAGCTCGCGTGCGGCCGCCGCGGCCTGCACGCTCTCGCCGTTGCTGCTCACCTGCAACGCGAGATTGGTGACCTCGGTCGCCACCTGCAGCTGGAGCTGCTTGATCTGCGCCTGGGTCTGCTCGAGCTGGATCCGGGCGCGCGCCGTGTTGGCCCGGGCCGCGCTCTGGCCCAGCGGGTAGCTCATGTTGACCTGCAGGTTCCAGGTCGGCGCGTCCCAGTTGGCGATGTTCTTCAGCGCGTCGAGGTAGCCGCCCGGAATCCGGCCGATGATCTGGCCGCCGATCGACTGGTTGTACTGCTGGAAGGTGCCGCCGCGGCCCGCGAGCTGATAGCTGGCCTGGAGGTCGAGCTGGGGCAGCGTCTGGTTGTTCAGGCTCTTGAGCGAGATGTTGTTGCTCTCGAGCTGCTCCCGGGCCTGCTGCAGGTCGAGCCGCTGATCGAGCGCCTGCCGGACGGCCGCCTCGATGTCGATCGGCTCCGGCGCGAAGGTCGGCTGATCCACCGGCACGATCGTCGAGTTCCACAACGGATCGTCGGTGCCGCTCACGATGAGCTGCTTCAGCGCCAGCTCGGCCGTGCGGCGCGTCGCCTCGGCCTGCACGAGCACCTGCCGCCGACTGGCCTCCTCCGACTGCGCCTGGACGACGTCGAGCGGCGCCATCGTGCCGATCTCGACGCGCTGGCGGTTGTCTTCGACGAGCTTGGTCGCGAGCGACAGCGACTGCCGCGCCACGTTCACCGCCCGGCCCGCGGCGAGCAGGTCCCAGTACGCGTTGCGGACGTTGGCTTCGGTCGTCGCGATGGTGCTCTGCAGGCCCTGCTCCGACATGTTCCGGCTGATCTTGGTCGTGTCGATCGAGGCGCGCGTGCTGTCGATCGAGAAGTTCTTCAGGAGCGGCTGGGTGTAGGTGGCCGTCAGGTTCGAGCTGTAGGCCGGGTTGTACGTGCGGTTCGCCGCGTTCGAGTTCTGCCGCGAGTTGGTGAAGTTCACGTTGAACGATCCCCCACCCCAGCGGACGGCCTGGGAGAGGCCCGAGCTCCACGCCTGGTTCTTGATGCTCACGATCTGGCCGCCCGAGAACTGGTTGGTCGGCAGCTGCGTCACGTTCTGGTTGTTGACGCTCGACGTGACGGTCGGCAGATACGCCGACGTGAGCGACGCGATCGAGTAGTCGTAGGTCCGGGGGTTCAGGCGCTGGACGGCGATGTTCAGGTTGTTCGCCATCGCCCGCTGCACCGCGTCATCGACCCTGAGCTCGACCGTCGGCCCGGCGCCTGGCTGCGGGGACTGGGCCTGCTGCAGGGCGAGACGGGTCAACTCCTTGACCTCGGCGTCGCTCACCTGTTGGGCGCTCGCCACGGCCGCCGTCGCCAGCGCCAGAAGCAGGGTGATCGGAACGGATACGCGCTTGCTCACGAAAACCTCCATGGGCCTGATGTCAGCTCGTTCGGCGAGGCCCTTGTGCCACAGACTCGATTCGATGCCCGCTTGTTCCCCGGCGTGCACCCGGCCGGGCCACGTCGTCGTCAGTTCCTCCGCGGGCCCGGCGCTCCTGGCTCGCCGTGACCGCGGCAGCTGTGTCGAGGAATCCGAGGACCGTTCAGACCGTCCTCCGGACCTAGAAGTGCCGTTGTTCCGACTTGCCCTTGCGCTCGCGCTCCCGCTGGTCGAACAACTCCTTCAGTTTCCGGTTCTGCTCCGGCGTGAGCACCTTGTGCATGCGATAGAGCATCAGGGTCCGGGTCTTGTTCAACTCCGCGCGCGTCTGCTCCGCCTCGTCGATCTTGGCCACGACCACGCTCTCGTCGGACTGGCCGTTGCGGATGAGCACCGACAGGTCGTTCTCCAGCGTGTCGAGCGACTTCCTCAGGTCCCGGAGCCTGGGCAAGCTGGCCTCGAAGAGGTCCTCGACCTGGGCCGACTGCTGGTCCGTCAGGCTCAGCACCTTCCTGGTCTCCTGGTCCTGCCACCACTTGTGGGTGCGGCTCTGCGGCTGCTGGGCAGCCGTGGTGGCCACCAGCGCCGCCGTGAGGAGTAGGGCAATCCGGCTAACCATCTGAAATCACTCCAGAAACACGTCTGACCTAAATACGCCCCCCTCCAACCGCCTGTTTACGCAGGGTCGTGCCGTTTCTGGAGTGCCGGCGGGCGGCCTGGTCCCCGGCCGCGGCGGGCAGAGGTCAGGGGGCGGGGGCCTCGGGCGGCCGGACGGGCTCGGCGAAGCCCGCCAGGGCGGCGATGACCTGGCCCACGATGTTGTTGGGGGTCGAGGCGCCGGCCGTCAGCCCGACCGACACGGGGCCCTCCGCCGGCAGCCAGTCCCGGGTCACCACCTCGACGTTGCCCGCCGTCGAGGGCGGCCCGATGAGCCGGTGGCGGATCTCCCCGGCCGAGACGAGCGACCGGGGGTCGGCGATGTGATAGCTCCGGACCCGGTCGGCGCAGATCCGCGCCAGGTTGCAAGTGTTGCTGCTGTTGTAGCCGCCGACGACCAGCATCAGGTCGAGCGGGGTTCCGTCGAGCAGCGCCAGCACCGCGTCCTGCCGCTCCTGCGTCGCCGAGCAGATCGTGTCGAACGCGCGGAAGTGCGCCGGGAGATCCGCCTCGCCGTAGCGGTCGATCATGGCCTGGCGCAGCCGCTCGCCGACGTCGAGCGACTCGGACATCAGCATGGTCGTCTGGTTCGCGCAGCCGATGCGCTCGAGATGACGGTCCGGGTCGAAGGTCGGGGAGACGGACTTCCGGAACCGCTGGAGAAACGCGGCCCGATCGCCGCCGTGGCGGATGTAGTCGCACACGACCGTGGTGTCCTCGCCGTCGAGCACGACCAGGTACTGCCCGTTGGGGTACTTCAGCGCCTGCGACGCCGTCGCACGCGTCTCCTCGTGGTGAACCTTGCCGTGGATGACCGACGTGAACCCGTCGGCGGCGTAGCGTTCCACGTTCTTCCAGACGTTGAGCACCGAGCCGCAGGTGGTGTCGACCAGCGTGCAGCCGATCTCGCGGAGGCGCAGCATGTCGCGGACCGAGACCCCGAACGCCGGCAGGATCACCACATCGTCGGCGTCGAGCTGCTCGAGCGTCTCGCCCGCGTCGCTCAGAAAACGGATGCCCACGGCGCGGAGCTGGTCGTTGACGTGCGGGTTGTGGATGATCTCGCCGGTCAGGAACACCCGACGGTCCTGGAAGCGCCGCCGCGCCTGGTAGGCGTAGTCCACCGCGCGGTCCACGCCGTAGCAGAAGCCGAACTCCCGCGCGAGGTGGACCGTGAGCCGGCCGGCGACGTACCGGTGGTCCGCCGCCCGGACCTGGTCCACGAGCGCGCTGTGGTAGGCGCGGGCGAGCTCGTCGGCCACTTCCTCCCCGAGATTGAGGCCCTTCCGGAAGATCAACGGCTGCATGGACATCGGTGGCAGATCAGGGACGCACGTCTCGTGGATCGCCCGCGGGCGTCGTCGACGAGCCCGGAACGCCCGGCGCGATTGCCGTCTCTTTCGATTCGATTATAGACGGAACGGGCGGGGGAGTTCCGCGCCCCCGGAAGGTCAGCGGCTCACCGCGGCGATTTCCCTCACGCGCGGCGTCATGGCGTCGATGGCCTGCAGCTCCTCGACGTGCGGCGATCCGAACGCCGAGTCGGCCTCGCTCAGGAACGCCTCGTCGCCTTGCCGCCGGTCGGCCGCCGCCCACGCGTTCGAAAGGGCCATCGAGCGGGCCGACCCCGCCGTGCGGTCGCCCACCGCGCGCTCGGCGGCGGTGGGCGGCCCGAACTGCGCCCCGAACGGGTGGAAGTTCACGGTCACGCCGGTCGCCAGCCCGATCAGCAGGCCGGCCGCGGCCGCCATCGCCACCCAGCGACGACCTGCGCGCCCGACCATCGGCGCGCTGCGCCGCGGCGCGGGGAACGTCAGGACCCGTACCGGCGCGGACAGGTTCTTGAGACGGCGACGCACGTGCGCCGCCTGGGCGGCCAGGCGCTCCGCCGTGAACACCTCGTCGGCCGCGCCGGTGGCGTCCTGCCGGACGGCGTCGAGGAACGCCGCCAGCTTCGCATACCGCGCCCGGCAGGTCTGGCACTCGTCGAGGTGCGCCGGACGCTCGCCCTCCTGGCAGGCGGCCAGCAGCTGTCGCTCCCCGAGATGAGGACGGGCGGTTTCTCTAGCGGACAGCACGGTTTGTCCCTCCCGTCACTTCCGGCGGCTCGGTCAGCAGCTTCCGCAGCCGGCGAATGGCGCGGAAGAGATGCACCCGAACCGTCGATTCGTTCAACCCCGTCGCCGCGCTCACCTCCTTCGATGAGCACCCCTCGACCTGGCTCATCACGAACACCAGCCGCTGGCGATCCGGCAGGCGCCCGAGCGCCCGGTTCAGGCGGCGGTGACGCTCCCGGGCCAGCAACGCATCCTCGGGCGAGGGGCCGGTCCCGGCTGCGGTCTCCAGCACGCCCTGACCGTCCTCGACGTTCTCCGCCCGGGGAACGAACCACCGGTCGCGCCGCGCTCTCGCCTTGATGCGATCCAAGCAGCCGTTGACGAGGATCCGCGTGAACCAGACCTCGAACGGCAGCTCCTCCCTGAAGGTGTCCAGGTGCAGGTACGCCTTGACGAACGCGTCCTGCACGGCTTCGTCCGCTTCGGCGGCGTCGCGCAGATAGTGATACGCGATGCGCGAGGCGCGCCGCTGGTGCCGCAGCACGATCCCTGCGAAACGCTCGCGCGCCTCGTCTTCCAGCTCGCCGGCGAGGAGACGCTTGATCTCGGACGCGTCGAGCGTGTCCGCCTCGCGGCCAGCCGGCACGGGAGCGCCTTGCGAGGCACCTATCATCGGATTACGTTCCAGCCCTTCAGGTGTTTACAGGAGAGTAAGCCCGCCGATCACCCCGTTCATTATAGGGCATCCCCCGGGGTCGGGAACCGCCGGGGCGAGAAAGGGTTAGACCGGGCCGGCCGGGCCGCCGCCGCGGGGCCGGAGCTTGGGGATGGGAATGGGGTCGGCGGCGCGCCGTCCGCGGGCGCCTCCGCCCCGGATGACGGTGCCTGGATAGTAGAAGGCGAGGATGTCCCGCGGGCTCTCGCCGGCGCGGGCGCGGGCCGCCGCGCCGGTCTGGCAGAGCCCGACCCCGTGGCCGAAGCCGCGGCCCTCGAAGACGAACCGACCGTCGGCGCGGCTGACGGTGAACCACGTGCTGCGGATCGCGAGCGGTCCGGCCACGGCGTTGACGGCCGAGCGGAAGTTCTCGCCGCGCAGGGTGACCGTGCGCCGGCCGCTGACGACGACCTGCTGGGCACGACCGGCCGAGTCGCGCGCGGTCACCTCGACGCGGGTCGCCGCCGAGCCCACCTGCGGGCCGCCGTTCCGGCCGAGGGCCTCGCTCAGCCGCTGGCCCGCGATCTCGTAGCGCCAGACCATGTGCGAGTCGTTGCCGGGCAGCCGGTCGGGATGGCCGGTGAGATACGGCACCGGCGTGCCGCCCCACACCTCGTCGGCTCCGCTCGTGCGGGCGCCGCAATCGGCGTGGAACAGGGCCTGGATGGGGCGTCCGCCGTACAGGAGCACCTGCCCGGCCGTCCGCTCGACGGCCCGCCGGGCCACCGCGACCCACGGCGATCGCTCGAGCCGTGACAGGTCCAGGACCTGGCAGTGCGTCGAATCGCACAGGTCGAACCCCTGGCTCGCGTGGCGGCCGAGGTTGGCGGCGGCATAGGTGCGGGCCACGATGGCCTGGACCTCGAAGATCCGCTCGGCGGCCGCCCGGTCGCCGCTCGGCGGGACCGTCTCGCTCAGAACGGTCGCCAGCACGTACTGCTCGAGGGGCAGCGAGCGAACCGCTCCCGATCCGTCGGCGTGGCCCACGCGAACGACGGCGGGCACGAGGGGCGCGGTCGGCCCGGGGACGGCCGGGGGCGGCACGGGCGCGCAGGCGGCCAGGAACGCCGCCGCGGCGGAGAGCGCCCAGGCGCCGCGCGCCGCCCGTCGGCGGCCGGGGTGGAGACTTCGGTCCATGTCCGCCGTATCGGCGCGAACGGTCGAGGGGTTAGTATTGTGGCTGAGGTGGAAGGGCATGTCGCGCGTGCTCGTGATTGACGACGACCCGGGAACCCGCAGCACCTTGACCGCCACGCTGCGGCTCGCCGGATACGCCGTCGAGACGGCCGAGTCGGGGGAGGCGGGGCTCGACCTCGCGCTCGCCGGCGTGTTCGACGTGATCCTGTCGGACATGCGGATGCCCGGGATTTCGGGCATCGACGTCCTGCGCCGGCTGCGCGAGCGCCTCGTCGACACGGCGCTCATCATCATGACCGGCTTCGGCACGATCGAATCGGCCGTCGAGGCGATGAAGCTCGGCGCCGTGGACTTCGTGCAGAAGCCGTTCTTCGCCGAGGAGCTCCTGCTGCGAGTCAAGGCGGCGACCGAGCGGCGGCAGCTCGCCCGCCAGGTCCGGCTCCTCGAGCAACGCGTCAGCCCGGCCGACCCGCTGGCGTCGCTCGTGGGCGAGAGCGAGGCGATGGTCCGCGTGCGCGACCTCGTGTGCCGCGCCGCCACCGTGGCGGGCACCGTGCTCATCACCGGCGAGACGGGCACCGGCAAGGAGCTGGTCGCCCGCGCCATCCACGCCGAGAGCGCGCGCGCCGAGCGGCCCTTCGTCGTGTTCAACTGCGCGGCGGTGAGCGGGCAGCTCCTCGAGCAGGAGCTCTTCGGTCACGTGCGTGGCGCGTTCCCGGGCGCCACGACCGACCGCGCCGGCCTGATCGAGCACGTCCACCTGGGCACGCTCTGCTTCGACGAGATCAGCCTGCTCGCGAGGGAGTCCCAGGCGCGCCTGCTCGCCGTGCTCGAGTCGGGGCTCGTGCGCCGCATCGGCGAGAACGAGGGACGCGAGATCGACGTCCGCTTCGTGGCCGCCACCAACGTGGATCTGCGCGCCGCCGTCGAGGCGGGCGCGTTCCGCCAGGATCTCTACTACCGGCTCAACGCCTACCACGTCCACCTGCCGCCGCTCCGGGAGCGTCCCGGCGACGTCGAAACGCTCGTCAACCACTTCGTCCGGAAGTACAGCCCCTTCGACCCGCGCGAGATCGCCGACGACGCGATGCGCGCGATGCTCGACTATCACTACCCGGGCAACGTGCGCGAGCTCGAGCACGTCATCCAGCGCGCGCTCGCGCTCGCCCAGGGCCGGCCCATCCAGCTCGCCGACCTGCCCGAATCGGTGGCGGCGTCGCTGGCCCCGGACCAGCGCTCGACCGAGCGGGGCGTGGCGGCGGCGCGCGACCGCGCCGAGCGGGCGATGATCCTCGGATCGCTCACCAGCCATCACGGCGATCTCACCGGGGTCGCCAACGAGCTGCAGGTGAGCCGGACCACGCTCTGGCGGCTGATGCGGAAGCACGGCATTCGTGTACCGGACTGAGCCGAGACGGACCAGGCGCGTCCCGTTTCGGGCCATCCGCGCACACCATCCCACCGGCGCTCCTCCTGGCGACCCCTGTAACATTCTCATCATAAAGCGTTTAACGTACTTGCCCGTGCGGTTGGAGCTGGCGCGCCCTTTGCCCTGCCTCGGCTTGAGCGCCCGCGTTCGCTGCGGGGCACCGGTGCCGCTGGCGGCGGCGCCGGCGGAGGGGTCTCGACACGATGGGCATGCAGCGCCCGGGTGTGCTTCTCATCGATGACGAGCCGGATCAGATCAGGCTCGTGGGGGAGGTGGCGGAGGCCGCGGGGATCGACCTGCTGACCTGCGTGTCGGCCGAGGCGGCGCTGCGCGCGGCAGGGCCGCGCATCGATCTCATCCTGGCCGACGTGCGGCTGCTGCAGGGCCCGGGCGGTTGCGCGGTGCGCGCGCTCTGCGAGCGCTACCGGCCCGCGCGGCTCGTCGTCACGGCCGGTCGCGCCGAAGTGGGCGGCGTCGTCGAGGCCATCGGCCACGGCGCGCGCGACTATGTCGACAAGCCCATGACCGTCGCGTGCCTGCGGGAGCTGCTTCATCAGGCGAGCCTGGCCGCGGCGCGCCGGCCGCTGCTCACCCCGGCGCCCGTCGCGGGCGCCGGCGGCGACTTCTGCGGCATGATCGGCCGCAGCCTGGTGATGCAGGAGCTGTTCGGGCTCATCGCGCGCGTGGCGCCGCGGACGCGCAGTGCGCTCATTACCGGCGAGACCGGCACCGGCAAGGAACTCGCGGCCCGGGCCATGCACGCGATCGGCCCGCGCCGGAGCCGCGGGTTCGTGGCGGTCAACTGCGGCGCCGCCGACGGGCTGTCGTTCGCCGGCGCCGGCGCCGGTCCGGAGGGTCTCGAGGACGATGGCGAGGCCGCCGGGCGCGGCGACGTGTTCGCCGTCGCCGACCGCGGCACGCTGTTCCTCGATGGTGTCGACGCCCTTCCGCTGCACGCACAGGCGTGCCTGTTGCGTGTGATCGAGACGGGCGAGCTCTTCACGCCCGGCAGCGTCGAGCCGCGCCGCATCGACGTGTACGTGCTCGCGTCGACCAGCCACGATCTCAGGCGGGCGATCGCAGCGGGACGCCTTCGCGCCGATCTGTTCCTCCAGCTCGCGCTCATCGAGCTGCACCTGCCGTCGCTCGGCGAGCGGCGGGACGACATCCCGCGGCTGGGCGCGGCGTTCGCGCGCGAGTGCGCGGCGCGGCTGGGCAGACGCGTGTTCGGCCTCACACCGGAGGCGGGCGCACGGCTCGCCGGCGCGGAGTGGCCGGGCAACGTGCGCGAGCTACGCAACGTGATCGAGCGCGCGTGTCTGCTCGCCGACGGCGATCAGATCACCGAGCGCGACGTGGCGCGCGCGCTGCCCGACCGCGTGCGGGCGGCGCCGTCGCCCGACGGGCGTGCGGTGTTCGACGCGTCGCCGGAAGAGCTGGCCGAGGCCCGCGAGCGCGTGGAGCGCGCGCTGGCCTCCACCGGCGGCAACAAGGCGGCCGCCGCGCGCCTGCTGGGGATCAGCCGGCGGGCGCTGTATCGCCGGCTCGCGCGGCTGGCCGCGCGGCGTGTTCGGGCAGATGCCCTCGCCAGCCTCGGGGGCTGACGGTCCGGGCGGTTCCGACGCGCGCGCGCGCCCACTCCGCACAGCCGGCGGGCCGGCCGGGGCACACTGGGCGGCGGCAACCTCCGAAAATCGTGACGTTTGGCTGGCAACAGCCTTGCACGGTCACGGGACAGAGGGCGGGCGCGCGGGGCGTCCCGTCCGTTCCAACTCGCCGGAGACGAGTCGTATGTTGGACCAGGAACGAGAGCGATCGGTGCTCGTGGTCGACGACGAGAACCGTGTGCGGCACCTGATGACCCACTGGCTCGAGACTGGTGGCTTTCTGGTGAAGGAGGCCTCAAACGCCGAGGAGGCGCTGAGGGCCATGCAGACGGACCCGGCCGCCGTCGCCCTCTGCGACGTCCGCATGCCGGGGCACGACGGGCTGTGGCTGGCCGAGCACCTGCGCAGCCAGTATCCCGAGACGGCGATCATCATGGCGACGGCGGTCCACGAGGTCGGTCCGGCGGTGTCGAGCCTGCGCCAGGGCGTGCTCGACTACCTGATGAAGCCGTTCGGCCGCGAGCGGCTGCGCGACGCGGTCCAGCGCGGCGTGGACTGGCACCGCGCGGCGATGGACTCGCGGCGCTGGCGCGAGACGCTCGAGTCGGAGTGCAGAATCCGTTTCACCCGCCTCGTGGACGCCATCGCGGCGCTGCGGGTCGAATCCCCCGACGCGCTCGACGCGCTCCTCTCGATGCTGACGCTGCGCGACCGCGACGCCTACGCGCACGGCTACCGGGTGGTCGGGCTGGCGGTGAGCCTGGCGCGGCTGCTCGGCCTGAGCGAGTCGGACATCGGCGCCGTGGAGCGGGCGGCGCTCTTCCACGACGTCGGCAAGTTCGCGATGCCGGAGGCCGTGCTGCGCAAGCCCGCGCCGCTCACCGTCGAGGAGCTGGCCCTGGTGCGTACGCACCCGCAGCTCGGCTACGAGCTCACGCGGGAGCTGCCGTACCTCGCGGACGCGGCGGAGCTGATCTGGGCGTGCTGCGAGCGCGTGGACGGGCTCGGGTACCCGCGGGGGCTGCGAGGCGAGGCCATTCCCCTCGGCAGCCGGATCATCGCGGTGGCCGACGCGTACGACACGATGACGCGGCCGCGCGTCTTCCGGGACGCCATTTCGTCCCACGAGGCGTTCCTCGAGCTGTCGCGCTGCGCGGGCACGCAGTTCGACGCGCCCGTCGTCGGGGTCTTCCGGCGCGTCGTCAGCGTGCACTGATCGGACCCGTCCGGCCGGGACGCGGCTCGGGCGCGCGCCGAGCCTGCCCGGGCGCCCGCGCGTGGGCCGTCCCCGGCCGGGGCCGTTTCCCCTGCGACCGCGTTCCCTCCCCCTAAACCACGTCCCATCCTTGACTTCGCCGATTCGACCCGGGTACGATCGGTCGTTTCAATCCCCCACACTGGACGGGTCAGGGCGATCTCCGAGGAGACCGAATGGCGCAGGCGCAGCAGGTCGTGGGCGGCCTCAGGGCCGCCGGACTGGCGAATCTCGGACCGGAACACTGGAACCTGGGCGTGCCGGCGCTCTACGAGGCCGCGGTGCGGCGCGGCGAGGCGGCCATCGCGGCGAACGGGCCGCTCGTGTGCCTGACGGGCCAGCACACCGGGCGCTCGCCGAGCGACAAGTTCCTGGTGCGCGAACCGTCGAGCGCGGAGCACGTCTGGTGGGGGCCCGTGAACCGGCCGCTCGACCAGACGCGGTTCGATCGGCTGCACGAGCACGTTGCGCGCTATCTCGAGGGGCGCGAGGTGCACGTGCTCGACGCGTACGCGGGCGCCGACCCGGCCTACCGGCTGCCCATTCGCGTGGTGACCGAGTACGCGTGGCACAACCTGTTCGCGAAGCACCTGTTCATCGGCGAGCACGACCCGGCACGCCTGGCGGCGCACGCGCCCGAGTTCACCGTGATCGACGCGCCCGGCTGCAAGGCCGACC
Organism: Acidobacteriota bacterium; assembly: GCA_024641665.1. Classification (GTDB taxonomy): domain Bacteria; phylum Acidobacteriota; class Vicinamibacteria; order Vicinamibacterales; family JAHECP01; genus JAHECP01. The sequence goes on from JAHECP010000116.1 coordinate 12,504, forward strand.
CGGCGCGGCACGGCACGCGGACGGAGACGTTCATCGTGCTGAACTTCGCGAAGCGGCTCGCGCTCATCGGTGGCACGACCTACGCCGGCGAGATCAAGAAGTCGATCTTCACGGTGATGAACTACCTGCTGCCGCTGCGGGACGTCATGCCGATGCACTGTTCGGCGAACGTCGGGCCGGCGGGCGACGTCGCGCTCTTCTTCGGCCTGTCGGGCACCGGCAAGACCACGCTCTCGAGTGACCCGGGCCGCCGGCTGATCGGCGACGACGAGCACGGCTGGTCGGACCGCGGCGTGTTCAACTTCGAGGGCGGGTGCTACGCGAAGCTGATCAAGCTGTCGGCGGAGGCCGAGCCCGAGATCTACTCGACGACCCGCCGGTTCGGCACCGTGCTCGAGAACGTCGTGATGGACCCGGCGACGCGCGCGCTCGACCTCGACGACGATCGCCTCACCGAGAACACGCGCGGCGCCTATCCGCTCGCCTTCATCGAGAACGCGGTCGAGTCGGGGATGGGCGGGCATCCGACGAACGTCATCATGCTGACGGCGGACGCCTTCGGGGTGATGCCGCCCATCGCGCGCCTGTCGCCGGCGGCGGCGATGTACCATTTTCTGTCGGGCTACACGGCGAAGGTCGCCGGCACCGAGAAGGGCGTGACCGAGCCGAAAGCGACGTTCAGCACCTGCTTCGGGGCGCCGTTCATGGTCTGGCACCCGAAGGTGTACGCGACGCTGCTCGGCGAGCGCATCGCCCGGCACGGCGCGCGCGTGTGGCTGGTGAACACGGGCTGGACGGGCGGCGGGCACGGGGTCGCCAGCCGGATGAAAATCGCCCACACTCGTGCGATGATCAACGCCGCCCTCTCGGGCGCGCTGGACGCGGGGCCGTTCCGCTGCGACCCGGTGTTCAACGTGGACGTGCCGGCCGGCTGCCCGGGCGTGCCGGAGGCGCTGCTCACGCCGCGGGTGACGTGGCGCGACGCGTCGGCCTACGACGCCCAGGCCGCGAAGCTGGCGGGCATGTTCGCGGACAACTTCGCGGCCTTCGAGTCGTCGGTGGACGCCGAGGTGCGGGCGGCCGGCCCGAAGGCCTGAGGCGGGCGGCCCGCCCCGCGCCGGCGGCCGGCCCGGTGGCACCATGGACTCCTTCGAACCGGTCATCGGTCTCGAGGTGCACGCGCAGCTCCTCACCGAGTCCAAGCTGTTCTGCGCGTGCAGCACCCGCTTCGGCGACCCGCCGAACACCCACGTCTGCCCGGTCTGTCTCGGCCTGCCCGGCGCCCTCCCGGTCCTGAACGCCCGCGCGGTGGATGCGGCGGTGCGCGCCGCGCTCGCCCTGAACGGCACGGTCCGGGCGCGCTCGGTGTTCGCGCGCAAGAACTACTTCTATCCGGACCTGCCCAAGGGCTACCAGATCTCGCAGTACGAGGCGCCCCTGGCGGCCGGCGGCTGGCTCGAGGTCGAAGCGGGCGGCCGGCGGGTGGGCATCGTGCGCGTCCATCTCGAGGAGGACGCCGGCAAGTCGCTGCACCACGGGTTTCCCGATTCGGATCGGCGCACCTACCTCGACTTCAACCGCAGCGGCGTGCCGCTCGTCGAGATCGTCACCGAGCCGGCGCTCGCGTCGGCCGCCGAAGCGGCGGGCTTCTTCAGCCGTCTGCGGGCGGTGCTCGTGGAAATCGGCGTCACCGACGGCAACATGGAGGAGGGCAGCCTCCGCTGCGACGCCAACGTGTCGGTGCGCCGGGCGGGGACCCGCGCGCTCGGCGTCAAGACCGAGGTCAAGAACCTCAACTCGTTCCGCTACCTGCAGCGCGCGCTCGAGTTCGAGATCGCGCGGCAGGTCGCGCGGCTCGCCGCGGGCCAGCCGGTCGTCGCCGAGACGCGCCAGTGGGACCAGGCGGGCGGGCGCACGGTGCCCATGCGCACGAAGGAGGCGGTGCACGACTACCGCTACTTCCCGGAGCCGGACCTGCCCGCGCTCGCGATTGACGCCGCGGCGGTCGCCGCGGCGCGCGCGTCGCTGCCGGAGCTGCCCGACGCGCGACGGACCCGGCTCGCGTGCGACTACGGCCTCGGCGCGTACGACGCCGACGGGCTGAGCCGGGCCGGACGCGCGACGGCCGCCTACTTCGAGGAGACCGTGCGGGCGGGGGCGCCGCCCAAGGCGGCGGCCAACTGGGTGCTGGGCGAGGTGCGCCGGGCCCTCCACGAGCTGGGCACTGACGACCTCGAGACGGTGGCCGGCCCGGTGCCGCCCGCGGGCCTCGCGGCGCTCATCGCGCTCGTCGAGGCCGGACGCGTCAGCGGCCCGGTGGCCAAGGAGGTGTTCGCCCGCATGCGCGCGACGGGACACGCGGCGGCGGACATCGTGGAGGCCGAGGGGCTGGCGCGCGTCGACGACGAGGCGGCGCTCGCGGCGGTGGTGCGCGACGTGATGGCCGCGCACCCGAAGGTCGTCGCGGAGTGCCGCCGCGGCCGGACGAAGGCGTTCGGATTCCTCGTCGGGCAGGCGATGAAGGCGACCGCCGGGCGCGCCGACCCGGTGCGGCTCACCCGCCGGCTGCGCGAGGCGCTCGAAGACGAGCGCGCCTGAGGCGCCGCACCACACGCGAGGCCGCGAAGGGCTGTGCTATGCTTGCGGGCGATTCGACCGCGGCCGTCCACGTCAGCATCACGCGAGAACCGGCGTGATTGAAGCGTATCACCTTTCCAAAGTCTACAGTCGCGGCGTGTACGCGCTGCGCGACCTCTCGCTCACGGTCGAGAAGGGCGAGTTCGTGTTCCTGACCGGCCCGAGCGGCGCCGGCAAGTCGACCTTCCTGCGGCTGATGCTCCGCCAGGAGCTGCCCTCGGAAGGCCAGCTCATGGTGTCGGGGCGGAACCTCTCGGACCTCCGGCCGCGCGAGGTGCAGTCCTACCGGCGGAGCGTGGGGTTCGTCTTCCAGGACTTCAAGCTGATTCCGCGCAAGACCGTGTTCGAGAACGTGGCCTTCGTGCCACGGGTCCTCGGCGCGCCCGAGGCGTCGCAGCGGCGAAAGGCCTTCCAGGTGCTCAAGTGGGTCGGGCTGCAGCACCGGATGACCGCGCTTCCGCTGGACCTGTCGGGCGGCGAGCAGCAGCGGATTGCCATCGCGCGCGCCCTGGTCAACGACCCGATGCTCGTGCTCGCCGACGAGCCGACCGGCAACCTCGACCCGGATCTGTCGCTCGAGATCATGAATCTCTTCCGGGAGATCAACGCGCGCGGCACGACGGTCGTCGTGGCCACGCACGACCGCGAGCTCATCCGCCAGGTCGGCCGTCGGGCGCTCACGCTCGACCAGGGCCAGATCGTGGAGACGTCGTGAAGGTATGCGAGCGCTGAAGTACTTCTTCGCGGAAGCGGGCGCCAGCCTCTGGCACGGCCGCCGGGCGGCGGCGCTGGCCATCCTGACCGTCACGGTGGGGCTGTTCCTGCTCGGCTTCTTCCTGCTCGTCAACGCCAACGTGGACCGGCTCGTCGCCCAGTGGGCCCAGGCGGCCGAGATGTCCGTCTATCTCACCGACGACGCGAGCGCCGAGCAGCGCGCGGCCGTCGAGGCGACGCTCGCGGCGAGCCCGCTCGTCCGCAGCTTCGAGTACGTGTCCAAGGTCGACGCGCTCGCGCGCTTCCAGCACGACTTCAAGGACCTCGCCGGCCTGACCAACGAGCTGGGCGAGAATCCGCTGCCGGCGGCGTTCGAGGTGCGGCTCCGGTCGTCGGCGGGCGACCAGGCCGGGATCGACGCGCTCGCCGCGAGCCTGTCCAAGGCGCCGGGCGTTGCCGACGTGCGCTACGACCGCCAGTGGCTCAACCGGCTGCTGCTCGCCGTGGCGCTCCTGCGCGGCGTCAGCCTCGTCATCATCACCATCGTCGGCATCGCCGCCGCCCTGACCGTCGCCAACGTGGTGCGGCTCGCCGCCTACGCGCGCCTTGACGAGATCGAGATCATGCACCTCGTCGGCTCGCCCGCCGCCTTCATCCGCGGCCCGTTCGTCGTCGAGGGCGTGCTGCAAGGGGGGATTGGCGCCCTGGGGGCACTGCTGCTGCTGTGGGCGGGCTACGCCGTGGCGACCGCCCGGTACGGCACGATGCTCGCGGACGCCATCGGGCTCGACGGCCTGGCCTTCTTTTCGCCCATGATGATGCTGCTGCTGGTGGTGGGGGGGATGGCCGTCGGGTGCGTCGGGGGGCTGGTGGCCGCCCGGGGCGTCCGCTGACGATTCCGCCATCGGAGCCGCGGCGCGATTGACAGGCGAGTGTGCGGCATTTTACACTTGGGTTACGCTGACATGCCGGCCCCGACGATTCGCATGCCAGGGTTTCTCGTCACCTCACCGCTGCCCGCTGGTTCAGCCCAGCGAATCTCCCGCACTGAGTTCTACCGCGAGGAGTTCGTGAAGCATCGCCTGTGCCTCGAGCGGCAGCGGGAGTACTACTCCGAGCGCGCCATCACGGACGTCGAAGCCGCGCTGACGAGGATTCTCGCGCGGCTCGAGCAGCTGTCGAGCAAGGACGACGCCGACCAGCTGGTCAGCCGGCTCCTGCGGCAGTTCGACGTGGTGACGGGGCTCTCGAACTGGACCGATCCGGCGACCTTGCACTGACCCGGTCCTCCGTGGCCGACGCGTCGCGGCGCCACGGCGGCTGACGTGTGCACCAGCATCCCCTGACCGATCTCCGCCGCGATCTGCTCGACATCCTGGCGCACGGGCTGTCCCGCGCCTCTGCGGGGGACCTCGTGACGCGCGCGGTCGCGTCGCCGCCGCCGGCGCTCCTGGCGGGTCGGCTCCGGCTGATCGCCGCGGGCAAGGCCGCGCGACCCATGGCGTCCGCCTTCGACGCCTGGGCCGGCCCGCGGCTCGCCGGCGGTCTCGTCGTC
>JAHECP010000301.1 GCA_024641665.1 Acidobacteriota bacterium
TCGAGACGCCGCCCGACTGCTCGCCCGAAGCCCTGGAGGCGGCCGCCGGCGGCGAGCTGCCCGAGACGCCGGAGCGGATGGGCGCCCTCGTCGCCGCGCAGGCGGCCAGCGCTCCCCTCGCCAGCCTGCACCGGCTCGTCGGGCTGGTCCGGGCACGGGAGTCGGCCGAGCGGGGAAGCGCCCGCGCGGGCTGGCTGGTGATCCGGGCGGCCATCCACCAGGCGCTGGCGGCGCGGCGCAGCACGGTGGCGCTCTACGACCTGCGGGAAACCCTGGAGGCGGCCAAGGAACCGCTGCCGGTGGGCTTCCTGGCCGCGCTGACGGGCATCGGCGACGCGTCGTGCCTCGAGCCCCTGGCCGTCGCGTACGCGCGCGCGAAGGGTCCCGGACACGACTGGTGGCGGACGCACCTCGCCTCGACCTTCCAGGACATCGTCCGCCGCGAGCGGCTGACGCGGCGCCACGCGGCGGTCAAGAAGGTGCGCGCCCGGTGGCCCGACGCCGCCGCGGCGCTCCTGCCCCGGAGGTAGCAGACCGGTAGGGCCGAGCATCTCTCGGATGCCACGAGCCGCGGCAGCCTTGACACCAGGGCGCCGCCGGCCCTACATTCTTCTCGCCATCCGAGAGGAGTGGGTCGTGGCCAAAGTCGATCTCCTCCAGGGAACGCTCGATCTCCTGATTCTCCGGGTCCTCGCGCTCGAGCCGGATCACGGCTGGGGATCGCCAACCGCATTCGCCAGATCTCGCGTGACGAGCTGAGCGCCAGCCAGGGCTCCCTCTACCCCGCTCTCCATCGCCTCGAGAAGCGCGGCTTCGTCGCGTCTGAGATGGTGCCGTCGGCCAACAACCGCCGGGCGCGCGTCTATCGGCTCACGGCGGCGGGCCGGCGGCAGCTCGAGGCCGAGGTCCAGAGCTGGGAACAGTTCGTGGCGTCGATGAAGCGGGTGCTGCGCGCCACGTAGGTCCCCCCCCGGGAACGAGACCATGTTCGAGCGACTGGTTGCCAGCGTCCGTGGACTCCTGCAGCGGCGGCGCGCCCACCGGGAGCTGGACGAGGAGCTCGCCTTCCACGTCGAGATGGAGACGCGCGCCAACCTCAAAAAGGGCCTCCCGCCCGCCGAGGCGCGGCGGAAGACGCTCGTGGATCTCGGGGGCATCGACCAGACGAAGGAAGCCGTTCGGGACCAGCGCGCGACGGTCTTCGACCGACTCGCGCAGGACTTACGGTACGCCCTCCGCCGGATGCGGCGCGAGCCCGGCAACGCCCTGGTGGCCATCGTCACCATCGGCCTCGCCGTCGGTCTGACGACGGCCATCTACTCGGTGGCGGACGCCGTGCTCCTGCGCCCGCTGCCCTACCAGGATCCCGATCGGCTCGTCGCCGTCTGGCAGGGCGCGCAGGGCTTCGACGACGTGCCGATGATCATGCCGCAAATCCTCGAGCTCCGGGCGCGCGACGCTGATTTCGTGAACCTGGCCGCGCTCGAACGAGATTCGTACACGTTGATGGCACCTGGGATCAGCGAGTGGTGCGAGACCTTTCTCGTGACGCCGAACCTCTTCGACATGCTGGGCGTCCACCCGATCGTCGGCCGCACGTTCACGGCCGCCGACGGCCAGCCTGGCGGCGAGAACGTGATTGTCCTCTCTGAAGGGTATTGGCGGCGCGTGTTCGGCGGCGATCCAGGGGTCGTCGGCAGGCGCGTGCGCCTCGGAGGACAGCGCCCGGACTCGTCCGCGGGTGAGACGTACGAGGTCGTCGGCGTCGTCCCGTCGAATGTCCAGCTGTTCTACAGGTTCCCGACGTTGCGCCCGGACGTGTGCGCGCCCGTGGTGGTCGGCGACGCCGACCGCGTCGTGAAGCCAGGCCAGAACTTCCGACTGTGGTTCACCTTCGGCCGACTCGGGCCCGGCGTGACGATCGACCGCGCCAGCGCGAACGTGCGCGCCCTGATGGCAGCCTTCGCACAGCAGCTGCCGGACTTTCAGGAATTCCGAGCGCGCGTCGTATCGCTGCACGACGAGCTGCTCGGACAAGCCCGACCGACATTGCTCCTCCTCGGGGCCGGCGTGATCCTCGTCCTGCTCATCGCCTGCGTGAACGTCGCGACCCTGCTGCTGGCCGGCGGAACCCGGCGGACCCGGGAGCTTACCATCCGCCTCGCAATCGGCTGCTCGCGTCGCCGGCTGCTCGGCCAGCTCCTGACGGAGCCCCTGCTGCTGGCCGCGCTTGGCGGCCTGCTGGGCATCGTGCTGGCCGCCTGGGCGACGCCCGTGATCGCGGGGCTGGCACCCTCGTCCCTGCCGCGGGTCGATCAGGTGCGCATGGACCTCAGCGTGCTCGGGTTCGCCCTGGCCGTGTCGCTGCTCTCCGGCCTTGCGTTTGGCGCGGCGCCCGCCTGGGCGCTCACGGGCACACGCCTGCTGGTCACACGGGTCGGTCCGCTCGCGGTCACGCCCGGCACGCGCCGCGTGCGCAGCGCGTTCGTGGTCGCCGAGACCGCGCTCTTGGTCGTGCTGCTCGCCGCCGCGGGTCTCGTCGCCAACAGCCTCTGGCGCCTCGCGCACCTCGCCCTCGGGTTCGACCCGGAGCACGTCGTCGTCATAGATGTCGGGCTGCCGCAGCGATGGACGGACGCGGACCACGCGGTGCTGCTCGACCGCCGGTGGCTGGACACGGCGCGCGAGCTGTCGGGCGTGACCGGTGCCGCGCTCGGCGACGACGTGCCCTTCTCCTGGGGCGCCTTGAATAAGGTGCAACTGGAGGGAGCGGACGCGTCCGTGCCAAGCTCGATTACGGCGGTGGACCGCGACTACCTGTCGCTCCTGAAGGTGCCGCTGCGCGAGGGACGGATGTTCACGCCGCGCGACGCCGGGAATCAACAGGTTGCCATCGTCAACGAGGCGCTGGCGCGGCGTCTCATCCCGTCGGGCCGGGCTCTCGGGCGGCGGATCCAGGTCGGTGACACGTGGCGTGAGATCGTCGGTGTTGTAGGCAACATCCACGAGGTCGGCCAGATCCGCGCGACCTACATCAAGCAGGACGGCCTCAGCCGTCTGACGCTGCCGGCCGCCTATGTCCCGCTCGGCACCTGGTACGGGCCATACAACGCGTATCTGTTGGCGCGCACGTCACTCGACACGCCCGCGGTGATCCGGGGCGTGGGCAAGGCGCTTCGCGCGCTCGATCCCGAGCTGGCCATCCGTAAGTCGGGGACGCTCGAGGCCAGGGTCGAGGGAGCCGGCGCCGGGATGAGGTTCGAGGCGCTCCTGATGTCCTTGTTCGCGGCCGTCGCGCTGGTTCTGGCGGCGGTCGGGCTCTACGGCGTGCTGGCGCACATGGTCGGCCAGCGCACGCGCGAGATCGGCATCCGCATGGCCCTGGGCGCGCGGCCGTCCCAGGTACGCCGGATGGTCAGCGGGCAGGCGGCGACGCTCGCGGGCGCAGGCGCGGCGATCGGCCTCGGCGCGGCGCTCGCCGAAGGCCGAATCCTCCGCAGCCTGCTCTTCGAGGTCAGCCCGACGGATCCCGCGACGCTGGCCGCCGCAGTCCTGGTCCTGCTGCTGGTCGCCGCGCTGGCGGCCTGGCTGCCCGCCCGCCGCGCCACGCGCGTCGATCCGGCGACGACGCTGCGCAGCGAGTAGCCGCCTTGGCGCTGCGCGCTTCGGCGGGCCAAGGCCGCGTGCGGAACGGGCGAAGCGTCACCTACTGCTTCGGGTACCCCACCGTCTGCGCCAGCATGATCCGCTCGTCGGGGCCGAGCTGCATCCGCTTCGCCAGCGCCTCCCGGTCCACGGTGGCCCGGACGACGGTGGCGAGGCCTTCGGAGGCGCAGTACAGATAGACGTTCTGGGCGATGACGCCCGTGTCAGCCCCCATGTAGAGCATCTGGGTGTCGGGCGTCACACCGGTCGCCTTCTTCAGATCCGCCACGTAGACGAGGTTCACGGGCGCGTCGGCGACGAACGCCTGGCCACCGGTCGCGGCTCGGAGATCGTCGGCCACGACGAGCGCGAGCGCGTGCGCCTTCGGGTCGTAGAGATAGAGCCCGTCGGCGCGCGCGACGTAGACCTTCATCTCCTGCCAGTTGCGCGCCGAGGGCGCCGTCCGGTACCCGCCGGGCCGGTTGATGCCGAAGGCGGCCCACAGGAGGTTCGAGAGCACCTGGTCGGAGAGCGCGGTGGGCGCGAACGCCCGCTGCGAGCGCCGCTCGGCGAGCGCCTGCATCAGCGGGCGCCCGCCCGTCTTGTCGGGCGCCGGCAGCGGCACGATCCGGGCGCCCTGGGAAGACCCGGCCGCGGCCGCCGCCGGAAGGGCGGCGGCCAGGGCCAGGATGAGGATCAGCAGGCGGCCGATCGATCGGATAGCCACACGGACCTCCTCAGAAGGAGGTGCACAAGGGTGCACGAGGTGCACCCCGTGCGCCGATGTCTAGTGTCGTGACTCAGAAGCAAGTGAAATAAATAATGCGGCCTGGGCGTATGGCGCTGTGAGGAGGCGAGCATGCGCACAGGACGCCCCAGGACTCGCGTGATGTTGAACGCCGACGAA
>JAHECP010000117.1 GCA_024641665.1 Acidobacteriota bacterium
CTGCTCGCGGCCGGCGACGCAGACGGCGCGGTCGAGCGGCTCGGCCGGCCGGCCCGCTCGGGCCCCGCCCGCGCGAACCACGATCTGCTCATCGAGGCGGCGGCGAAGTACCGCGAGTCCGGCCAGCCGGATCGCGCGGCGGATCTGGCGCGCCGCATCGCCGACATCGAGCGGCGCGGGCCGCTCGCCGATCTCGCCCGCCTGGAGCTGGCGGCGGCGCTCGAGGCGTCGAAGCACCCGGTGGGAGCGATCGGCGTCCTGCGCGAGACGCAGCGCGAGTTTCGCACCGTGGCGGCCTACGATGCCGCGCGGCAGGCAGAGCGGCGGCTGGCGAAGACGTTCGACCTCGCGCCCGCGCCGTTCGCCGAGCGCGACTACCGCGCGATCGCCGATCGCCTGGCCGACGCCGCCCGGTTCGCGGACGCCATCGACGTCCTGCGCGAGTGGCGGAAGGCCTACCCGGAGTCGTCCAGCACCGACCACATCGACGCGGACATCGTGGACGACCTGTACCGAATGCGCGCGAACGACGAGGCGCGGGCGGCGGCCGCCGCCTTTCTGACGCGGCATTCGTCCGGCACGCTCGCGGCCCAGGTCCGCGTCCTGCAGTTTCGGCTCGACGTGCGCGAGGGCCGCACGGCCGACGTGAAATCGCGCGGGCGCGCCATCTGGCGGGGCGTCGTCGCGGGCCTGGCGGCGGACGACCGGCAGAGCGTCGGCTCGCTGCTCGCCGCGTACCTGGTGAGCGTCGGCGAGCTGGAGGACGGCCTGGCGGTGTACAAGGAGCTGTTCAGCCGGACGACGGGACGCGCCGCCCAGACCGAAGTACTGTGGCGCGCGGGCCTGGCGGCCTACCGGGCCGGCCAGTACGACCGCGCCGCGTCGAATCTCGGCGCCGCGCTCGCCCGCCGGCCCGGGTCGGATACCGCGAACCTCGCGTCGTACTGGCTGGCGGCCGCCGAGGTGGCGCTCGGCCGCCGCGAGGACGCCGTCGCACGCCTGTCGGCCCTGGTCCGCGCAGGTCCCTGGAGCTACTACGGCCTGCGCGCCGCCGAGCGGCTGCGCGCAATGGGCGAGACGCCCCCGGCCCCCGATCCGGTGGCCTTCCCGGATCCGGACCCCCAGCCGTCCACGCTGAAGCGGCCCGAGTACCGGTCGGCGACCCTGCTGGCGCGCGCCGGCCTAGCGTCCGAGGCCGCCGCGGCCGCACGCGACCTGGCGCGCGCCACGCGCGGCGACCGCGCGGCCACGCTCCTCGCCGTGCGAGCCAGCGAGGGCGCGGGAGACTACCGCGACGCGCTGTCGCTCCTGGGCAGCTACTTCGGCCGCTATCTCGAGGGCCCGGCGACGGGCATGCCGGACGACTTCCTGTCGCTCGTGTACCCGCAGGCCTTCCGCAACGAGGTGGAGCCGGCCGCCGCCGGCGCGCGCGTGGACCCGCTGTTGATGCTGGCTCTCATGCGCCGGGAGTCGCGCTTCGACCCGAACGCGCGATCGGCTGCGGGCGCCACGGGCCTGTTCCAGATCATGGCCTACACGGCCGATGAAATCGCGCCCGGGGCGGGCATCGCGAACCCGGACGAGGACCTGCTCACCGAGCCGCCGGCCAACGCCGCGATTGCGGCAGCGCTCGTGCGCAAGCTCTTCGATCTGTTCGGCGGGCACGCCGTGCCCGTGATGGCCGCGTTCAACGCCGGCGAGGACCGCGCCGGTGCGTGGTGGAAAGCCGCGCGCGGGCTCCCCGAGGACCTCTTCATCGACACGATGCCCTACAGCGAGACCCGCACCTACGTGCGTGAGGTGTGGGTGAATTACGAGATGTACAGGCAGGTGTACGGATCGGAGCGTTGAACGGGGTCGGGACTGGGGACTGGGGACTGGGGGCTGGGACGGACGCCAACCCCGGTCGAACCGGCGGGTGCGCCACTCGTCTAACAGAGACGGGCTCGGACCCGTCAGATGCTCACGACATTCTTCCTGCTCTCGCTCGCCGCCTCGCCACCCCGCCCGCTCCAGCCCACCGGACCGCCGCTGCTCGTCGTGCTCGCGGAGACCGGGCAGGAGCGTGACGGCCTGCCGATCTACACCCGCCATCCCGACGCCGCGCGGTACGAGGCAGTCCTGACGCACGGTCTGTCGGGTCGCATGCTGCGGGTGTACCGGTGGGTGCAGACGTTCGTCGCCGCGCGCGACGGGGGAGCGATCGAGCCGGCGTACCTGCTGATGTCCGGCCACCAGGGCGGCTTCCCGCGCTTCGGTTTCTGGCTGGACGGCGAGCGGAAGCCGCAGGTGGGCTACGTCGATCTGTACCGCGACTCGAACCTGACGGGCCGTTTCGGGGCGATCGATCAGATCTTCCCGCACGAGCTGGCGCACGTGATGGCGCACCAGCTCGCCGGACCCAGCCCCGACGGGCCGGCCAACCAGGTGCACGCGATTGGCGTGCGCACCGATCGGCTCACGGCGTTCAACGAGGGATTCGCCGAGCACTTCCAGGTGCTGGCCGTCGACGACGACGATGCCGCGCCCGGGACGCGCGCGCTTCGCTCCGATCCCGCGCTGCGCGCGCGGATGCCCGAGCGGCTGGCGGAGTACCGCCGCGCGCTCGAGGCCCGGTGGTCGATCGCGCCGCGGGCGGTCATGGTCTTCCCGTTCTGGTACAGCCAGGCGGAGCAGGCGTCGCGTTATCACGACGTGAAGGCGAACCTGTACGCCCGCCAGCCGGAAATTCCGGAACGCATGCTCGCGCCACGCGATCGCTACCCGGCGTATCTGCTCGACAACGTGCTGCCCGGCGCGCCCGACGCGCCGATCAAGCCGGTGGCGCGCCTGCTCGCGACCGAGGGCGCGGTGGCCTCGCTCTTCTGGCGCTGGGCGACCGACCCGGCCATCCGGCGGACGTACCGCGAGCCGGCGTTCTATGCGTCGTTCGGCGCCCGCACGGACGAGGTGGGACCGCTCGAGAACCTGTACCTGAAGATCTTCGCGGCGATGGCGGCCGGCTCGCCGCACGACACGGTGTCGCTCGTACGGGCCTACGTCGAGGCGTTCCCCGACGAGGCGCCGCTCGTCGCGCGGGTCCTGCGGGATCGCGGCTTCGGCTGGCCGCTGGAGCCGCCGCCGGAGATCTGGCTCGCCAACGACGGCTTCCGCACCGGCACCACGCTGTTCGATCAGTTCCGCGCGCTGCCCCGGCGGCACACCTTCGACCTGAACGCGGCGTCGCTCGTGGACCTGCTGACCGTGGAGGGCTTGACGCGCGCGACCGCCGAGGCGATTCTCGGTCACGCACCGTACGCGTCGCTCGACGCGCTGGCCGGCGTCCCGGAGGTGTCGCCGGCGCTCCGGGCCCGGTTCGCCGCGATGGCCGCGGCCATGCGCGCGACCGACACGGACGCGATGGAGAACGAGACGTCGCTCAACCTGATGAACCTGCTGAAGCCCTACCTGTACCGGGCGTTGCTGTGGCTGGGCGTGTGCGCCCTCGTCGGGGCGACGCTCTACCGGGCCGTCCGGCGGATCTGGTGGCCGCGGCTCGTCCTGAACGGCCTTGCGCTGGCGCTCGTCGGTCTCGCGGCCGCGTGGGCGCTGCCGCCGAACGCGTGGAGCCCGTTCCTGCCGGTCGTGGTGTTCGGGCTGCCCGGCGCGGCGTGGCGGCTGGCGCGCACGCGCTCGGGAGGCGGGGCCGGACGCGTCCTCGCGGCCTGGATGCTCGCCTGCCTCCCGGTCTGGCTGGTCGTCACGCCGCTCTTCTGACCCCCCTGGCCCCCCTGACCGCTGACCCCTGACCGCTGACCCCTGACCGCTGTATGCTCTCCCTGCATCGTGACGGGCCCGGCCGGCCGCCTTCGCTCTACGAGCTTCGGCGCGCCAAGGGTGCCGTCGGGAGGTCACGCATGAAGACGCTGGCGTTCGTCGTCCTCGGCGGGTTGGGTCTGCTGGCCGCACCGCTCGGCGCGCGCGCGGTGGACGTCACCGGCGACTGGGCCATCACCGTCAGCACGGACCAGGGGCCGATCTCGGCCACGCTGACGATCAAGGTGGACGGCGAGAAGCTCACCGGCACTATCACCGGAGACGTGGGCACGATCCCCATCGAGGGCACCGCCAAGGAGGGCGACATCTCGTTCTCCTTCTACTACCCCACCGGCAACGGCGACATCCCGGTCACGATGACGGGCAAGGTGGACGGCGACACGGTGAAGGGTACGTACGACGCCGGGACCGAGGGCAGCGGCGACTGGTCGGGATCGCGGGTGAAGAAGTAGCGGGCGCCTACACCCTCACGAACGCCGCGTTCCACTCGGCGGTGTTCTCGTCGGACCGCCACAGCTTGTCCAGATCGACGACGACGTTGCCGCCGTCGCGGCGGATGGCGAAGCGATCCATGTTGCGCGTGGCGCGCCCCGACATGAACACGCCCTCGGGGGTGTACTTCGAGTCGTGCCGCGGGCACTGGAAACGGCCGTCGTCCTGCCGCCACTTGAGCGCCGTGTTCTCGTGCGGGCAGGCGAGGTTGAACGCGAACACGTCGCCCTGCCACCGCACCAAGATCACCTGGTTGCCGTAGTCGATCGACACGCCGTCGGCGGCGGGAATCGGGTAGGTCAGCGTGTCCCCCTGCGACGCGGCGGGCGCTGTTTCGGTCAGCGTCCACGCGCGCGCCTGCCGCGCGCTCACGCCCATGGCGGCGGCGAACGCCGCCACGATCGACACCGACTCGCCGAGGAACTGGCGGCGGCTCCGGCAGCCGCCGCACCCGGACGCTTCCGCGGACGCACTCGAGACTTCGAATCTATTGCGCATGGTCGAACACTCCGAACGACTCCTGTCAGCGAACGCTCTTCCTGACCCCTGACCCCTGACCGCTGACCCCTGTCAAGCGGCCTTGGTCAGCAGCACGCCGATAAAGGCGGTCGCCAGCCACAGGACGCTGCTGGCGATCGCCGAGGCGCGCAGGCGCTGCCAGCCCCGCGCGCCGTCGCCGAGGCGCGCGCCCCGCTCGCCGCCCAGCAGCACGAAGCCGTTGAGGATGAGGAGCACGAAGAACGCGCCTTTGAGGTAGAAGACGCCCGACGCCAGGAAGGCGTTGAGATCCGAGAAGGTCATCAGCGCGCCGCTGACGACCACGAGCGCGAGCCCGAACGCCACCATCCGGTGGACGCCGGGCAGGCGCGCGAGGCACACCGCGCGCAGCGTCTCGTCGCCGCGCGCGGCGTCGAGGATGAGCCGGTCGGCGGCGAGCGCGGTGCCGCCGGCGAGGAGCAGGCCCGCGATGTGCCCGAAGAGCACGGTCACCGACACGAGAGTGTGGTCGTCGTAGTAGTCCGACCAGGCCTGGGCGAGGTGGGCGATGACGGCGGGGACGGCCATGTCACTTCCCTACCAGCATCATCACGTAGCCGGCGAGCGCCGTGACCGTCGACGTGATGGCCACGTTGCGGTGCAGCCGGCGGGACGCCTCCCACTGCGCCACGTCGCGGAACTCGTGGCCCGGCGCCGTCATCCCCGAGGCCATGAAGCCCGCGTCCGAGGCGAGCATCAGAATGCTGTGGATCATGCGCTTCGTGTGGCCGTTCGGGTCCTTTCGGGCCTCCATCAGGTTCCAGACGCCGGTCACGGTGTTCACGCCGAAGAGCCCCGCGAGACCGCCGGCCACCCAGCCGTGCGCGGTCTTCACCCCCTGCCCGCCGGTGAAGTTGTAGAGCTTCTGGCCGAGAATCCACTCCGTCGCGAAGAGCGGAATCGTCGCGTAGCTGGCCCAGCGGTGGATCTTGAGCCGCGTGTAGTAGGCATCGCTGTACACGAACGCCCGCACCCGCGGGCGCTGCGCGGGCTCGGAGGCGTCCACGGTCGCGTCGAACTCCGCGGGAATCTTGATCGACGGCAGGGGCTCGCCGCCGAAGTCGACGCGCCACGCGCGCGGAACCGGTGCCGGCCGATCCGCGCCCGCCGGCAGCCAGGCGATCGCCTCCGGTGAGGGCGACGGCGCGATGAGACCCTCGGCCGGGAGCGTGTCGGCCACGGCTTGTGGCGAAAATGCCGCCACGACCAACGAAAATGCCACGAAGCACACAGCACGACGCACGGCCATAGTCGGACCTCCTGCACGGAAACGCTGAGATGAAGTGTGCGTGCTTGCGGGAATGGAAGCACGTTTGGTGCCGCCCGGCCGGAGACCGTGCTCACCCTGGGCTCCGCCCCCCAAACTTTGGGTGCTTGAGCCCGGCCAAGCTCGCCGCCCGTCGGGTTTCCGGCGCCCGCGTTGACCTGTTGGAGGGACAGCCGGTGACACGGCGAGGCGACATGAGGCGCAGTGCGAGGGGGAGGCGACCGGCCCGGGACCGGGGCGGCCGGACGAAAGGCGTAAGGCGGTCAGACGAAGCGCGTAAGGACAATCTCGAGCTGGCGCGTCCGGCGGGGCGCGTGGCCCCACTGCACGAGGATCGGGCTCTGGTAGGTGCCCTCGACGATCCCGCCCCGCCCCGGCGTGTGGCGGTCGGAGACGAGCAGGTTCACCGACCGCTTCATGCGGAAGAAGCGCTCGGCCGGCACGGCCATCGCGTGGGCGAGCAAGCGCTCGAGCCACGACTCCTTCATGCCCAGCGCGTCCATGAGCTGGTTGAGCGCGCGCACCAGGTCGTAGGTGGCGTAGCCCAGCGTCTTGGTGGGAATCGCGCGCGGGTCCCTGAGCGCGTGCCGGCCCTTCTCGGCCATGAAGCGCAGCGGATCGTGCAGCACCTCGCGCAGGTCGTGCCGCATCAGCAGCGTCTCGTACTCGTTGACCGTCAGGCCCGCCTGCCGCTCGCCCGACGCGAGCTCGATGCGGATGCGGCCCTTCGCCACGCCGTGCCGCGTCACGAGTTCGCCCGCCTGCTGGTACAGCCCGAGCCCGGGCTCGCGCAGGTTGACCGAGTCGATCGGGTGCCCCGACACCGGCACCGGCACCCTCAGCCGCGCCACCTCGATCTCGCCCGTGTAGCCGACGATGCCCGCCTGACGCCGCCGCGGGCGCCCGGCGTTCACGCCGTCGAGATCCACGAACGGCACCGGCGCGCCGGGGCGGTTCACGTAGGTCACGCACGAACGCAGGCCGGCCGCCATGAACGCCAGGTGCGAGTCGGCGTTGCGCGGCTCGACCTGGCGCTGGGCCTCGGAGAGCTCCGTCCGCTGCTCGAGATCGTCGTGCCGGTACTCCGCGCCCTCGGGAAACACCGTCCGGAACGGCTCCATGTAGTCGTTCACGCCGGCCTGGCGCTGGCTGAGCCGCCACGCAATCCCCTGGTCGAGGAATCCGGCCGTCGTGTGGAAGGAGCAGTAGACGCAGCGCGAGTAGGCGTCGAGCACGTCGCCGTGCAGCGCGGCGACACGGTCGCGCACGTCGATGGCGTCGAAGCGCGACCGCGGTTGCAGTTCGAGCGTCAGCTCGAGCGGTGCGAGAGACATCGTATCGAAGAGCCGGGAGACCCGGCTGGACGAATCGGCCGACCTTCAAGCCTACGATTTGCAGGCTATCACGTCAACTTTGCATTGTAAAGTTCTCGCCGCCTCTGCCGTTCCAGGTCCCCGCCGACCCGAGGGATGCTACCCTTTGGGGTTGCTGGGTGGTCGGGAAGGCCGCCCCGGCCTGTCGCCATCGCCGCCGAGGAGTCCCCATGTCCCTGGACAAGCTGAACGCCGCCCTCGTCAAGGAAGTCGCCGAGCTGGAGCAGGAAGGCCGGGCCAAGGCGCCCGAGCGCGTGATCGCGGGCTACGTCCCCGCGAGCGGGGCCCGCGGGCCGCGCTACCGCCTGCGCGGCGCCGACGGCGAGTTCATCCGGATGAACTCGAACAGCTACCTGTCGCTCTCGCACCATCCGGCCGTGCTCGACGCGGCCGACGAGGCGAGCCGCGAGTTCGGCGCCGGTCCGGGCGCAGTCCGCTTCATCGACGGCACGTCGGCGCACCACGTCGCGCTCGAGGAGCGCATCGCGCGCTTCGTCGGCCGGCCGGCGGCGCGGGCGTTCAACTCGGCCTACACGACGACGCTGGGGCTCGCGATCGCGCTGACCGGCCCCGACACCTACTGGATCGGCGACGCGCTCAACCACAACTGCATCATCCGTGCGATGCGCATCGCGAACGTACCGAAGGAGCAGCGCGCGATCTTCACGCACAACGACGTCGCCGACCTCGCCAGGCAGCTCGACGCGGTCCCCGGCGGCACCGGCCGCGTCATCGTCATCTTCGACGGCATCTTCAGCATGCGCGGCGACCACGCGCCGCTCGACCGGTTCGCCGCGCTCGTGGCGAAGCACGACGGGCGGTTCCGCGACGGCGTGGTGATGGTGATGGACGACTCGCACGGCGTCGGCGCCTACGGGAAGACCGGGCGCGGCACCGAGGAGCACACCGGCGCGCGGGCCGACGTCCTAATCGGCACCTTCGGCAAGGCGTTCGGCGTGAACGGCGGGTTCGTGGCCGGCAGCCGCGAGCTCGTCGAGGCCGTGCGGCAGAAGGCCGACACCTACATCTACACGAACCCGCTCGGCGCCGCCGACGCCGCGGCGGCCGTGGCGGCCATCGGGATCGCCGACGGCGCGGAGGGGCGCGAGCGGCTGGCGAACCTGAAGGCCCGCACCGATCAGTTCCGCCAAGGCCTGGCGGACCTCGGGCTGGAGTCGATCCCGGGGCCGCACCCGGTGGTGCCGCTGCTCGTGCGCGACACGGCGCGCACCCGGGCGATGGTCAAGGGGCTCTACGTGCGCGGCGTCCTGGCCGTCGGCCTCACCTCCCCGGTCGTCCCCAAGGGCGACGAGACGATCCGCTTCCAGATCAACGCGGCGCACACGGCAGCAGACGTCGACGAGGTGTTGGGATCGCTGGGGGAGCTGAACAAGAGCTAGGGGTCAGGCGTCAGGCAGACCCCTGCCCCCTGACCCCTGGTTACGTCACCCAGTTGATGTATCCCGTGATGATGAGGGCGTTCGTGAAGTCGATGAAGAAGGCGCCCACCATCGGCAGCACCAGGAAGGCGCGCGGCGCGGGGCCGAACTTCTCGGTCAGGGCCTCCATGTTGGCCACCGCGTTGGGTGTGGCGCCCATGCCGAAGCCGCAGTGGCCGCCCGCCATGACCGCGGCGTCGTAGTCGCGCCCCATGAGGCGGTAGGTGACGAAGTACGCGAAGGTGCCCATCAGCACCACCTGCGCCAGGAGGATGACGAGCATCGGCAGCGCGAGGTCCTTCAGCTCCACCAGGTTGAGCGTCATCAGCGCCATGGCGAGGAACAGGTTCAGGGCGATCGTCCCGATGTCGTCCACCACCCGCTGCTCGATCTTCACGACCTTCAGCCAGTCGGCGCCGTTGCGCAGCGCGGCGGCCACGATCATCGCGCCGATGTAGGCCGGCAGCGTGACGAAGCGGCCGAGCCACGCGCTCAGGAGCGATCCGGCCCACATCGCGACGAGGACGACCGTCAGGATCTTGAGCAGGTTGTAGGCCGTCGCGCCTTCGCCCGGCGGCTCGGTGTCGATCTCCTCGTCGAGTGACTCGTGCCGCGCGATCTCGGCGGCCGCGTCGTGGCCGGACGCCGGCGTGGCGTGCCGCGGATTGAAGCGGGTGACGATGGCGGTGCCGATCGGGCCGCCGATGAGGCCGCCGCTGACCAGGCCGAAGGTGGCCGCCGCCATCGCCAGCGTCACGCCGCCCGTCAGGCCGTACTGCTGGTCGAGGAGCTTGCCGAACGCCGCGCCCGTGCCGTGGCCGCCGGTCATCGTGATCGAGCCGGCGATCAGGCCGAGGAACGGGTTCACGCCGAGCCCCTTCGCGACGACCACGCCGAGGGCGTCCTGGAGGAACGCGAGCACGCTGGCCAGCCCCCAGAACAGCAGCACCTGCGGTCCGCCGATCTTCAGGAGCGACAGGCTCGCGCCGAGGCCGATCGAGGTGAAGAAGGCAATCATCAACGGCGTCTGGAGCGTGGCGTTGAACTGGAAGCCCACGACGCCCGTCACGCGCAGCACGAGCGCCAGCATCGCGAACAGGAAGCCGCCGACGACGGGCGCCGGGATGTTGTAGCGGTCGAGGACGCCGACGCGCCGCCGGACGCCGTAGCCCGCGAACAGCACGACCGCGGCGAGCGCCAGCGTCTGCACCATGTCGAGCGGGATCGTGACTCGCAGCTCCTCCACGCGACCTCCTGGCGTCATACCTTACCGCATCGCGGGCGCGTACTCCGAGTCGTCGGTTTCGGTGCACCCGGGTGCATGGGGTGCACCTGGTGGACAACGGTGCGCGGTGGCGCGGAGATTCCAGTGGCGCGCGTCTTCTCTTGGGCCGGCCGGAGCGTCAGGCGCGCCGCACCGGTGGTTCGCGCCTCTGAATAGAGATGCACCCGAGCGTGAGTGACGGCGCCACTTCGCACCACCGTGCACCTCCGTGCACGCTGCACCTCGTGCACCTTCCAGCCTGAGATATCATGTCCGAATGCTCGCATTCGACCCGACCCGCGCGGCCGGCCCGCCGTCCGGCGTCCGCCAGCGGGCCGAGATCCCGGCCCGCTTCCAGTGGAACCTGTCCGACATCTTCCCTGACTGGAGCGCGTGGCAGGCCGCCTTTGCGGCGCTCGACGCGCGCATCGGCGAGTTCGCGGGGCTCAAGGGTACACTCGCCGCCGGCGCCGGCGCGCTGCTCAGGGCCTTCCGGCTGAACGACGAGCTGGGCCAGCTCGCGTACAAGATCTGGTACTTCGCCTCGCTCCGCTACGACGAGGACCAGCGCGACAACACCGTGAACGCGAAGCGCCAGCAGGTGCAGCTGCAACTCGCGAAGCTGGGCCAGGCCTCGTCGTGGTTCAACCCCGAGCTGCTGCAGATTCCGCTCGACACGGTGCGCGGCTGGCTCGAGGCGAGCGTCGAGCTTCAGGTCTACCGGTTCGCGATCGAGGATCTGTACCGACAGCAGGAGCACGTGCTGGACGAGGGCGGCGAGCGGCTGATGTCGCTCGCGAGCCGGCTCTCGGGCGCGCCGAACGACGCGTACTGGGCCCTCTCGACCTCCGATGCGAAGTTCTCCACGGTCGCGCTGTCGACGGGCGAGTCGATCACCGTGTCGTACGCGCAGTACCGCCGCGTGCTGGCGACGTACCGCGACCAGGCGGACCGGCGGAAGGCCTTCGAGGCGCTGCACGAGGCGTACCGCGGCAGCCTCAACACGTACGCGTTGCTCTACAACGGCGTGTGTCAGCGCGACTGGTTCCAGGCGCGCGCGCGCGGCTACCGCACGACCCTCGAGGCGGCGCTGCACGGCGACAACATTCCGCCGTCGGTCGTCGAGAATCTCATCGCGGCCACGCGGGCCGGCGTCGAGCCGCTGCGCCGCTACCACCGGCTGCGCAAGCGGACGCTCGGCGTGCCCACCTACCACGCCTACGACTTCTCGATTCCCCTCGTCGAGTTCGATCGCAAGTATCCCTACCCGGACGTGCTCGATGTCGTCGTGCACGCCGTCGCGCCACTCGGCGCCGACTACCAGGCGCGGATGCGCCGAGCCTTCGACGGCGGCTGGATCGACGTGTACGAGAACGAGGGCAAGCGCGCGGGCGCGTACTCGGCGCCCGTGTACGGCAGCCACCCGTACATGCTGCTCAACTACAGCGACACGCTGGACGACGTGTTCACGCTCGCGCACGAGATGGGGCACTCGATGCACACGCTGTTCGCGCACGAGACGCAGCCCTTCGTCTATTCGAGCTACACGATCTTCGTGGCGGAGGTGCCCTCCACGCTCAACGAGGCGCTGCTGCTCGACGAGCTACTCGCGCGGTCGGCCGATCCCGTCGAGCGCGTGGTGCTGCTGCAGCACGCCATCGACAACATCACGAGCACCTTCTACACGCAGGTGCTCTTCGCCGACTATGAGCTCGAGGCGCACCGGCTGGTCGAGCGGGACCAGCCGATCACCGCGGACATCCTGAGCGATCTGTACCTGCGCCTGCTGAAGGACTACTACGGCGACGCGCTCGACGGCCTGGACGACGACCCGCTGACGAGGTTGACGTGGTCGCGCATCCCGCACTTCTACAATTCGCCGTACTACGTCTACCAGTACGCCACGTGCTTCGCGTCGGCGGCCCGGTTCGTCGCGGAGATCGCCGGCGGCGACGAGGCGTCGCGCGCCGCCGCGCGGCGGCGTTATCTGGACCTGCTGCGCGCCGGCAGCAGCGACCATCCGATGGCGCTGCTCCAGCGCGCGGGCGTGGATCTCTCGCGGCCGGAAACCGTCCGCGCGATCGTCGATCAGCTCGAGACGCTGGTGGTGAGGCTGGAACAAGAACTGACGCGTGTCCGTTCAGCGTGACAGTCCCGAACGGACAAGGATCCACCCCGAACGGACAAGGATCGCTCTGAACGGACACGCGTCAGTTCCCTGAACGGACAGGCGTCAGTACCAAACAAGGAGACCCCCATGAGACGTCTGGCGATCACCGTGTTGACCGTGGCGCTCTTCGTGACCGCGATTGGCGCGCAGGAGCGGGTGGACGAGGCGGCAATCGCCCGCATGAAGATCGAGGGGTTCCAGCACTCGCAGGTGACGGACACGCTGAGCTGGATCAGCGACGTGTACGGGCCGCGCCTGACCGGCTCGACCAACTACCGCAAGGCCGCCGAGTGGGCGCGCGACCAGCTCACGAAGTGGGGGGTCGCCAACGCCCACCTCGAGCCGTGGGGCACGTTCGGGCCCGCCTGGTCGGTCGAGCGGTTCTCGGTCGAGATAGTCGAGCCGACCTACACGCGGATCGTCGCCTACCCGAACGCGTGGACGCCCAGCACGCCGGGCGTAGTGCGCGGCACGCCGGTGCCCGTCGTCATCGAGTCGAAGGACGACTTCCCGAAGTATCGCAGCAAGCTGAAGAATGCCATCGTGATGCTCGGGCGGCCGTCGAAGGCGGCGTCGATCTTCGACCCGCCGGGCCGCCGGTTCACCGAACAGCAGCTCGCCGAGCGCGGCGCCGCGACGGACCCGGGCCAGCCGGCGAGCTACCAGGCGGAAGAGAAGGAGTTCCTGGACTTCCTCGGCAAGCCGCGCGCGGTCATGCAGTTCCTGAAGGACGAGGGCATCGCCGCGCTGCTCGAGCCGAGCAGCCGCGACGACAACGTGATCGAGGCCGCCGGCATCGGGTACTCCCTCGGCACCGATCCCCTGTTCCCCGCGTTCGTGATCTCGAAGGAGCAGTACGGGCGCATCCTGCGGATGCTCGACAAGAAGGTGCCGGTCACGCTCGAGCTGAGCCTGACGACGAAGTTCGACAGCTCGGACACGCAGGGCTACAACGTCATCGCGGAGATCCCGGGCACCGACCCGGCGCTGGCCGGCCAGGTGGTGATGCTCGGCGCGCACTTCGACTCGTGGCACTCGGGCACCGGCGCAGTGGACAACGGCGCGGGCTCGGCCGCGGTGATGGAGGCCGTCCGCATCCTGAAGGCGATTGGCGCGAAGCCGCGGCGGACGATCCGGATGGCGCTGTGGGGCGGCGAGGAGGAGGACTATTTCGGCTCGCTGGGCTACGTGACCGCGCACTTCGGCGATCCGAAGACGGGCACGGTGAAGCCCGAGCAGGCCACCGTCTCGGCCTACTTCAACCTCGACAACGGATCGGGGCGCATCCGCGGCGTCAACCTGCAGGGGAACGAGCTGGTGCGGCCGATCTTCGAACAGTGGCTCCAGCCGTTCCAGTACCTGGACGCGTCCACGCTCACCGTGCGGAACACGGGCGGCACCGACCACATGCCGTTCAACGCCGTGGGCATTCCCGGCTTCCAGTTCATCCAGGATCCGCTCGACTACGGCAGCCGCCGGCACCACACGAGCCTCGATGTCTACGAGGCCGCGTCGGAGCCCGATCTCGAGCAGGCGTCGGTGATCCTGGCCAGCTTCGTCTACGACGCCGCGATGAGAGACGAAATGCTGCCAAGAAGGAACTGACGCTCAACGGAACCTGAGGCTTGTCCGCCGGGAGGATGCCTGGCGTTCGGGATCCGCACGCGCGCCGTCCGACGAGCTCACGCCAGGCCGCGACCAGTCGCGCGGTAAACGCGTCCTCCAGCGCTTGTCCTGACGGTCCGCGCGTCGGCTGGGGTTGGCCGATCGACAGCCAACAATCAGTTGGGCGTACGGCTGATCCCAGGGCCATTGGCGAAACAGCGCCGCCGCGCCAGGACCGCTTGCGGACGCGTTTACAGACTGGCGCCGTCGCGCGAGGTCGCATCGCCTGGCGTGAGCTCGTCGAACGGCGCGCGGAATAGGACGGACCTGTCAGGGCGCCGGTACGCCGTAGTAGATCTCAACCGGGACGTTGACGCGGCCCCGCACCGCGTCGGCGAGCGCGTCGAGCTCGGCGTCGGCGAGCGGCGCGACGAAGCGCTCGGCCGGCGGGCGCGCGATCGTGTAGAGCTGCAGGGCCTTCAGGCGTCCGCCGGCCGTCACGATCTCGGTGAGGCGGTCGCAGTAGGCGTCGATCTCCGCGGCCGGCGGCGGCGCGCCGTCCACGCGCATGAACAGCGACTGGATGACGATCGGCCGCACGCGCGCCGCGTCGAGGATGCCGTCCAGCACGGCCCGCAGCGGGACGTTCGGCCGATCCACCGTCCGGAAGTACGCCTCGGTGCCCGCGTCGAGCTTGGCCCAGATCTCGCCGTGGTTCGCGTCGAGCACCGCCAGCGCGGCGCGCACCTTCGGCTTCGCCAGGTACGCCGCGTCGGTGATGAGCACGAGCTTCGCGGCGTCGAGGCCGAAGCGCCGCCGCGCCGCCGCCGCCAGCGCCACCGCCTCCCCGAAGTGCGGGTAGGTCGTCGGCTCGCCGTCGCCGGAGAAGGCGATGTCGCGCACGCCGCGGCGGTCCGGCGTCAGCGCGTCGAAGGGCGGCGCGGCGTACAGCGAGCCGTCGCGCTCGGCCGCCAGCACGAGGTCGAGCTCGGCGTCCAGCCGCTCGAGATCCACCCTGCGCACCGCCGGCGGCACGGCGCGATCCACCTGGCAGTAGATGCAGTCGAAGTTGCAGCCCTTGTCGGGGTTGAGGTTCACGCCGATCGACACGCCGTGGCTGCGCCGCGAGACGACCGCGTAGACGTACCGGTTGTCCGCCCAGCGGCGCTCGTGCCGCCGGTAGGCCGCCCTCAGCGACGTGCGCTCCTCAGCCATCGACAATTTCGCTTCCCGCAGGGACTCCGCCGCGGGCCCCCTGCGCGCAGACACGACGGTCGCGGGGCGGGGCGACGCGGCGCGTCGCCCCTACTTCTTGCGCACGATCGCCTTGATGAGCACCGTCTGTTCGGGCACGTCGCCCGGCTTGGTCGGCGTCGCCGCGATCTTGTCGACGACGTCCATGCCATCGATGACCTTGCCGAACACGGCGTAGCCGAAGTCTTTCGGCGTCATGCCCCGGTGATCGAGAACCTGATTGTTGTCCACCGTGTTGATGAAGAACTGGGACGTCGCGCTGTTCACCTCGGGCGTGCGCGCCATGGCGATCGTGCCGCGCACGTTGCTCAGGCCGTTGGTGGCCTCGTTGCGGATCGGCGCCTTCGTGTCCTTGCCCTGCATGTCGGCCGTGAGGCCGCCGCCCTGGATCATGAAGTTCTTGATCACGCGGTGGAAGATCGTCCCGCTGTAGAACCCCTCGTCCACGTAGCCCAGGAAGTTCTTGACTGAAATCGGCGCCTTCGCCGGGTCCAGCTCTACCGTGATGTTCCCCAGGTTCGTCTGGATGACGACGACCGGGTTCTTCTCCTGCGCGCGCACGCCGATGGTGGCGGCGAGCGCGACAACGCACAACAGGCTCGAGACCGATTTCATGACGGATACTCCTCTCGAATCGACGATCGCCGGAGCGGCGGCGGTCGAGGCTTCAGCCATCTTACCGTTCACCTGGCGGGTCGCCGCAACCCTCGGCGGGGCCGGCCCCTTCCGGCCGCGGCACGTCCGGCGGCCGCCCGGCGTGCGGGGAGCACCGGTGTGTGCTCGACCGCCAACCGTTGCGCCCGACGGTGCGATCCATCGCAGAGGGATTCAAACCTATGGATCTTCCGGATTCTAGGCGGGCGTTCGCGTCGGGGTCAAACGGTCGCAGCTTTTCGATTCACGTGCTTGCCCCGCGCATTACACTTACAATAGTAGACTCATTTCGTCGTCGCCGGGTGCTTGGGGGAGGCTTCCATGGTGAAGATGACGAAGACGGATCAGGGTGATCTCGCCGATGCCATTCGCGTCGGCGCGCGGCGAGGACCGCAGTGCTTCGGCGCCTACTTCGACGACCACGGCGGATCGTGCGCGCTGGGCGCGGCGTACGACGGCATGTACCTGATCCCGCGCGAACACGGCGTCGTCATCCCGAAACATCTCGAGCGGCTGTTCCGTTGTCTGGACGAAGTCGTGAAGACGTGTCCGGTCGGCTGCAAGAAACGGCTGCCGCTCGCCGCGATGATCGTGCACTTGAACGACGATCATCAATGGAGTCGCGAGCAGATCGCGGACTGGCTGGCCAACGGCGCCAACGGCCCGGCCTCCTGATTGGCTCGCGCGGACATGGAGGCTGGTCGACCGGCCTCCAGCACACGCGATCGCCGCGGCGATCGCGGGACGACCAAGGAACCTGCGTATGAGTCTGCTGGATCGACTCAAGCCCCAGCCCAAGTGGAAGCACCCGGATCCGGAAATTCGCGCCGCCGCCGTCACCGAGCTCGAAGACGCCGACGAGCTGCGCTCGGTCGTGCGGGAGGACCCCGACCCGTCGGTTCGTCGCGCGGCGGTCAAGCGGCTCGGGGACGCCCCGTTCCTCGGCCAGGTCGCCAGAGACGACGCCGATGAGCACGTGAGGGCCGAAGCGGCCGCGAGCCTCGTGGAGCTCGCGTCCGCCGCCGACGAGGCCGCCGCCGAAGCCGCCGTCACCCACCTCGACGATCAGAAGTCGCTGGGCGCCGTCGCCAAGGCGTCGCCGCACAAGGGCGCGCGCCAGGCCGCGGTGGCACGGCTGACCGAGCCGCGCGCGCTCGGCGCCGTGGCGCGTCAGGCCGCCGACGTGCAGACCGCGATGCACGCGCTCCACGCCCTCGGCGACCCCGACGAGCTCGCCGACGCCGCCATCAACAGCGAACACAAGGACGTGGCGCTCGCCGCGATCGAGAAGGTGGCCGTCGCCGATCCGAGCGCGCGGGAGCAGTTCCAGACCATCGGCACGCGCACGAAGCACAAGGCGGTGGGACGCCGCGCGGCGGCGCTCGTGCAGGCCCTCGACGAGGCCGAGGCCGAACGCCAGGCCGCCGCCGAGGCGTTTCGCCAGAAACAGATCA
>JAHECP010000118.1 GCA_024641665.1 Acidobacteriota bacterium
TCGCTCGACGAGGCGCCGTCGTGACCGCCGCGCAGCGGCGCGCGAGGCGCGGTGCTCGACGACGCCTGGCCGTCGGCCGCCACGGCAATCCTGGCCGCCAGCACCGGCTCGTCGCCCGGAATCAGCGGCAGGTGCAGCCACGCCAGGCGGCCCATCTGCGTCCTGGCGGGCCCCATCGTCACCACGCGACCGCCGCGGCGCACCGCGCGCATGACGGCGAGGGCGATGCGGGGATGCGTGCGCGCGAGATCGCCCTCGAGCAGCAGGATGACGTCGCAGCGCTCGAGGTCGGCGATGGCCGGCGCCAGGCCCGCCTTCGGGTCCGGGCCGCGCAGGCCCGCCGCAAGGGCCTGGTAGGCGCCGCGCAGGCAGGAATCGACGTGGCTGGTCTGGAGCGCGCAGCGCGCGAGGCGCGCGGCCAGGAAGTTCTCCTCGTTGGTCGCGCGGCCCGAGCCGAGCACTGCGACCGAGCCGCCGCCCGCGAGGACGCGCTCGAGAAGTTCGGCGGCGGCGTTCAGGGCGACCTGCCACGTCGCCGGCTGGTGCGCGCCGCCCCTCCGCAGCAGCGGGCGGGTCAGACGCGGTCCCCACCAGGCGGCTTCGTGCGCGGCCCAGCCTCGCGCGCACAGGCGTCCGCCCGACACGGGATGATGTTCGCTCGGCATCACCCCGGCGATGTCGCCGGCCGTCTCGCGCAGGTAGAGCCCGCACCCGCAGGCGCAGAAAGGACAGACGCTGAGGACGCTCGTCCGAGGTCCCGCGAACTGCATCGATCGGCCTCCTGGTCCAGAGGCTCCAGTTCGATCGTCGCGGGAACGTGCCGGCGGCGCCCGGCCCGCCCCGCGCCCGGTTCCGCCATGAACACGCCGACACCGATGCCGAGATCCGCTCGACTGCCACTCAACATAGGACGGACGCCGGCGGGTGACAATTCGGAGAAGTACTGAGGAGATTGCGGGAAGTACGTAGGGACGGCTCAGGGCTCACGCCTTACGGCTCACGGCATGTCGCGCTGTCACGCCGACCTGTGGCGCGAGCCCTTGGCCCTGAGCCGTAAGCCTGCGTGAGCCCTGAGCCGTGAGCCGTCTCTATTCGGTCCTGAGCGCGATGAGCGGAGCGAGGAGCGGAGCGGGGCGGAGGGGTCCCCGCGAGCGACGAGCCAGGCGGGGTGCAGGGGGCCCCGCCGAGTCAAGCGAGCGAGGAGCGCGTCCTACTCGGTTCTGAGCGCGATGAGCGGATCGATGCGCGTCGCGCGCCGGGCCGGGAGGTAGGTGGCGAGGAGCGCGACGGCGCCCAGCGCGACGGCGGTCACGCCGAAGGTGAGCGGATCGCGCGGGCTGATGCCCACGACGAGCGCCCTCATCACGCCGGCGGCCGCCAGCGCCGCCAGCAGCCCCAGGACCAGGCCGGCGCCCACGAGCACCAGGCCGCGTCCGAGGACGAGCCCCAGGACGTTGGACGGCGCCGCGCCGAGTGCCATGCGCACGCCGATCTCCCGCGTCCGCTGCGACACCGAGTAGCTCGCCACGCCGTAGAGGCCGATCGAGGCGAGCAGGAGCGCCAGCAGGCCGAAGACACCGAGGAGCACCACGTTCATCCGCAGCGGCGCGAGCGACTGGCTCACCTGCTCGGCGAGCGTGCGGACGTTGAAGACCGACAGCGACGGGTCGATCTCCTGCACGGCGTGGCGCACAGCCGGCGTGAGGGCCGCCGCGTCGCCCTTCGCGCGGATGTGCAGCGTCACGGCGGGCTGGTAGCGCTGCGAGATGGCCTCGTAGATGTACGGCGTGGGGTCCTCCGCCACGCCGATGTACTTGCTGTTGCGCGCGACGCCGACGATCGTGCTGTACTCCGGGTCGCCGAAGAACTTGAACCGCTTGCCGAGCGGGTCCTGGTCGGGCCAGAACCGCTGCGCCATCGTCTCGTTGACGACCACGACCTTCGGCGACGTGGCCGTGTCCTCGGCGGTGATCCCGCGCCCGCGCAGGATCGGGATGCCGATGGTCTCGAAGTAGCCCGGCCCGATCGGGTTGACCTGCACCAGCACCCGGTCGCGCGTCGTCGTGTCCGCGCCCTCCGGGAAGACGCTGCGCAGCAGGCCGCCGGCGAGCGGCGCGTTCTGCGCGATCGCGGCGCGCTCGACGCCCGGCACCGCCCCGACGCGCTCCACGACGCCGCGGTAGAACAGCTCGCCGCGCTCGGGGGTGTAGCCCTCGCGGCCGAGGTTGAACGTCATCACGAGGACGCCCGAGGTCTGAAAGCCCGGGTCGATCCGCATCTGCGCCTGGAGGCTCCGCAGGAAGAGGCCGGCGGCCACCAGCGCGATGAGCGAGAGCGCGACCTGCAGCACGACGAGGACCTGCCGCAGGGCGAAATAGCTGCGCAGGCCACGGCGGCCGGTGGCGGACGGGACGATCTCGTCCTTCAGCACGGTCACCACGTCGGCCTTCGACGCCTGAAGCGCCGGCGCGAGCCCGAAGATGACGCCCGTCACGAGCGCGAGCAGGGCCGTGAAGACGAGGACGCGCGGCTCGAGCGCCATCGAGGTGTCGATCTGGATCGGGATCGGCAGCCGCACGGCGGCAATCGCCCGCAGCGTCCAGTAGGCCACCACCAGCCCGGCGAGCCCGCCGAGCACGGCGAGCAGCAGGCTCTCGGTCAGGAGCTGGCGCACCAGCCGCGTGCGCTTCGCGCCGAGCGCCAGCCGCACCGCCACCTCGCGCCGGCGCTTCGACGCACGCGCCAGCAGCAGGTTGGCGATGTTGGCGCACGCGATGAGCAGCACGATGCCCACCACGGTCATCAGCAGCGCCGAGACCTGGACCAGGATGTTCGGCCCCTGCCCCGCCGGATTGAGCCGCGCCTCCAGCAACGGCACCGCCGTCGCGCTGCGGCCCTTGTTGTCGGCCGGGTACTCGGCCTCGAGGCGGCCGAAGATCGTCTTCAGGTTCGCCCGCGCCTGCTCCACCGAGACGCCCGGCTTCAGCCGGCCGAACGAGAACAGGAACAGGCCGCGGCGCTGGTCGTAGAACTCGTTGAGGTTCGGCTGCAGCGCAGCGTGCATGCCCATCGGCACCCACGCGGCCGGGACCGCGCCGAGAAACGTGCCCGTGAAGTCGGGCCGTGCCACGCCCACGATCGTGAACGGGATGCGGTTGAGCACCAGCGTCTTGCCGACGGCCTGCGGATCGCGGCCGAGGCTGCGCTCCCAGAAGCCCTGGCTGATGACGGCGACCGGCGTCGCGTGGTCCTCCTCCTCGGGCCGGAAGCCACGCCCCATGGCCGGCGGAATGCCGAGCACCGTGAAGTAGTCGCTCGTGACCACCTGGACCAGGAGCTGCTCGGCCTCGCCGCCCGTGCTGTAGTTGACCCCGGCGAAGCTGAACGCCGCCATGCCGCTGAACACCTCGTTCTCGGCGCGCAGGTCTTTGAAGTTCAGGTGCGAGAGCGGGAGGTTGCCCGGGTTGCGCTCGTCGGTCATCGCGACCGACACGAGCGTCGACGGGTCCGCAACCGGGAGCCGCGCGAACAGCACGCCGTTGATCAGGCTGAAGATGGCCGTGTTCGCCCCGATGCCGAGGGCGAGCGAGAGCACCGCCACCACCGTGAACCCCGGACTCTTCACGAGCATCCGCGCGCCGTATCTCAGGTCCTGCCACAGCATCGCCACCGTCCAGTCTGGAGAATGGCTCAGTCTCGGCTCTCCCCCGCCGCGTTGTCAAGGTGCGAAGGGCCGTGTGCGAAAGCGAACTTTTCGTGACGCACCGGATGGAAACTGGAGGACAATCTCGGGACCTTCACCTCCAACCCATGATCGGCCAGACGGTCTCGCACTACCGCGTCCTCGCACGCCTCGGCTCCGGCGGCATGGGCGACGTGTATCGCGCGGAGGACCTGCGCCTGCGGCGGATCGTGGCGCTCAAGACGCTGCGCGGGGAGGCCGTCGACGCGGCAGGGGCCGAACAGCTGCTCGCCGAGGCCCGCGCGGCGTCCGCGCTGAACCATCCCAACATCGCCGTCGTGTACGAAGTCGGCGAGGTGCAGCACGAGGGCCGGCGGCTCGACTACATCGCCATGGAGTACGTCGACGGGGCGACGGTGGCCGAGCTGGCCGGCCGCGGGGCCCTCGACCTCGACCGGATTCTGGACATCGCCGGGCAGATCGCCGACGGGCTGGCCGGCGCGCACGAGCAGGGGCTGGTGCACCGCGACCTGAAGCCGTCGAACGTGATCGTGACGCCGGCCGGCCGCGTGAAGGTGGTGGACTTCGGCCTGGCGCAGCAGCGCGCCGCCGCCGTCGCCGGCCCCGACCAGACGACGCGCACGGCCGACCCGGGGGCGGGGCCCGCCGGGTTCGTGGGCACGCTGCCCTACGTCGCGCCCGAACAGGCCACCGGCCGCGAGGTGGACGGGCGCGCGGACATCTTCTCGCTGGGCGTGATGCTCTACGAGCTCGTGTGCGGCCGCGCGCCGTTCACCGGCCGGAACCCCGCGCAGGTGATGGAGGCGATTCTCGGCGGCGACGTGCCGCCGTTCCCGGACCTGCCGGAGCCGCGCGTGGCGCCGCTCGAGCGCCTCGTCCGGCGCATGCTGGCGCGCGACCCCGAGGCGCGTCTCGCCAGCCTGCGGGACGTCCGCGCAGCGCTCGACGCGATCCGCGAGGGCGGGCGTGTGCCCGACGCCCTCGACACGGCGCCCGACGCGCGGCGCGTCGCGGTGACCGAGTTCACGAACATCAGCGGCAGCCCCGAGGACGACTGGCTCGGCGCCGGCATCTCGGAAACGCTCACCGCCGACGCCGGTCGGCTCGAAGGCGTGTCGGTCGTCTCGCGCAAGCGCGTGTCCGAGATGCTCGAGACGCTGGGCCAGCAGACGGGCGAACGGGGCGACCCGCTCTTCCTCCGCGCCGGCCGCGAGCTCGGCGCCCGGTGGATCGTGAGCGGCGCGTTCCAGCGGTCGGGGGACGCCGTCCGTGTCACGGCGTCGCTGACCGAGGTCGCCACCGGACAGCTGGTGCGCACGACGAAGGTGGACGGCACGCTGCACGCGATCTTCGAGCTGCAGGATCGTCTCGTGCGCGAGCTCGCCGGGGCCCTGCAGGCGGCGGTGGCGCCCGAGACCCGCGCGCGGCCCGAGACCGCGGTCGTCGAGGCGTACGAGGCGTTCTCGCGCGGCCGGCTCAACCGCGCCGCCGGCACGTTCGAGGCGCTCGACCGCGCCGTCTGGCTGTTCGAGCGCGCCGTGAGCCTCGATCCCACCTACGCGCGCGCGTTCGTCGAGCTCGGCTCGGCCTACGCCGCGAAGGCCGACTCGCTGTCGCTCACCGAGCTGCGCGCCCGCGCGGTGGCCAGCCTGCGCCGGGCGACCGAGCTGCAGCCGGCGCTCGCCAGCGCGTGGCGCGAGCTGGGCTCACAGCTGCTGGCCCTGGGTCAGCGGGCCGAGGGCATGGCCGCGATCCACCGCGCGCTCGTCGCCGACCCGGAAGACGCCAGCACGCGCGGCGCCATGGGACGCGCGCTCTTCGTCGACTACGCCCGCTTCGCCGAGGCCGCCGACTGGTTCGACCGCGCGCTCGAGCGCAACGCCCGGGGCGGCTGGTACGCGCTGCAGCTCGCCCACTGCGCCGCGCTGCTGCGCGACTTCCCGCGGGGCGAGCGCGCGGCCCGCTGGGCGATGGAGCTGCAGGAGGCCTTCTTGTCGGGTCACGAGGGCCTGTCGATCGCCGGCAGCTACATCCGGGCCGGCCACCTCGCGGCGCTCCAGGGACGCCACGCCGAGGCGCTCGAGTACTTCGAGCGCGAGATCGACTTCCTGGTGCGCACCGATCACGCGCTCAGAAACCGGATCCTCGTCGAGCTGAACGCGCGGCTCGGCGCCGCGTACCTCCGGCTGGGCGAGCCGCGGAAGGCCGAGACGGCGCTGGGCGTGGCGCTCGAAGGCTTCGAGCGCCGCGTGCGGCTGGGCGCCGACGACCCGTTCACGCGCTACTACGCCGCGGCGGCGCACGCGCTGCGCGGCGACGTCGAGCCCGCCCTGGTCTACCTGGAGCGCGCGCTGGCCGAGCAGCCGGCCTTCACCGCCGCCCGCGCGCGCCTCGAGCCCGAGCTCGACGCGCTCAGGGGCGACGCGCGCTTCGAGCGCCTCGTCGCCGACGCCGCCCGCCGCGACGACGATCGCCCATGATGCGGCTCGGGACGAGCCTTCTTGCAGCATGATGGCCAAGGCCGCGCACGGCGCGGCCCGCGAGGGAGTGGAGTGGGCGTTGGGGCCCCGCGTAACGACCGAGCCGGCCAGCCTCCGCCAAGGCTACGGCGGCCCGCCGTAGCTCAAAGAGCGAAGGCGGGGGTGTGGGGCGGAGCCCCACGTGAGGTTTGACGCCGCGGCGACCGGGCGCATATGGTTTATCCGCGTCTCGACACGCTTCGCCGCACGCCAGCCCGAGAAGGAGCCTCGATGCCCTCCCCGGCCGGGCGCGCCGCCGGCCCGCTGCCGTCGGACGTCCATGACCTGCTCGTCCGCCTCGTGAAGACGCCCAGCTATCCCGGCGTCACCCGCCAGGAAGCCGACGTCGTCCGCCACCTCGCGGCGTTCCTGGAATCGCATCGGATCGGCTGCGAGATCACGGAAGCCGCCGAAGGGCGGCCGAACCTCGTCGCCCGTGTCGCGGGCCCCGAGCCGGGCCCGCACCTGCTGCTCTGCGGCCACACCGACACCGTCCCGCCGAACGCGCGCGTCGGCGCTCCCGAGATCGAGACGCACGAAGAGCGCGGGGTGCTCCACGGCCGCGGCAGCGTGGACATGAAGGGCGCCGTGGCCGCCATGGCCGCCACGCTCGTGCGGCTCCGCTCGCAGCTGACGCGCGGCACGGTGTCGTTCGCCGCGGTCGCCGACGAGGAGATGCGGAGCCTCGGCGCCGAGGCGCTCATCACCTCCGGCTTCCGTGCCGATGCGGCCATCGTCGGCGAGCCGACCGAGTGCCGGGTGGCGATCGGCCACAAGGGCCTCGAGTGGCTGAACGTGGATTTCGAGGGCAAGACCACGCACGGCGGCACGCCCCGCGCCGGCATCAACGCCATCGCGGCGGCCGCGCGCTTCGCGGAGCTCGTCACGACCGACCTCGTGCCGGCGCTCGAGGCGCGCACCGACCCTGTGCTCGGACCGCCGATGATCAACCTCGGCACGATCCACGGCGGGGATCAGCCGAGCACGGTCGCCGGGCACTGCCGCATCCAGCTCGACCGGCGCTGGGTGACCACCGAGACCGTCGAGCAGGTGTTCGAGGATCTCGAGCGCCTCCTCGCGCGCGTGCGCGACGCCTTCCCCGGCCTGCGCACCGCGATCTCGCGGCTGCCGGACGGCATGGCGACGATGATCCACGGACCCGTCACGACCGATCCGGGACATCCGATCGTGAAAGCTGCCGAGCAGGCGCTGCTGGACCACGGCCGGGCCGCGCCGCTCACCGTGTTTCCCGCGTGGACCGACGCGTCGCTGCTCGGACGCGAGGGAGGGATTCCGCCGATCGTGTGGGGGCCGGGCGACCTGGCCTGCGCGCATTCCCCCGACGAGCACATCGCCCTGGTGGACGTCGCGCTGGCGGCCGACCTGTACACGGCGGCGGCCCTGCACTTCACGAGCCGGTGATGACGCTGAAGGTCCCGCACACCTACACGCTGCTGGCCGGGCTGATCGTGACGGCGGCGGTGTGCACTTGGATCGTGCCCGCCGGCGAGTACGCGCGGATCGCGCAGGGCGGCCGCGAGCTGATCGACCCGGCGTCCTACCACCACGTGCCGGCGACCCCGGCCGGTCCGGTCGACGTGCTGCTCGCGTACCCGAAGGGCCTCGGCGAGGTCGCCGACATCGTCTTCTACATCTTCATTCTCGGCGGCGCGTTCGGCGTGCTGAACGCCACGGGCACGATTACGGGCGGCATCGGCCGGCTCGTGGAGCGCATGCACGGCAAAGGCGCGCTCATCGTGCCGGCGCTGACGCTCGTCTTCGCGATCGGCGGCGGGTCGATCGGCATCGCCGAGGAGACGCTGGTGTTCCTGCCGGCGCTGCTGCTGCTCTCGCGGTCGATGGGGTACGACTCGCTGGTGGCGGGCGCCATCGCGCTCGTCGGCGCGAACGCCGGGTTCGCGGCGGCCTTCACCAACCCCTTCACCGTGGGCGTCGCGCAGGGCATCGTCGGCCTGCCGCTCTTCTCGGGCTTCGGGTTCCGCCTGGTGTGCTGGACGATCATCACCGCCGCGACGGTCGCGTGGGTGGCGTGGTACGCGGAGCGCGTGCGGCGCGATCCGGCGTCGAGCCTCGTCTACGAGATCGATCGGCGGCGGCCGGCGGTCGCGGCCGCGGATGCGGCCCATGCGTTCGGGCCGCGCCAGGTGGCCGTGCTCATGCTCGCGGGGATCGCGTTGGGCGTGCTGGCGGTCGGCTCCGCCCGCTGGCACTGGGGGCTGCAGGAGCTCTCGGCGCTCTTCATCGCGCTGGCGGCCGTCGCCGGGCCGGTGGGCGGCCTCTCGCTCGACGAGACCGCCGTCAACTTCGTCAAGGGCGCGGCCGATCTCACCTACGCGGCGCTCGTCGTGGGCCTCGCGCGGGGCGTGCTCGTGATCCTGCGCGACGCGAACACGCTGGACACGATCACGCAGGCCATGGCCTCGGCGGTGCAGGCGTGGCCCACGTCGCTGAGCGTGCTCGGCATCTACGTGATGCAGACCGCGCTCAACTTCATCGTCCCGTCCGGCGCCGGCCAGGCCGCGATCTCGATGCCCATCGTCGCGCCGCTCGGAGACGTGCTCGGCATCACCCGCCAGACCAACGTCCTTGCCTACCAGTTCGGCAACGGCTTCACCAACATCGTCACGCCCACGCAGGGCTACTTCATGGCCGCGCTCGGCATCCTCGGCATCCCCTGGTCCACGTGGGTGCGGTGGCTGCTGCCGCTGCTCGGCATCTGGCTCCTCATCTCGGGCATCGCGTTGCTCATCGCCCAGGCGATCCACTGGGGCCCGTTCTAGTCACCACGATGACACGAAGGACGTCCGCGCGATGGCACGAAGGAGGTGTCACGCGGCTTCACGTGTCCACGGATGAAGACCACGAAGGGCACGAGGGCCACGAGGTTTCGTCACACGGCATCGCTGTGACGCCGCTCCGTGATCTCCTCATCTTTCATTTCATGTGACGCATCGATCCCGGCTGGCGACCTCGGCCGCCGGAGGCGGCCGGCGGCGTGAGGGATCGCGGGCGCGAAGCGCGCCCCGTTCCATAAACACCCTCCGGCGCGTTTCGCGGCCGCGATCCCTCACGCCGCCCGGTGCGGCCCGACCTCCGGTCGGGCCGCCAAGGTCGCCAGCCTCGGCGTGCAGACTTCGTGCGTTTCGTGCCCTTCGTGGTTGGCGTACGTGAGCGCAGATCCAGCGTGACACCCGTCGCCGTCGGGCCGGCTCGAGCCGGCCCCTACAGGTGAGAGGTGTGGCTGTCGGGCGACTGAAGCCCGGCGCTACGAGCCGGGCGCGACGTCGTAGCCCGGCCTCGCGACGATATCGGCCCGGCCGCGGCGAAGCGTGACGCCGACTGCGTGCCACCCCGGAGCCTTGACGCCGCGCGGCGTGTAGGTGATCAGGTACCGCGCGCGCATCTCCTCCAGCGCGCGGCCGAACAGCTCGCGCAGCTGCGAATCTGACGTCGCGGACCACGTGCGGCCGCCGGCCCGCGCCGCGAGCGCATCCAGAAACGGATCCTCGTCGGTGCGGATGGCGTGCACGACGAGACCGGCTCGGCCGATCGCCTGCAGCGCGTCGCGCTCGGTGAGCCAGCTCGCGGTGTCGTGCCCGTCAGAGAAGACGAGAACCAGTGGTCGGCTGTCATCGCGCGGACACATCGCGGCCGCCAGGTACACCGCATCGCGCAGCGACGTCGCCCCGCCGCCGGCCAGGCCGTCCAGCGCCGACGCCGCGCCGCGCGGGTCGCTCGTGAAGGGCACGCGCAGCGTCACGGCGTGCGAGAAGGTGAGAAGCGCGAGCCGGTCGTCCGGCTTCAGCGCGCCGGCCAGGCCCTCGACGGCCTCCGACAGGTGCCGCAACCGAGCCCCGGAGACGCTCGAGCTGACGTCGAGCGCGACGGTCACGGTCAGCGGCAGGCGATCGAGCGAGACGGTGTCGATCGTCTGCGGCACGCCGTTGTCCGTGACCACGAAATCCGCAGCCGTGAGCCCGGGGACCGGCTGGCCTCCCCGCGTAACGGACACGTCGAGCTCGACGAGCTCCACCTCCGAGCGGAATTGCGGGGCGCCGGCGGCCTGCGCCAGGACAACCGCCAGGATAGCCATGGTCAGGCGCGTCATCGGCGGGCCTCCGCGCGCAGCGCGTCCAACGCATCCGCGTCCATGAAGCCGCCCAGGTAGAACGCCCACCAGGGGTCTTCCCGGCGCGGGTGAAGCGTCGCGCACGCGAGCGCCGTCGCACGCGCCCGCTCGGTGCGCCCGAGGGCGGCCTCCGCCCGGCTGAGCGCGACGCAGGCGGTTTGCGAGTCGGGCGTTTCGCGGCGTGCGGCTTCGTGCTGCTCGAGCGCGCCCTCGAGATCGCCGCGCCGCTCTGCGAGATACCCCAGGAACAGGTGCGCCAGGCACCTGACGTCGCCGGCCGTCGTATCGGCCAGCACCTGGGACAGCTCTGTCTGCGCAAGATCGTTCCGCAGGAGCACATGGGTCCAGCCGAGGCGGAGCCGCGCCAGCGCCGAGCGCGGGTCGATCTCGAGCGCGCGCCGGTAGTCGGCAGCTGCCGCGTCGAGGACACCGCGAGCCGTCCGTCGCGCCTCGCGGTCGTAGACGCTGGGGTGGGCCAGCGGCGCATCGCCGCGGGGGAGACCGCCCGCGCGCATCCGGCTCAGCACCTGCGCACCCACCCGCAGCTCGGCGATCGTGCCCCTGAGGACGTACAGCGCCGGGTCCCGCGGAAACTGACGCAGGCCGTCGTACGCGGCCGCGTCGGCTCGACCGAGATCCCCTCTCGACGCGTGCAAGTTGACGACGAGCCCGTACCAGTGCTGGAGGAACGTGCGATCGGGCGTCGCACGCAGGAGCGATCGCGCCTGATCGAGGTGAAACGCCGCCAGGTCCGGCGTGTCGTCGATGAGGGAAACGGCTACGTCGGTGTGCAGCATCCCCGCGAGCGTTCGGCTCCGCGCGTCCGTCCGGGGAAAGCCGAGGACGACCTGGGCCACGCGGGCGGGCGGCCAGGCGGCAAGCTCCGCGACGGGCGCCGCGTCGCCGGCCGCATAGCGGCTGACGAGCGCGTCGTACTCGCTGGCTCCTTGGGGAGTGGGCGCTCCCGCGGCCAGCGAGACGGCGAGCAGTGCGTGCAGCACCGCCGGCATGCGCGCAGTGTAGCACCGCCGGAGCCACCGCGAAGGCCGGCACGCATCGGGGCATGGACAAGATTCGAAGCACCAGCCCGCGACGCTTCGCGGACAACCAACACCGGCGGCGACCGCGCTGCACGGCGTGCCCACGATGGGACACCACGAAGGTCACGACGGCCACGAAGGGCCGTCACGCAGCATCACGCATGATGCTGCTTCGTGATCTCCTCATCTTTCATTTCATGTGACGCATCGATCCCGGCTGGCGACCTCGGCCGCCGGAGGCGGCCGGCGGCGTGAGGGATCGCGGGCGCGAAGCGCGCCCCACTCCATGAACACCCTCCGGCGCGTTTCGCGGCCGCGATCCCTCACGCCGCCCGGTGCGGCCCGACCTCCGGTCGGGCCGCCAAGGTCGCCAGCCTCGACGTGCAGACTTCGTGCGTTTCGTGCCCTTCGTGGTTAACGTACGTCAGCTCGGAGGCAGCGTGACGGGCCGCGAGGCTGGCCTAACGGCCAGCACTCCGCACGGCCGTCCAGCGCTGCTCGAGCGCCGGCTCTACCTGCTCCAGCTGCCGCACGGCGTCGGCCGCCTGCGTCGTCGGGCGCACGTCGGCGCTCTGCAGCAGCGCCAGCATGAACAGCAGCTTTTCCTGCAGACCGACGACCGTCTCCTTGTCGGGCGGGACGGCCGTGATGCTGTCGTAGAGGATGTCGGCCGCGCCGGCCTCGCCCTCGCCGCGCAGCGTCATCAGGGCGTCGCGCCGCGCGGGATCGGAGGCTCCCTTCAACGCCGCGTCGATCGCGTCGCGGATCGCTTGCGCGCGCAAGTAGCCGCGATAACAGGCCATCGACAGATCGGTCTGCCGCTGCAGGTCCTCCACGCCGATCGTCACGCGTGGGTCCATGCGCACGTCGAGCGGCCGCTCGGTCGAGACCCCATCGGCCGTGAGCCGGACGGTGAAGCGCCCCGGCTGCACGAACGGCCCGCGCGGCGCAGTCGGCGTGTTGTGGTAGGTGGCGGCGATCGAGAGCTGGCGCTCCGTGCCAGGCGGCGGCGCATAGCGCAGATCCCAGACGAAGCGGTGCTGCCCTGCCGCGGTCGAGAGGACCCGCGGCGGCCGGAGCCAGTAGGTCGGATAGGGCCACGCGCCGGGATCGATCCGCTCGGGCGCGTCGCTGCTCGCGTACCTCCGGACCACGTCTCCGCGCGCGTCCAGGATCTCGAGCGTCACCGCGCGCGCCGCGGCGGGCAAATAGTAATCGAGGATGGCGCCGTCCGGCGGGTTCTGCCCCGTCGGCTCTTCCGGCGGCAGCGGCGTATCCGAGAAGACGTCGTTCCGGACGCGCGTGGCCACCGGCGGGCCGAACAGGAACGCGCCGCGCCCCGCGTCCGCCAGCTGCCGCAGCGGCGCGATGTCGTCCAGAATCCAGATCGCGCGGCCGTGCGTCCCCACCACCAGGTCGTCCTCGTGGATCACGAGGTCCCGCACCGACGATGCGGGCATGTTCAGGCGCAGCGATTGCCAGTGGTCGCCGTCGTCGATCGAGAAGTAGACCTCCCGCTCGGTGCCGGCGAAGAGCAGGCCCGGCTGCTTCGGGTCCTCGCGCACCACGTTCACCGGTCCCATCTCCGGCAACCCGCCGACGATCGGCGTCCACGTCGCGCCGCCGTCGTGCGTGCGGTAGATGTAGGGCCGCATATCGTCGCGGCGGATCGCGTTGACCGACGCGTGGGCCGTCTTCGCGTCGAAGTGCCCGGCGTCGAGCTGCGACACCTTGTCCCACGCGCGCAGCGCCGGCGGCGTCACGTTCCGCCAGCTCTTCCCGCCGTCCGACGTCACGTGAATCAGCCCGTCGTCGGTGCCCACCCAGATGACGTTCACGTCGAGCGGCGACGGCCCGACGGCATAGATGACGCCGCGCCGCGGCATGTCGGCGAGCGCCGGCGTGCGGAAGTCGCCGACGCTCTCGGGCACCGCCGGATGCTCGC
The DNA here is from genome assembly GCA_024641665.1 of Acidobacteriota bacterium. GTDB lineage: Bacteria > Acidobacteriota > Vicinamibacteria > Vicinamibacterales > JAHECP01 > JAHECP01. The sequence continues at coordinate 13,358 of JAHECP010000118.1, forward strand.
GCGACAGATCCGGGCTGATGATCTCCCACTGCTGCCCGCCGCTCGTCGTCTTCCACAGCACGTTGGTCGCGAAGAGCAGCATCCTCGGATCGGCCGGGTGGAACAGGAGAGGCATCGTCCGCAGGATGCGGTACTTCCCCGAGCGCAGCGCCTCGGGCGCGACGTTCTGCGCCGTGCCGGTCCGCTCGTCGAACCGCATCACCCGGCCGCCGTAGACGATGTCGGGGTGGAGCGGGTCTGGGGCGATGTAGGCGTACTCGTCGGCGCCGACGCCGATCCAGTCGCGGAACGAGATCTGGCCGCCGTTGCCCCGGCTCGCGATGCCGATGGCGCCGCTCTCCTGCTGGCCGCCGTACACCCAGTACGGAAACTGGTTGTCGGTCGTCACGTGGTAGAGCTGCGCCGTCGGCTGGTTGTACCAGGCGCTCCACGTGCGCCCGCCGTTCACGGTGATCGTCGCGCCCTGGTCGGCGGTGAACAGCATGATGTCGGGGTGGAGCGGGTTGATCCAGATGCGCTGGTAGTCGTCGCCGCCCGGCGCGCCCTTGAACGCCGTCCAGGTGCGACCGCCGTCCTCGGATCGGTACGACGCCGTGCCGGCCGTGAAGACGACGTCTGGATTCGTCGGGTGCACCCGGATGTCCACGCCGACGCGCCGGTCGGTGCTGACCCGCGTCCAGCTCGCCCCGGCATCGTCCGACCGGTACACGCCGCGCCCCTCGCGCGCCGCGACCAGCGCGTAGAGGCGGTTCGGATCGCTCGGCGCGAGGCCGAAGTCGATGCGTCCGAGGCCCTCTGCGGCGCCGGGCAGCCCGGCGGTCAGCTGGTGCCACGTCGTCCCGCCGTCGGTCGACTTGTAGAGATCGCTGTGCGGTCCCGAGAAGCTCCCGTTTTCCCACGGTCCTTCGCGGTGCTCCCACAACGCCGCGTAGACCGTCGTCGGGTTGGTGGCGTCGATCTCCACCTGGTTGGCGCCCGTGTTGTGGTCCACGTAGAGGACCTTCTGCCACGTCCGCCCGCCGTTGGTCGTGCGGAAGACCCCGCGCTCCGCGTTCGGCCCGTACGGATGACCCATGCCCGCCACGAACACGATGTCGGGGTCGGACGGGTGCACGACGATGCGGCCGACCTGCTGGACGTCGGGGAGGCCGACGTGCCGCCACGTGCGCCCGCCGTCGGTGGACTTGAAGATCCCGTCGCCCACGCAGAGGTCCGGCCGGTGCAGGCCCTCGCCGCTCCCGACGTAGATGACGTTCGGGCTCGAGGGCGACACGGCGAGGTCGCCGATGGACCCCGTGGGGGCCCGGTCGAAGATCGGCGTCCACGTGCGGCCATAGTCGTCCGTCCTCCAGACGCCGCCATCGTTGACGCCCATGAAGAAGACGTTGGGCTCGGTCGGCACGCCCACCGCGCCGACCGTGCGGCTCGCGCGGAACGGCCCGATGACGCGGTAGCGCAGCTCCTGGTACATTGATGGGTCGACCGGGCGCTCGGCGACGGGCTGCCGGGCCGCGAGCGCGACCGTCGAGCCGGCGAGCGCGACGGCGATGAGCAGGTGTCGGGGTGTCACGGGTGCTCTCCTGGCATGGGCGGCGCCGCGCGGCGGGACGCGATACGCGGGCGGACCGCTCCGCGATCGGGATCGTGGACCGCTCGATGATGGCCGATTTCCGCCCGTGTGCTCAAGAGGCCGCGGGAGTATGATCGGGCGGCTGTCGGAACGCGTATGCCCATCCTCTCTGCATCATTCCGGCGGCCGCGGCTCCGCCTCGCCCTGGCGATCGTCTTCGCGGCGGCCACGCTGCTCTACGGCGCGCTGTGGATGGTGGCCGTGCGCGCGGCGCCGGACGTCGAGCTCGGCTACCAGGGCACCTACCTCCCGGCCGAGCGGGCGCAGCTCGTCACCAGCGTCCAGCCGAACAGCCCCGCCGAGCGGTGCGGGATGCGGCCGGGCGATCATCTCGTCGCAATCGACGGCGAGCGCCTTGCCGACATCAACTTCCAGACCAGGATCTGGTTCCATCACGAGCCCGGCAACACCGTGCGGCTGACGATCCGGCGGCCAGGCGAGACCGCGCCGAGTGTGCTCGCGTGCGCGTTCCGCCGCACGAGCTCGACCTCCACCGAGGGCGGCATGGCGGCGTACGTGGCGGGACAGGTGCGCAACTCCTATCCCGTGCCCTTCGTCCTCGTCGGCCTGACGGTGCTGTTTCTTCGTCTCGATGACCCGAAGGCGTGGCTGCTGGCGCTGCTCTGCGCGGCGTTCGCCGCGACGCCGGGCTTTCCCGACAGCATCGACGCGGTCGCGCCCGCGCTCCGGCCGTTCGCCCGGGCGTACCAGGCGACGTTCCTCAGCCTCCTGGCGCCGTCGTTCTATCTCTTCTTCGCGGTGTTTCCCGCCCGATCGCCGGTCGACCGTCGCCTGCCCTGGCTGAAGTGGGTGACGTTCGCGGTCGCCGTCGCCGTCGCGATTCCGGGGCTGCGGGCGGGGGGCATGCGTCCGCCTCCACCGCTGCCGCGGCTGCTCGGCGCGAGCCTCGCGAACCAGATCGTCGTCTATTGGGCCCTGGCGATCCTCGCGGTCGGCCTGGTGTCGCTCGCGGCCAACTATCTCCGTCCGCCCGACGCCGAGACCCGGCGCAAGACTCGCGTGATCGTCTGGGGCACCGCGATCGGCCTGACGCCGAACCTGATCGACGCCGGCGTCCGGAACGCGACGGGGCTCCAGGACCCGGACTGGCTGGCGACGCTCCTCGTCCTCTTCGCCTTCCTGATCCCCCTGTCGTTCGCCTACGCCGTCGTGAAGCACCGCGTGCTCGAGATCCCGGTGCTCCTCAAGCGGAGCGCCCGCTACCTGCTCGTCCAGCGGGGATTCACGATTCTCCTCGCGCTGGCGAGCATGGCCGTCACGCTCGCCTTCGCGCTGTCGCTCGCGCCGTCGCTCGCGCCCCTGGTCGAGGTCGCCCGGCCGTCCGGCATCGCCCTCGGCGCGGTCTTCGGCACCGTGCTGCTGTGGGGCGGCACGCAGATCCACCGGCGCGTGAGCGAGCGGATCGACCGCGCGTTCTTCCGCCGGGCCTACGACGCGCGCATGATCCTGCAAGAGCTGGCTGACCGCACGCGCGCCGCGACGGGGCGGACCGAGCTCGCCGCGCTGCTCCACAGGCACGTTGGAGACGCGCTCCAACCCAGCGCGCTGGCAGTCTACTTTCGCGAGCAGGACGATCGCCTGACGGCGATGGCCGGCGCCGTTCCGGAGGGCCTCGAGGTCGTGTCCGCGACCTCACCGGCCCTGACGCGCCTGGCCGAACACGGCTGGCCAGTGGAGGTGTCTCCGCAGCCGGCCGGCGGCGCGCCGAACGCGCATCCGCTCGCGCCGCTCGATCCGGACTGCCTGGTACCGATGGTCGGGCGCGACCGCCGGCTCCTGGGGCTGCTGGTGCTGGGACCGCGGTTGTCCGAGGAGCCGTACTCGGGCGAGGACGTGCGCCTGCTGGCCCTCGTGGCCGGCCAGGCCGCGCTGGCGCTCGAGAACCTCTCGCTCGCCGAGCAGATGGCCGACCGCCTCGAGGCGGACCGGCGCCAGGCGCACGAGGTCGCGATCGCGCAGGAGGTGCAGCAGAAGCTCCTGCCCCAGCGGATGCCGCCGCTCGAGACCCTCGACTACGCCGGCGCCTGCACGCAGGCGCGCATCGTGGGCGGCGACTACTACGACTTCCTCGACCTGGGCCCCGGTCGCGTCGGGTTCGTGCTGGCCGACATCTCCGGCAAGGGCATCGCGGGCACGCCCCGTACGCAAAAGGTAACTTCGCACGTCTCCGACGCCGTCAGAGTGACACGACGCCGGGGCGCTGACCCCGTTGGGCGGTCCGGATGGAACGGGGATGCAGTGGCGGATCAGGAT
>JAHECP010000012.1 GCA_024641665.1 Acidobacteriota bacterium
GCGGGTCGACCAGGTGTGGAGCACCGACATCACGTATGTGCGGCTGCGACACGGGTTCGTGTACCTGGTGGCCATCATGGACTGGTACAGCCGGTTCGTCGTGGCCTGGGAGCTCTCGGTGACCGTCGACGGCCAGTTCTGTCTCGAGGCGCTGACCCGGGCGCTCGCCGGGCGACGTCCGGAGATCTTCAACACCGACCAGGGCGCCCAGTTCACCAGCGAGCGGTTCACGGGCACCTTGCGCGCCGCGGGCGTGCAGATCAGCATGGACGGTCGCGGGCGGGCGCTGGACAACGTGTTCGTCGAACGGCTGTGGCGCAGCGTGAAGTACGAGGAAGTCTATCTGAAGGACTACGCCTCGGTGCCCGACGCGCGGGGCCACCTGGGCCGGTACTTCCAGTTCTACAACTACGCCCGTCCGCATCAGAGCTTGGCGTATCAGACGCCCGCGGCGGTGTACGCCGAGGCGAAGGTGGCCTGAGAGTGACGGGGGGGCGCCGTGGCCTCTGACGAGGCCACGGCGCCTCTCAACCAGACCAAGACCTTAACGATCTCGGCCCGAGAATCTGTCTTGACAACGGGGTCCACCTCAGACGCCCATGCGACGCTCGGAGGTAAACCGCCCGACCCGGTTCGCGTATTGACGCTCAGAGATTCTTCCGTAGAGCAGGGTTCGGGCTCAACCGGATCATCCCATTCGTCTCGGCGTGCAGACCCGTCTCGGCCAATGCGAACCGGCTGGCATAGACGAGCCCGGAGCACGGCCGCCCTGCGCCGCATGTGCCACGGTGATGGAAGCACGGGCCATCGAGTGTAGCGCGCCGTCACTCCGCGAATAAGTAGTCCTCGCCGAGCGGAGTCCAAAAGACGTCGATGATCCGCGCACTTGTTTCCGCGTACGGGTTTCGCGAGTGTCCCCACGCCCGGTGCGGTACGTTTGAATCGAGGAAGACTGAATCGCCGGAGCGCAGCACCTCGACGACTTCTTGATCTCCGGCGGACATCGAGAGTTCGATCTCGCCGTCAAGAACGTAAATGAACTCCTGGCTGTTGTGCTCGTGCGGCATGACCGCGTCGGCCGGCACATGCTTGATCTGCACGTAGTACGGGTGCAGGCCCCGGTTGCGAAAACCTGCAGCAAGAGGACGGTAGATGTTCACGGAAATGCCGCAGCGATCGACTGGGTCGCGCCGACGCCGAGGCTTCAGCGTCGGAATCTGCTCCGCGCGCTGGACGAAGTAATAGGGAGGGCCCGCCAGGGTCGTCGCCAAGAAGAACTCGATGGGCCGGCGGAACCGACGCGCGATTCGTAAGAGCAACTCTAGGTCAGGGGAAGTGTCACCCCGTTCAATCCGCGCCACCTGTCTGGCGCTGATGCCGAGGCTACGCGCGAGGTCTTTGGCTGTAAGCCCATGGGAGCGCCTCAGGAGTGCGGTCTTGTCACCGATCTCTCTGCTGACGTCTCCGTACACGCGACGGTGATAGAACGGGTGCCCGGAAGGTGTTAGGTCCGTGTTCTGCGAGTCGACCGGACCGCGAATGGAATACATCACGTTCAGTGTTTCGGCCGGCTCGGAGCTCGCCGAGCGCATGCAATGTGGCAGGTACGAGTGATAGTAGAGACAGTCGCCGGGCTTGAGCCGCTCCCCCACCAGACCGTCGTTGGTTTCCAGCAGGGCCTCTACCTCCCCGCGTAGCACGAACATGAACTCCTCATGGTCATGAGCAATGAAGTGAATATCCTCATCCGTCAGCGGCTGAATGTCTACGAGGAACGGCTCCATGTGTTTACCGACGAACGCGTCGGCGAGGGGCCTCACGAGATTGTGATGGTGCTGCCGACCCGGCTCTGCGCCAAGGAGCCCGAAGGCGAACGGCGTCTCCTGTGCGAGCTGCTCTCGCCGCGTGATCAGAAGTGGATAGTCGACTCTGGGTGGGAAGAGCACCGTCATGGAGACACCCAGCGCCGCGGCGGTTCGCTGGAGTTCGACCAGATCGGGGGGAGTCTTCTCGGTCTCAAGGTTCGAAAGGTGCGCAGGTGAGATTCCAATGATGTCGGCGAGCTGCCTGAGCGTCAAGTGCTTCCCTCGTCGCTCTGCACGGATTCGCGCTCCGACGCCAAGTTCCTCATAACGAACGAGATAAGAACCGTATACGGGCATCAGCTACTCCGTTCATGTAAACGACATCATGATATCATACCTGTGAAACACTGTCAATAGCGACCATTGAAAAGTACTTGACATAAAATTCTTTATTTGTAGCATACTGATCGGCAAATTGGCCCGACTGCCAGAATCGAGGCGAGGGTCCGATGTCGACCGGCGGCCCCCGCGGTGGCGGCACAGCAAGACTTCGAGCGGGCGCAGTGCGCTTTGCCCCGGTCACTCGTCCCGGCCCGCTGCTCTTCCTCCTGATTCCCGCCCACGAGCCCGGCCGGGAACGACGGGCACAGGTCCACCGGACCGATGTGTCGACCGACAACAGAGGCCGGGTTGCGTCCGTGACCCCGGGGCCGCAGGGGAACCAGGTGATACTTCCCTCGGGTCCACCGGGCGAAGGCGGAGTCACTGAGCGCATCCCGGTTATCGAGGAACGGCTCCACCACATCAGCACCGACGTCCGCGGGCGCCACGCGCCGGCATCGGCGAATTTCGTCCCGACAGCACTGTTCGATCGAGATCCTGGCTGCCGGGCCCTGGGCCCCAGGGTCGACGGTCCCGTCCTGCGCAGCTCTCTTGCACGCAATGACTGGGTGGATCCCCTGGTTCTGGATCCTCTGGTTGAGAACCATGGAGGTTCGATGGTGGTTCTGTGAGCGCCGTACGTCCGGCGATATGACAAGCGAGACAAGGAGGAAACGATGCCGATTCCGATCAACCCCGGGGGCGCCGACTGGGAGGCCCGCATCAACTTTGACCGGATGCGGGAGCAGCGGCTGGCAAAGGTCCAGGCTGCGCTGAAGAAGCACGGGTTGGACGGGGTACTCCTGTTCAAGCCCGAGAACTCACGGTACGCAGTCGGTGCCCAAGGCATGCACCTAGCCTGGTGGATCTGCGAGTACGCCCTGGTACCGCAGTCGGGGACGCCCACTTTTTACCCTACCGGGGGCGACATGCCGAGGAACATCGCCGGCTGTCCCTACTTGGCAGGGCACATCAAGCCCTCACGGAATCTGGAGGAGATCGGCCCAGCCCGGAATACGCTGGCCGAGGTTCAGATCAAGGAGATGCTGGAGGAGATCCGGAAGGCTGGCTTCACGGGCGGCAAGATCGGTGTGGACATCATGAACTTCCCCATGATGCTCGCCTTGCAGAAGGCGAAGATCACCCTGGTTGATGCGGAGCCGGTGATGCTGGAGGCCCGCATGATCAAGACCGAGGACGAGATTGTTCTCGTCAAGCATGCCGCAGCCATCAACGACGCCGCCCTCTACCACGCCATCTACAACATGCCCAACAAGCCGTCCCTCCGAGAGTGGGACGTCCACGCCGAGATGACCCGCATTTTGCGAACGTACGGCTGTGACGTGCCCAACGATGGTCTCAGGGGCATCGTGGCCAGTGGCGAGCGCGTGAACCCGTACAACCGAGTGATTGGCGGCACCGACAAAATCATCCGTGCGGGCGAACTCATGGTCATAGACAGTCACATGGCGTTCATGGGGTACCACGTGGACTACACGCGTACCTTCATGTCCTCGGACTACCCGAGGCCGACTCAGGCCATGATCGACATCAACCGGCGAAACCTGGAATACCTCTACTCAGGGATCGAGAAGGTCAAGCCGGGGAACACAACCGCTGATGTGTACCGAGCATGGAAGAAGGGAATGCCCTCGGACTGGAGCCGGTTCACGATGGACTTCGCCCATGGCATCGGCGCCACCGGCCACGAAGCGCCGTGGGTCACCGAAGCATCGGAGGAGAGCCCGACGGAGTTCCAGGCCGGTATGACGATGGCCTTCGAGACGTACATCCGCGAAGATCCTGCGGTGGCGTCACGTATCGAGGAGAACCTGGTGATCACGGAGAATGGCTACGAGATCATCAGTCTTTGCCCCCACGACCCAAGACTGTACGGCGAAGACCTGGCCGCTGGCCCCAAGCGCAGGTCTCCTTAAGGAGCGTGTGGGTTGGACGGCGATGATGAGACCCCAAGGTTAAGCGAGGACTTTCCGGAAAGGAGGCTGCCGAAGTGGTCCAAAAGACCTTGCGAGGAGTTCTAGCACTCTTGACCAAGTATCATCCATGCGACGCTGAGGGCGCCATCGACGAGAAGGACTACAGGGCGCACATAAGGTGGCTGATCAAGAAGGGCGTCCATTCCATCGGAGTCACCTGTGGTGCAGATTTCGACTATAGCGACGCCGAAAGACGGAGGATGACCGAGATCCTCGTGGAGGAAGTCAACGGCAGGATCCCCTGTCTTGCCGGGGCTTCGGCCTGGGATGCGGAGACTGCGATCAAACGTGCGAAAGACGCCGAACAGGTAGGTGTTGACAGTGTGTTCATGACTGGGCCTCCGCCGGAACATCCGCTGGGTGACCATCCTCAGCAGAACATCGTGGAATTCTTCACACGGGTAAGTGACGCGATCAACGTGCCGGTCTCCATCTACAACACGCCAGCGGCGTGGCCCGGACTGCTTGCGCCTGAGACGCTTCGAACGTTGGAGGAAAGAGCCCCGCGTGTTGAGTACATCAAGGCCGGCCCCCGGGAGATGACCGAGTCCAAGACCATGATAGATGGGCTAGCACATAGCAGGCTGAAGATCATGGCTGGGAAGTCCTACTACAATTTCCATCAGATTTTGTATGGATGGGACACACCAAACCGCCCAGTTGGACTGTGTGGGTACCTGCCCGCTGTCCTTCCAGCCGAGCACGTCGCCATGTGGGAGGCGTTTGAGAGAAACGCGATCGACGAGGCTAGGACGGTATGGATCTCGAAGATCCTCCCTCTCGCCGACCTCTTGTATGGCAGAGCATTTGGCTACAACGAGAAGATCCACCCCTTGGAGATTCTTAAGCAAATCGGCATCGTAACGACCTCGCGGATTCCATTTACCATCGTCGGCGTCGATGAGTACTCGAAAAAGGAGATTGCCGCGTATCTGGAGACGGTGAAGCCGGACGTCTGGTGAGAGCGAAGCGTGCGGCGTCGACGGATATGGCATCCGGATTCTGGCAGCGGTTGTGCCGTTCGTGCTTCGCGGGCTGATGGCTCGGGAGGGAGGGGTTATGCGGGAAGGAGCGCTTCTGTCACAGCATCGGATCTGTCAAGTCATGGTGCTGCTGCTGGCGGTCGGGCTGGGAGTGGCGGTCCCGGCTCGGGCGCAGGTGACAAGTGGCGTCATTACGGGGACCATCACCGATCCACAAGGCGGTGTGCTCCCTGGAGTGACGCTGACGCTGCGCAACGTCGATACCGGGTTCACCCGGACGACGGTGAGTGGAACCGACGGGAGCTACCGCATGGCGGGACTGCCGCCGGGCCGCTACGACCTGAAAGCTGATTTGCAGGGCTTTGCGTCCGCTGAAGTGAAGGCGCTGACACTGACGATCGGCCTCGAGATCAGACGGAACCTAACTATGGTGCTCGCCGGCTTGGAGGAGACGGTAACGGTCACGGGGGCGGCACCAGTTGTCGAGACAGCGAGCAGCGGCGTGGCGGCGGTGGTGACGCAACAGCAGATCGAGACGCTGCCCGTTCCAAGTCGGCAGGCCCAGGCGCTCGCGCTCCTGCTGCCAGGCACGGGCTCGGACGCGGTCCGGCCCCGCCGAACCAACGTGAACGTTGGGGCCGGCGGGATGACCTATTTCTCGAGCACGTACCTGGTAGACGGCACGGACAACATGGCCTTCAAGGCGGGCGAACCGCGGCAGGACTACCCCCAGGCGGCAATTCGGGAATTCAAGGTCCACGTGACCCAGGCACCAGCGGAGTATGGGGGGAGGACGGGCGGCGTCGTAACGGTCGTGACGAAGGGTGGGACCAACGTGTTCAGTGGCGAGGTGTTGGAGTTCTTTCGCGACAAGAGCCTCAACGCGCTGAACAAGTTTGAGAAGCAGCTTCATGACGAGCAGGGCGTGCCGAAGCCAGCTTTCCGTCGGCACCAGTTTGGCGGCGCGTTCGGCGGCCCGATTGTGAAGGATCGCCTTCACTTCTTCACAGCGGCGGAACGGACGACAACGGCGAAGTACTTCACCGTCAGCACCGGAGCGCCGCAGTTCTATTCGGCGGTTGAAGGCGTGTTCCCGGCCGACTACCTGGAAAACCTCGTGTTCGGCCGGGTTGACTGGGAGATCAACCCGCAGCAGACCCTGTTCGTTCGCTATGGCTATATGGACGAGACCACGGGGTGCGAGGACTGCGGGGGAGCGACCTCGGCCTTCAGCGGGAGCACTATCTACAACCGGCGGCACTCGCTGGTCGCGGGCCATACGTGGGTGATGTCGTCCCGAGCCCTGAACGAGATCCACTTCCAGTATGGGTACACTACATACTACGCCTATCCTCCGGGGACTACCCCTTGGAAGACAGTCGGCGAGTTCCCGCCCGAACGATTCGACGAATGCTCGCAAGTGTACAACTTTCCGAGTCTGAAGTGGGGGTCCAACAGCAACAGCGTCGTTCTCTCCGCGTTTTACGAGTTTCACGACGACTTTTCGTACACGTTCGACTGGCACGGCGGTCATACGATGAAGGCCGGCGGTGCCATCCTGTTCCTCCCGCAATGGGAGGACACCCCGGGCGACCCGAAGGGGACGTGGACCTTCGCCACCGACCAGCCCTTTGACCCGACGGATCCGGCGAGCCTCGCGAACCTGAAGAACCCCATTCAGTACACTGCGTCCTTCCCACCGCTTTACAGGGAGATTCCGAATCACCGGTATCAGAGCGCATACGTTCAGGATGAGTGGAAGCCCCGGTCCAACCTGACGCTGAACCTCGGGGTGCGCTACGACCTGCAGAGCAATGGGTTCAACCAGGGGCTCGACCTCTCGCTGTACCCCAAGCCCCTGCCGTTCGTGGATCCGAGCAAACGTGGCGACGCGAACAATGTCGGGCCCCGGCTCGGATTCGCGTGGGATCTGAAGAACGACGGGACGACGGTCATACGAGGGGCGTATGGCATCTTCTACCAGTGGGTATTACTGACTTCGGTCGTGACCGAAATCACGACCCTGCGGCAGGTCAACGTGATCATCCGGAATCCGGCATACCCAGATCCCTATCAGGGCCAGGACCCGGTGAAGTTCGCGTCGACGGCGCCGCCGAATATCGCTACCCTGGACAACAACATCAGGAACGCAAAGGCGCGGACGATCAACCTAGGCTTTTCCCGTGAGCTGCGGCCCAACTTGGCGATTCACGTCGATGGCGTCGATACGAACTCGGATGGTTTCTGCGTCGGCGTGAACATCAATACGCCGGATCCGGTCACGGGGCAGCGCCCGCTGCCCGAGTGGGGCCGCATCGTACAGACACAGGCGATTGGGAACGGGAAGTATCGGGCGCTCATGGTGCGCCTCGAGAAGCGCTTCGCCGACCGCTACCAGTATCTCGTCTCGTACACGCTCGCGAAGCAGAACAACAGTCTGGCGACGGCATATTCGGCGACGTCTCCCATGACCGACTTCTACAACCCAGGACTGGACTGGGGCCCTGCGGACGCGGACCGACGCCACAGCATAGTGGCGAGCGGATCCGTGCTGCTTCCGTACGATATTGCACTGGGGGCCGTGTGGTCGCTTCGATCGACCATGCCGTTCCCTGCATTCGCCGGGACCGATTTGAACCACGACGGAAGTGTCACCGACTACGTCCCTGGGACCACAAAGAACATGGGCAACCGGGACAACGCCCGGATGCTGGAACTGGTCAACGCCTGGCGCGCGACGAATGGGAAGGGGCCGGTCTCGGCGGACCAGATCGAGAGCAACCGGTACAACAGTCTGGATGTCCGCGTCAGCAAGACGTTTCCACTTGGCGGCAGCCGCAAGGTCGAGCTGATCGCCCAGGTCTTCAACCTGCTGGGGATCGACAACCTGCTGACTCCGTCCAGCGAATGGGTGACCAACGCCTTGTCCGACTCGTTTGGGCGCATCCCGACGGCGAATCCGCGCCAGCAAGGAGAGCTGGCCGTGCGCTTTGTTTGGTAGGGTCTGGCTGCTGTGAGGCCGCCGCGGGACCGCGCTGCGGCGGCCTCGCATCGGCGCGCGCCGCACTGTGGGAGGCACGCCGGTGCGGTTAGCATTGTCTGAGGAGGGAGTGATGTCAGTTCATCACGAGTGGGACGCGGGGCCCTCACGCCGGGACTTCCTGAGGGTCGTCGGCGGGAGCGCAGGCGCGCTGCTTGCGGCTGGAACTGCCTACGCGAATCACCCGAAACCGATGCTACAGAGCCTTCGGTACCTCGACCAGCGGACGTACCTCCACAACATGGAGATCATTGCGCACCTTCCTGCCCGTGGCACGGTAGCCGACTCGGTCATGCCGGGCAGGAGCGCGGGGCAGATGATGGCCATCGGGAAGCAGCGGTTCCTCTTGTCGGGCAGGGACGTGCTCGATGTGACCGACCCGCGCAACCCGCAGGTGTTCAACGAGGGCGGGTCCCCGGGGTCGGGCGAGCTCGCGTACAACCAGCAGCTGAAGAAGTGGATCCTCGTCACATTCCATGGGGTCGGCAGTTACGCAGGGGCAGGCCGAAATACGAGACCGGGCGGCAAGTACGAAATACCCAATGCAGTCGCGCTCTTCCGGGCGAACAAGGAGTTTCGTGGGCTCCGGATCTGGGACGCGACCAACCCGGCGAAGATTGTTCAGTTGGGCGAGTACAACACGGGCATGACCGGGGCTGGCGGGCACAGTGATCAGAGCTACTACGACGGCGGTAAGTACGTTTACATGGGGTGCGCGCCAGACGATTCGTTCGTGAACAATCCGCAGTGTTACCAGATTCTGGCGTGGATTCAGTTGATCCTGGATGTGTCGGATCCGGCCAACGTGAAGGAAGTGTCGCGGTGGTGGATCCCCGGGCAGCGGAGCGGCGAGATCGAGGAATTGAAGAAGTGGCCGTGTATGTTCGGCCGCCTCGATTCCCTGCCGAACCGGAAGATGGACCTGGAGGAAACGATCGAGGCGTTGAAGAAGCTGAAGGGGCCTTGGGGATTTCCCGACTATGACCTGTTCCCCTATGCGGCCATCCACGGGCCGATGTACGTGCCGAAGCGGGTGGAGAACGGCGGCACGCGGGGTTACAGCTCCTGGGCGTCGGCTGGGATGCTGATTCACGATCTCTCGGACATCACGAAGCCGAAGCTCGTGGGCCGGTTCGACCCGTCACCAGTGATTCGAGGCGGGTGGGGCGGGATTGCGGTCCACACGGCGTGGCTGGGGACGTTGCCGCGCGGGTTCATTGTGACGAATGGGGAAGTGTCGAATCCTGACTGCAACGCCGAATGGCTGCCGAACTTCGTGGTCGACGTTCGCGACGAGACGCGGCCGACGCCCATTGCGACATTGGGGCGGCCCAAGGCGCCGCCGGATGCGCCCTTTACGGATTTCTGTTTCCGGCGCGGCCGTTTTGGCGCGCACGACACGCCTCACCTGAAGGCTCCGGGCCGGATGTCGCAGACCTTCATCCCGTACGAGTACTTCAACGCCGGGGTGCGCTGCTACGACCTGTCGAACCCGATCGCGCCACAGGAGGTGGCGTATTTCGTCCCGCCGATGGGGGGGCACCTCTCCCCGGAGTGCACCGTGCCGGCCATCGAGATGGCGAAGGGGCCGCAGCAACTGGCATGCATCGAAGAGGCGTTCAGTTTTGCGCGCCCGTGCAACAGCGTGTCCATCGAATGGGATCGGAACATCATCTACGCGGGGACGACGACCGGCTTGTATGTGCTGTCCACCCCGGCGCTGGGGAAGCCGATCTTCGACGCGATGCCGGTTCGCGAGTGGTCGCTGCCGGATGTCAACCTCGGGGCGCCGTAGGCCACGGTCAGGGGCGTGCCTCACGGGTTCCCGTTGGGAGGGGCCAGGTTGTGGCCAACCTGTGACCGGACAGCAGGAGGTGTGCCATCGACCAGGATGAGGAACGCGGCCGCCGGCAAAGCAGCGGCGGCACGGTAAGGGCACCGCCGCGCGCGTGCCACCCTTTGGGGCCGAGCGCTTCTTGCAGCGTGTGAAACGTGAGCGGTCCCAAGGTGATGCACTTCAGACGTCGTAATGACGTGCTCTGTCGACAGTTACGTTCCGACCGCGTGGCTCTGTGCGCGGCGTTTCCCGATCCCATGCCAGGGTGATGGACGTGCGTGGCGCGACACCTCTCCTTGAAGCCTGACGTGGCCTTTGACGACGACTATGGAGGGCGGCCGGCTACATGGGCAACCTGCCGAAGTCGAAGCAGACTATCGCGAAGATGGCGGCTGGCGCTGGAGAGCCGCTGCGCTCGCAGTTCGAGGAGTACAAGAAGAGGCTACACGAACGTCTGCGGAACGGACCTGTCCTGCCGATGCCGGTGCTGCTGTATTGGGCGGTGAACGACCCGCAAGCCCCGGCGCTTCGAAATGGCGTTGCGTTGTTCGAGATCCTGGCCGAGCACCACCCCAACGTCCGGCTGCAGATCATCAACAAGGCAGGCCACTTCTTCTTCCGTGAGTACCCGGAGGAGTTCAATCACAGTGTGATCAGCTTCATCGACCACTGGGATCGTCAGCCAACGGGACCGACGGAGACAGAGTCTCGCTAGCACGTGCTGGCTGGGATGATTCACGAATGGTCCTCAGACACGTGGTCCATCGCGTGCGACCGGCGGGGCCGATCGAGTTTGTGGCGTTACTGTCGTTGGGCCGTGGAGAAGTCTCCATGCGGATGCTTGCTTTACCGCGTTATGGGGCCGCGGGAATTCGTGTGTCTGCATGAAGAATGGCGTCAACGATCCTGCCGCCTGGTCTTCGCGGTTTGATGGCTTGCGAAGGAGAAAGTGATGCGGGAAAGAGCCATTCTCCCACAGCATCGGATCTGTCAGGTCCTGGTGCTGCTGCTGGCGGCCGAGCTGGGAGTGGCGGTCCCGGCGCGGGCGCAGGCGACAAACGGCGTGATCGGGGGGACTACCGCTGATGCGCAAGGCGCAGTGCTCTCAGGAGTGACTGTGACGGTGCGCAACGTCCAGACCGGGTTTGCTCGGACCACGGTGAGTGAAACCGACGGGAGCTATCGCATCGCGGGGCTGGAGCCGGGCCACTACGACCTGAAAGCGGAGGTGACGGGCTTTGCGATTGCCGAAGTGAAGGACCTGATAGTGACGATCGGCATCGAACTGCGGCAAAACGTCACCATGCCACTTCAGGCGACGGTGACGACGGGTGTGGCGCAGGTCGTCGAGTCGACGAGGAGCGGCGTGTCAGCGCCGGTGTCGTCACAACAGATCGAAACACAACCCAACCCGGCTACCGAGAGCCGACAGGCTACAACGCTCGCGCTGCTGACACCGGCTACGGCCGGCGACGCCGTGCGGCCGCGCAGAGCCGGAAACGTGAACGTGGGAGCGGGGGGGATCACCTACTTCTCGACCACGTACCTGGTAGACGGCACGGACAACATGGCCTTCAAGGCGGGTGAACCGCGGCACGACTTTCCGCAGGCCGCGATCCGGGAGATGAAGGTGTACACGAGCCAGGCTCCGGCGGAGTACGGAGGGAGGCTAGGCGGCGCCGTGAGCACGGTGACGAAGAGCGGCACCAATCTCTACAGCGGGGAGGCGTTCCTGTACTTCCGTGACAAGCACTTCAACGCGCTCACCACAATCGAGAAGGCACTCGGCGGGCCGAAGCCAGATTTCCGCCGGGACCAGTACGGTGGGTCGTTTGGCGGTCCCATCGTGAAGGACCGCCTTCACTTCCTCGCTGCGGTTGAGCGAACCACAAGGCGGAAGTACTTTGCCGTCAACACCGGGGCGCCGCAGTTCTATTCGTCGGTTGAAGGTGTGTTCCCGAGCGACTACGTGGAGAATCTTCTGTTCGGGCGGGTTGACTGGGAGATCAGCCCAACACAGAGGCTGTTCGTCCGCTACGGCTATATGGGCGAGACGACCGGATGCGAGAACTGCGGGGGGACCGTCTCGGCCTTCAGCCAGAGTAGCATTTACAATGGGCGACACTCGCTGGTCGCAGGGCATACGTGGGCACCGTCGTCCCGAGTCCTGAACGAGATCCACTTCCAATATGCGTACACCACGTACTACGCGTATCCTCCGAAGACTACCCCTTGGAAGACGGTCGGCGAGTTCCCGCCTGAACGATTCGCCGAGTGCTCCCAGGTGTACAACTTTCCGAGTCTGAGTTGGGGATCCAACAGCAACAGCGTCGTTCTCTCCGCGTTCTACGAGTTTCACGACGACTTTTCGTACACCTTCGACTGGCACGGCGGGCATACGATGAAGGCCGGCGGTGCCGTCGAACTTCTCCCGCAATGGGAGGACACCCCGGGCGACCCGACATTGGGGACGTGGACCTTCGCCACCGACCAGCCCTTTGACCCGACGGATCCGGCGAGCCTCGCGAACCTGAAGAAGCCCATTCAGTTCAGTGCGAACTTCCCGGGGCTTTACAGGGAGATTCCGAACCACCGGTATCAGAGCGCATACGTTGAGGATGAGTGGAAGCCCCGGTCCAACCTGACGCTGAACCTCGGAGTGCGCTACGACCTGCAGAGCAATGGGTTCAACCAGGGGCTCGACCTCTCGCTGTTCCCGAAGCCTCTGCCGTTCGTGGATCCGAGCAAACGTGGCGACGCGAACAATATCGGGCCCCGGCTCGGGTTCGCGTGGGATCTGAAGAACGACGGAACGACGGTCATACGCGGTGGGTATGGCATCTTCTACCAATGGCTGTTGCTGTCTTCGGTCGTGGGCGAAATCACGACCCTGCGGCAGGTCAACGTGATCATCCAGAATCCGACATACCCGGATCCCTATCAGGGCCAGGACCCGGCGCTGTTCGCGTCCACAAGGCCGCCAAATATCACGATCCTGGACAACAATGTCAAGAACGCGAGATCGTGGGCGGCCAACCTGGGCTTCTCCCACGCGCTGGGTTCGAACCTGGCGATCAGTCTTGACGGTGTTTACTCGCAGTACCGTGAGTTGCCCCTCGGCGTGAACATCAATACGCCGGATCCGGTCACGCGGCAGCGCGCGCTACCCGAGTGGGGCCGCATCGTACAGACGCAGACGATTGGGGAGGGGAAATATCGGGCGTTCATGGTGCGCCTCGACAGGCGCTACACCAACCGTTATGCGTATCTCCTCTCGTACACGCTCGCGAAGCACGATAATAATCTGGCGACGGGATTGTCGACGACGTCCCCCTTGACCGACTTCTACAACCCTGGACTCGACCGGGGTCCTGCGGGCGCGGATCGGCGCCACAGCTTCGTAGCGAGCGGGTCCGTGCTACTGCCCTATGACTTCACGCTGGGGGCGGTATGGACCTTCCGCTCGAGCATGCCTTTCAGTGCCATCGCGGGACTCGACCTGAACGGTGACGGGTCCATCACCGATTACGTCCCTGGGACCTCGAAGAACATAGGCAACCGGGACAACGCCCGGATGCTGGAACTGGTCAACGCCTGGCGCGCGACGAATGGGAAGGGAGCGATCTCGGCGGACCAGATCGAGAACAACCGGTACAGCAGTCTGGACGCCCGCGTTAGCAAGGCGATTCGACTCGGCGGCAGCCGTAGGGTCGAGCTGATCGCCCAGGTCTTCAACCTGCTGGGGACCGACAACCCGCTGACTCCGTCCGGCAGTTGGGTGACCAGCGCCTTGTCCGACTCGTTTGGGCGCATCCCGACGGTGCAGAATCGCCAGCAGGGGGAGGTAGCCGTACGCCTTGTCTGGTAGGGTCTGGCCGCTAAGAGGTTGCCGCGGGAGCGCGCCGCGGCAGCCTCTTAGCGAGGTGCCACGCCATGTAGCGTCACGCCGGTGCGGGTAGCATTGTCCGAGGAGGCAGTAATGTCACTTGATGATAAGTGGGACACGGGACCCTCACGCCGGGACTTTTTGAAGGTCGTCGGCGGTAGTGCAGGCGCGCTGCTTGCGGCTGGAACTGCCTACGCGAATCATCCGAAGCCGTCGATACAGAGCCTTCGGTACCTCGACCAGCGGACGTACCTCCACAACATGGAGATCATTGCGCACCTTCCTGCCAGTGGCACGGTCGCCGAACCGGTCATGCCGGGCAGGAGCGCGGGGCAGATGATGGCCATCGGGAAGCAGCGGTTCCTCTTGTCGGGCAGGGACGTGCTCGATGTGACCGACCCGCGCAACCCGCAGGTGTTCAACGACGGCGGGGCCCCCGGGTCGGGCGAGCTCGCGTACAACCAGCAGCTCAAGAAGTGGATCCTCGTCACGTTCCATGGGGTCGGTAGTTACTACAACAGGCCGTATGGGAAGTACGAGATACCGAACGTAGTCGCAGACTTCCGGGCGGACAAGCGGTTTCGCGGGATCCGGATCTGGGACGCGACGAATCCGGCGAAGATTGTTCAGTTGGGCGAGTACAACACGGGCATGACCGGGGCTGGCGGGCACAGTGATCAGAGCTACTACGACGGCGGTAAGTACGTTTACATGGGGTGCGCGCCAGACGATTCGTTCGTGAACAATCCGCAGTGTTACCAGATTCTGGCGTGGATTCAGTTGATCCTGGATGTGTCGGATCCGGCCAACGTGAAGGAAGTGTCGCGGTGGTGGATCCCCGGGCAGCGGAGCGGCGAGATCGAGGAATTGAAGAAGTGGCCGTGTATGTTCGGCCGCCTCGATTCCCTGCCGAACCGGAAGATGGACCTGGAGGAAACGATCGAGGCGTTGAAGAAGCTGAAGGGGCCTTGGGGATTTCCCGACTATGACCTGTTCCCCTATGCGGCCATCCACGGGCCGATGTACGTGCCGAAGCGGGTGGAGAACGGCGGCACGCGGGGTTACAGCTCCTGGGCGTCGGCTGGGATGCTGATTCACGATCTCTCGGACATCACGAAGCCGAAGCTCGTGGGCCGGTTCGACCCGTCACCAGTGATTCGAGGCGGGTGGGGCGGGATTGCGGTCCACACGGCGTGGCTGGGGACGTTGCCGCGCGGGTTCATTGTGACGAATGGGGAAGTGTCGAATCCTGACTGCAACGCCGAATGGCTGCCGAACTTCGTGGTCGACGTTCGCGACGAGACGCGGCCGACGCCCATTGCGACATTGGGGCGGCCCAAGGCGCCGCCGGATGCGCCCTTTACGGATTTCTGTTTCCGGCGCGGCCGTTTTGGCGCGCACGACACGCCTCACCTGAAGGCTCCGGGCCGGATGTCGCAGACCTTCATCCCGTACGAGTACTTCAACGCCGGGGTGCGCTGCTACGACCTGTCGAACCCGATCGCGCCACAGGAGGTGGCATATTTCGTCCCGCCGATGGGGGGGCACCTCTCCCCGGAGTGCACCGTGCCGGCCATCGACATGGCGAAGGGGCCGCAGCAGCAGGCGTGCATCGACGAAGCGTTCAGCTTCGCGCGCCCGTGCAACAGCGTGTCCATCGAATGGGATCGGAACATCATCTACGCGGGGACGACGACCGGCTTATATGTGCTGTCCACCCCGGCGCTGGGGAAGCCGATCTTCGACGCGATGCCGGTTCGCGAGTGGTCGCTGCCGGATGTCAACCTCGGGGCGCCGTAGGGGAGAGCCAAGGTCAAGGCCCCATCTACGTTCGGGGCGGCGTTGCGAGGGGTTTCGGCCAGTGTGCGGTCGGCCCCTCGCAGCCCGCAACTGTGAGAGGAGGAAGTCATGGGGCGGAGGATGGCGCTCTCAACACGTCAGGTCTATCAGCTCTCTGTGCTGTTGGTGTCGGGTTTGGCTGTGGCTGCCATGCCGTGCCTCGTGAGCTGTGGCGGTCGCACCCAAGCGCCGACCGTCTCGAAAACAGGCGCGACCCATGGCCTCGAGGCCCTGCGCAAGTCCGTCGACGTGAACGGCATCAAGACGTGGTTTTACGAGGCGGGCCAAGGAGAGCCAATGGTGTTGGTCCACGGCGGGGGCTTCAATGGCCGCTACAGCGGCAATCATTGGGACAAGGTTATCATCGGTCTCAGCAAGCGGTTCCGCGTCTTCGCAGTGGACAAGCTCGCCTCCGGAATGACGGACAACCCGCGCGATGACAAAGACTACAACATCGGGGGTGAAGTCGAGCACATGTACCAATTCATCCAGACGATGAAGTTGGGAAAGGTGCACCTGGTAGGCCAGTCGCGGGGATCCGGGCTGTCGTTGGTGCTGGCGGTGGAGCACCCGGAGGTGGTCAAGACCCTCGTCCTCATCGATTCCGGCACCGCGTCACCGGACGACGCATGCCCCGGCTGCCGAGAGCAGTTCGTATTGGCGCCATGTCCGGGGGATTTCAACGAGCTTGAACCGTGGAAGTGCGTGATGCGCCACCTGTCCTTTAAACCTGACGTAGCCTTCGACGAGGACTATTGGGCAGCGGCCGCGTACATGGCGAGGCTGCCGAAATCCAAGGAGACTGTCGCGAAGAAGGCAGCTGGAGCCGGCGGGCCGGGCACCAACGGGTTCATCCATGGAGTGCCCTACGCAGAGTACAAACAGAAGATGTACGAGCGTTTGAGGAGCGAATTCGTTCTTCCGATGCCGATACTGCTATATTGGGCCAAAAACGATCCGCAAGCCCCGGCGCTCAAGAACGGTGTCGCGTTGTACGAGATTCTCGCTGAGAAACACCCGAATGTTCGCCTGCTGGTCATCAACAACGGAGGCCACTTCTTTTGGCGGGTGTATCCGGACGAGTTCACTCACAACCTGATTAGCTTTATCGACTACTGGGGTCGGCAGCCAACAGAAACGACCGCGAAAGCACCCCGCTAGGTTGCAGCCTGGAGCGACGTCATGCAGGATGCGTGGCTTCGCTCCAGCGCGGAAGAGCCGCGACCGGGACAGTTCTTGCGGGATGTTCGCGACGGGTCCGTCTCAAGCACACAGTCACAGCATCTCGTACTCCGGGCCGGCGCAGGCGTTGTCGAGGAGGTGCTAAGTGTCTTGTCATCATGACTGCTACGACGAATACTCCAACGCTTGGGTGCGGTGCTACGACCTGTCGGACCCGGTCGGCCCTCGAGAGGTGGCGTACTTCGTCCCGCCGATGGGCGGAACGCTGTCGCCTGAGTGCTCCACTCCGGCGCTGGAGCTCCCACGTGAGCAGCAGAAGGGGTGCATTGACGAGGCGTTGGAGTTCGCTAGACCGTGCAACAGCGTGTCGATCGAATGGGACCGGAAGATTATCTACGCGGGGACGACCACGGGTCTGTACGCGCTCACGAGCCCCGCGTTCGGAAGACCGATCTTCGACCCACTGCCGGTAAGGGAATGGTCGCTGCCACACTTCAACGTAGGGGCGCCGTAAGGGGGGATGGACAGAACTGTCTCCCAGCTTAGCCGAGCCCGGAGGTGTACAAGGTCGCGACTGCTCGGGGCGGGAGCTCCTAGGCGTGACCGTGGGTGCGGCCGAGACCGGCGGGATCCGGCGCGCGAAACATTGTTGACACCTCCCAGTGGGCGTTCAGGGATGACTTTGAGGCGTGTCACCCACATGGACGTGAAATCGACGGCGAAATCATAGACCGATGAGCGACTATCCGGAACGGGTGCTCCTGGCTGCTGAGGCGATTGATCGGCTGCTGACGGTTGATCTGACAGGCCGAGGTCTGATCAACATCCTGTATGCGGCTGCCCGGCGCAAACAAGGGGATCGGCCCCTGTGTCTGCTAGCCGCCGACCGGCTCCTGGATGTGGTCAAGCCGACTGACGCGGTCGTGATCGCCACCGGCTTGCCCATCCGGGGTTGGTTTTCGCCGGCCATAGCGGAGACCGACGGCCCGGCCGGTGCTGCGACGCTGGCTCGGGCCGTGTACGCCGGACTGGGTGCCGTACCGGAGATAGTATGCGAAGAGGCGATGGTCCCGCTGCTACGGGCAGCCTGTCGGGCAGCGGGGCTTGTGGTCACGACCCATGCAGAATGGCAGGCGGGGCTGGCATCGCCACATGCCGTACCGGGACGCGACATCCCGCCGGCCATCATCCGAGGTTTTCCCACCGACCTCGGAGAAGCTCAACGTGAGGCTCGGCGTCTACTGGAAGAACTGCGGCCTGCAGCACTGATCTCTGTCGAGCGCCAGGGTGCAAATGAGAGGGGCGTGTACCACTACGGCAAGGGTGAGGCCAACGTGACATCAGCGATGGCGAAGATTGACGTGCTCTTCGAAGAGGGCCAGCGCGCCGGCGTGTCGACGATTGCGGTGGGCGACGGCGGGAACGAGCTAGGGATGGGACTAATCCGGGAGGAGATTCGGGACGCCCTTCCTTTCGGCGCCCGGTGTATCTGTCCGTGTGGTGGTGGCATCGTACCAGCGTTCGCCGCTGACGTCGTCGTCGCGGCAACGACGTGCAACTGGGGTGTGTGGGGTATTGAGGCTTGTCTGGCGCTGCTCACCAACCGGCGGGAGGTCCTGCACACGCCTGAATCGGAGCGCAACGTGCTCAGGGCATGCGCTTCCGCGGGTGCGACGGACGGGATCACCGGCTTTGTGGAACCGGGTATCGATGGAATCTCGGGACGGGTGTGCACATACGTAGTCGAAATGTTGGAATACATGGTCAACGCTGCGTGGACACCACCAGCCCTGGTGCACAAGGATACGCCACGACGCTGGCAGAGGACAACCGTATGAGGCTTCAGGATCGTGTAGCTCTAGTGACCGGGGGATCTGGTGGAATCGGTTCGGCGATCTGCCTGGGCCTGGCTAGCGAGGGTGCGAATGTGGCGGTACATTACCGTCAGAATGCGGCCGTGGCGGAGCGGGTAGCCGGGGAGGTCGAGGCCAAGGGACGCCAGGCATCTACCTTCGGCGCTGATCTGACGCAGCAGCCAGATGTCGAGCGCCTGGTCGGGGCTGTTGTAGACCGCTTCGGCCGGATCGATATCCTGGTCAACGCCGCCGGGGTCATCGTCTTCAAGGAATTCTTCGACCTGACAGTGGAGGATATTGACCGCCTGCTGGCCAATAACATCAAGGGCGTCTTCCTGCCGAGCCAGGCCGTGGCGCGCGTCATGCGCAACAACCATGGCGGCAAGATCGTGACCGTCGCCTCATACTCATCCGTACTGATCCCGAATCTCAGGACCGTCGGCTATGCCGCGAGCAAGGGCGGAGTACTTCAGCTCGTGCGTGGGATGGCCAAGGCACTCGGCCCTTATAACATCTACTCGAACTGTGTCATGCCAGGGACCATCGTCACCGAGCTGAACCGCGATTTCCTATCTGAGCCAGGGGTGAGGGACAGCATTCTGGAGGTGACTCCTCTGGGCCGGCTGGGTTATCCGGCCGACATAGTGGGCGCAGTTACTTATTTGGCCTCAGATGACAGCAACTGGACCACGGGGGCCGCGATCTTGATCGATGGGGGACGCGGCGCCGAGGGCCGTTGATGCAGACGTTAACATGGAGGTGAGAGGGGGCAGACAATAGAACTCCATATTGACGGCGCGCTCCCGCTGGTGAACGTTAGCAGGCCGGGGGCCTTAGCGCAGAGGGATGCGGCACGATTCGGGGCCCCTGCCGGCGCAGTGGGGTGCTCGATGTTGCATGGATGGCCTAACCTCAATAGGGCTGTACGGGGGATGTCCGGATTGACTGACAAACAGCGACCGCGATCTTCCCCAAGACCCCACATGTGGCAGATCTCGAGGAGGCGATTGTGCTGAGCTACCTGGATCGTCAGACAAGACTGACGGGGAATCAGCGCCGCGTCATTGTGGCCGCCGCGCTTGGAGATCTGCTCGAGTTCTTCGATTATTTCCTTATCGGCTACGTCATGCCCTTCATCGTCGGCCCATGGAAGCTGACGTTCGGCAAATCCGCCTTTATCATGCTTACCTCAGGCTTCGGCCTGATGGCCGGGGCTTTTTTCTACGGGTGGCTGGCGGACCGGCTCGGTCGCCGAAACGTCTTCATGTTGACTGTGGCCAATTTCTCGGCGGCGACCGGTGCTATGACGTTCACGCCCCAGAACGGTTGGGTGTTCCTCTCGGTCTTCCGTTTCATTACGGGTTTTGGCGCTGGAGGCTTCTACTCGGTGAGCCTGCCCTTAGTCCAGGAAGTCGTGCCTGCCTCAAAGCGGGGATTGGCCAGCGGCATCGTTACGTCCACCGTTCCCCTCGGCACTGTGCTGGCCGCCGTGACGACGGCGACGCTGACACCCTACGTGGGCTGGCGAGGTCTCTTCGCGATCGCTGCAGCCGCCGGCGTGATCGTGCTCATGCTCCTAGCGTGGGTGCCGGAATCGCCGCGGTGGCTTCTCAGAAAGGGTCGAACGGAGGCCGCGCGGCGTTCAGTTGCCTGGGCGTTGGAAATGGATCCCACCGAGCTGCCTCTGACCGCGCCGAGTGAGCCAGAGCGGGCTGCGAAGTGGGTCGACATCTTCCGTTATCCGAGGAGTTTGGTGGTGTCGTGGCTCGCGAATCTCGGGGGGCAAACGGGAGGTACTGGCTACAAGCTGTGGATGCCGACGTTGTTGGCGCAAGTGCTCGATCTCAAACCAGGACGCGCGGCGTTCTTCATGATCTGGGTCGACCTAGCGGGTTTCTTCGGTCGCATCGCCTTTTCCATTCTCTCGGAGACGATCGGTCGTCGGCTCTCAGCCGGCATCTTCGGCTTTGTTGTGGCGATCTTGCTGGTTCTGGCGGCACTCTCACACGACGTCTTCATTGGCGCGCTGTCGCTTTTTTGGGTGCTGTTGATCGTCATCGACTTCTTCAGGGAAGGGTGCTGGGCCATCATCGCGCCCTACTCGGCGGAAATCTGGCCGGCCCGGCTACGGGCCACCGGGATGGGCTCGGCCTACGGGTTCGGCGGCCTCGGTAAGGTGATCGGCCCACTGGGACTCGCGGTCATCGTAGGAACCTCCAATATCATCACGCCGCGAGCGTCGATCGACGCCCTCCTGCCGGCATGTGTCTATCTGGCATCCTGCTTCGTCGTCGTCAGCCTCGTTTTCCTGTGTGTCGCCAAAGAGACAAAAGGCCGAACGCTGGAGGCCATCGAACGCGATCTCGAAGGGCAGACGGCAGCCAATTCGGCGTCAACAACGGAGGTCTCCGAGTTTCACTCATAGACCGTCTCTCGCCCTTCGGACAATCGACGGCGATCGGAGATTACCGATGCGTGTTCTGTCGCTTTATATAGCGTGCTCGTTCCTGTACTCAGGACCAGCCGTCATCAACACGGATCGTAGATCCTCTTCTCGCCTTGCGCGTTCGAGCGCTGCGGCCAGCACACCTATGGTAAGACCGCGGCCACAACCGCCTCGATCTAGAATCTCGAACTCGAGAAATGTCCGGCTTGCCCAACACGTCCACTACTGATGGAGGAGTCATCATGTCACAGGAACTCTGGAAGACCAACAGGTGGTTCGTCAGTCCATGGAATTTCGCCGATGGAGTGCGTGCCGAGTTCAAGTTTCCGAGTCAAGTAAAGATACATGACGTCACGCTGCGCGATGGCGAGCAGCAGACGGGCGTTATGTTCAACAAGGACGAGAAGATCAGAATCGCCGAAGCTCTTGCCGAGGCGGGCGTCCACCGCATCGAAGCGGGGATGCCGGTCGTATCACCTAGTGATGCTGCGGCGATCAAGGAGATCGTCAAACGTAATCTTGGCCCTCAGATCTTCGCCTTTTCGCGTTGTATGGTGGACGATGTGAAGCGAGCGGTCGACTGTGGTGTGTCCGGTGTCGTGATGGAGGTGCCTTCCAGCCAACACATCATCAAGTACGCTTATCAATGGCCGCTTGAGAAAGCTGTTGCGCTATCGATCGAGTCGACGGCCTACGCACATGAACAGGGACTCGAGGTGGTCTTCTTTCCAATTGACTTCACGCGCGCGGACATTGACTGGGTGTTGGACCTGATCACCCGGGTTGGCAACGAAGGACACATGGATGCGCTCGTTCTGGTTGACACCTTCGGTGTAGCATCCCCGCACGCGATGCAGTACCTGGTACGGAAGGTGAGGGCTCGCATCGACAAGCGGTTGGAGGCGCACTTCCATATGGACTTCGGGATGGGGGTAGCCAATACGATCATGGCACTGGCCGAAGGCGTGGAAGTGATCCATAGCACGGTGCTGGGAATCGGTGAGCGGGCCGGCAATACACCGATGGAAGAGACCGTCATGGCGCTCTTGACGATGTACGGAATCGACGTGGGCCTTAAGTACGACAAACTGTACGACCTTGCTCACCTGGTTAGCGACCTGTCGGGACATCCGATTGCAAAGAATCGACCGGTGGTCGGGGATGCGCTGTTCCAGATCGAGTCCGGCATCATTGCGAGTTGGTTCCTGAACTGTGGCGCTGTCGACCCCACGGAGCTGTTTCCGTACCGCTGGGACGTAGTGGGCCAGGCGCCGGCAAAGATCGTCATGGGAAAGGGCAGCGGTCTGGATTCCGTCAAAGCGTGGCTCAAGAATATCGGCGTCCAGGCGAGTGAAGAGGAGGTCACCAAGGTACTGGCTGCGGTGAAGGACTTCTCTCTCAGGGAGAAGCGGCTTTTGACGGAAGAAGAATTCCGGTCCGTTGTCGGGGCGACGCTTCCGGGTAAAGCCAGAGTTGCGAGCACCGCATGATGGCTTTCGGTGTGCGTCGTTGTCGAGCGTGTAATAGAGTCTCGGGGCACGCGGGTACGCTCAGGTATCCGTGTGCCCTGGCAGGCTGACTTACCGGCACGTGCTCCCGCCGGCCAGTCGAGCGACCGGTCGCGTTATGGGTTCGAGCAAGAGGTGCGCGCCCAGCGACTGCGCATATCGCGGGGAGCGCTGGCCCGCGGGTAGGTAGTGCGTTCCAGCGGCAGTACTTCACAGACCGCCGAGTGCTCGAGAGCTCACAGGCGCAGAACGGGACGTACAAGTTCTCTTGACACCCTGCGGAAGCGAACTCCTCAATGACGACAAGGGCTCCCGGTGACGTGAGGTCAGGGAGAGGGCCGAATCGAAGGCCGGCTCGAACATCGGTGAAGCGCTGCAGGTGAGAGATCGCGGGGCGAGCATACTACGAGATGCGAGGCCCAGTATCCGTCAGGGAATCCTCGGAGAGGCGACGAAGTCGGACGGCGTGGTGCGCTCTTACCGGGGAGACCTCCGGTTCCAGCAACAAGAGTAACCTGACGGTAGCCCAAAGAGGCGCTTGGTTGTGGGGGATCGTACGCCAGGCCGTTACACACCACGAACCAGAAGACGCGACCGGATGTCTGGTGCGTCGATAAGCCAGACGACTGCCGTCGCCCCAGAAGCCCGCTCTGGTCTCGATCCGTGGGTGCGGGAAGATCTGCCTGCGCCGCCAGCGGCCAGCGGGCTCGGGTGGGTGAGGGTCGTCGGGCCCGGCGTCATCGTGCTGGGCGTCTCGATCGGGAGCGGCGAGTTCCTTCTCGGCCCTGCCGTCTTCGTTCGGCACGGGTTGACGCTCCTGTGGGTGACGACGGTCGCTGTATTCCTCCAAACCGTTTTCAATACCGAGCTGATGCGCTACACGCTGGCAACTGGGGAGCCGGTGTTCACCGGCTTCATGCGCACGCGCCCGTCGGCGACCGCGTGGGCGTGGTTGTACGCCACCCTCTACTTCGTGCAAAGCGGCTGGCCAGCATGGGCGGGCACGGCGGCAGGGGCGATCTTCTTCCTGTTCACGTGGCGCCTCCCTGGGCCACCGGACGTGGCGGCGGTCTACTACATCGGCGTCGGCAGCTTTCTGGCCTGCGTGGCAGCGCTCCTGGTGGGACGGCGCATCGAGCGCACGCTCGAGCTGCTCAACTGGGTACTCATCGTGTGCATCCTGGGCGGCTTCCTCGTCCTGGCCGCACTCTTTGTGCCCGCTGGGACGTGGCTGGCGGCGGCAGCCGGACTCGTGGGCTTTGACGTGGTGCACAGCTCGTTCAGCTTCCTTCCGACAGGGGCCGACTTCTTCCTGCTGGGGGCCCTCGTGGCGTACTCCGGGTCGGGCGGCGTCACCAACATCACTTTGTCGAACTGGGCGCGAGACAGGGGCTACGGCATGGGTGAACGGGCGGGCCACATCCCCGCCGCCGTGGGTGGCCACAAGGTGAACCTCGCGCACAGCGGCTTCATCTTCGCGGCCGACGCCAAAGCCATGTGTCGCTGGCGGGGATGGTGGCGTGTGGTTCTGGCAGACCAGTGGGGCGTATTTTTCACCGGTGCGGTCCTCGGTATGGTGCTCCCGGCGCTGCTGTATGTGACGTTCGTCCCGCGCGGGAGGGACATCCAGGGCCTCGGGATCAGCGCGGAGCTCGCGCTCAATGTCGGCGCGAGCGAGGGCGCTCTGCTCGGTGGAATCATTGCGTTTCTGGGGGCGTGGATCCTTTTCAAGACTCAGCTCGACATTATCGAGGGGATGGCCCGCGCCATCACGGACATCCTCTGGACCGGCAGCCGCCGCGTGCGCACATGGCACGGGGGCGACGTGCGCGCGGTCTACTACAGTGTCTTGACGGCCGTCGTGCTGTGGGGCATCGTCACCCTGCGCCTCGCGCAGCCGATCTTCCTGCTGAAGCTTGGAGCAAACGTGGCCGCTGTCGTCTTCATCGTGGCGTCGCTGCACGTGCTGTACCTCAACACGCGACTGCTGCCACCGCACGTACGCCCACCCATGTGGCGGCGTGTGGTTCTGGTGGCAATGGCACTCTTCTATGGCTTCTTCGTCACCCTTTCGCTGCGCAGCCTTTAGCCTACTCCTGTGCGAAGAAATGGCCGGGCGGGAGCCGATCATCTGGGCATCCCGGCTCCACACCAAAGCGCTGGCGAGCGCGTTGGCCCCAGGGCTGGCGGCGTTGCTCCTCCCTCGAATACGCCCAGTATTCTCAGTCGGCGCGTCCTGCCAGCCGGGCGTCGCGCTCCAGGCCTTTACGCCACAAGTCACTCGGACGTGACACTGGAGTGTAGAGTGGTGGACACGTCGGACGCTCGATCGCAACCGGGGGCAGTCGCCCCCGGGGTTCTAGAACTAGTTTCGGTCCCTGCCGGACGCCGTTCCACCTTACAATCTCTTTCGGATCGTCCAGCGAGTGCCGGGCGGCGTGGCGCGCCGTCCCTGGAGGACTTCGTGCGCAACCTGTATCCCGTTCGACCGTCGGCACGCCTCGCGGCCCGCATGTCGGCGGTGGCGACGTCACCGACCATGCAGGTCGCGGGGGAGGCGGAGCGCCTGCGCCGCGAGGACGTCGACATCGTCGATCTCAGTATCGGGGAGCCGGACTTTCCGACGCCGCGGCACGTGAAGACCGCGGCCATCGAGGCCATCGAGCGCGACTTCACGCGTTACACGGCCAACTCCGGCGTCCTCGAGCTGAAGCAGGCCGTGTGCGCGCGCGCGCTGGCCGACTATGGCGTCGAGTACACGCCGGCCGAAGTCATCATCACGGCCGGGGGCAAGCAGGCCCTCTACAACGCCGCCATGACGCTCTACGGACCGGGCGACGAGGTCATCACCCACGCGCCGGGCTGGCCGACGCTTGTCGAGCAGATCAGGCTGGCCGGCGCCACGCCCGTCATCGCGCGGACCCACGCCGAGGACGGCTTCGCGCTGCACGCCGAGAGCGTGATTGCGCTGATGGGGCCGCGCACGCGCGCGGTCGTCCTCAACTCGCCGTGCAACCCGACGGGCGCGCTCGTCTCGGAAGCCGACCTCGCCCGGATCGCGGAGGAGGCGGCCGCACGCGACGTCTGGATGGTCGTGGACCTCTGCTACGAGCGGCTGATCTACGACCCCACGCCGCACAACCTGCCGCGCGTGCTCGCCGAGCGGTTGCGCGACCGCACGGTGCTGTGCGGCTCGGCCTCGAAGGCCTACGCGATGACCGGCTGGCGCTGCGGCTGGATGCTCGGCCCTGCGGACCTCGTGGAGGCGGCGGGTGCCGTCCAGAGCCACTCGACCTCGAACGTCTCGTCGATCACGCAGAAGGCGGCCATCGCGGCGCTGGCCGGCTCCACCGAGCCCGTCGAGTTCATGCTGCACGAATACCGCGAGCGCCGCGACCGGCTCTTTGACTGGCTGGCGGCCGAGCCGAGGCTGCGCGGCCTGAAGCCCGCCGGCGCCTTCTACCTCTTCGTGGACGTATCCGAGTGCCTGTCGCCCGACGGCGTCCGCACCACGACCGAGTTTGCGCAACGCCTGCTCGACGAGCAGCAGGTGGCCCTCACGCCCGGCGAGGCCTTCGACGCCCCGGGGTTCATCCGCATCTCCTACGCCGCCGCGCCGCACCGGCTCAAGGAAGGGGCACGGCGCCTGCTGGACTTCGTGAAGCGGCTCTGAGGAGGGCTGGAGGTCGCTTGTCCGGTGGCCGGGAAGCCCACGGACGATTCACCACGAAGGACGCGAAGACACGAAGACAGCTGTCGAGCTGTCCACGTCCTCGCCCCGGCCGCTCCGCGGCCCGGGCGCATCGAGAGGACAGGTGACGAGCGGCTTGTGCAACGCCGTCCAAACGTCCCTCGAGCCGTTCGTCACCTGTCCTCTCGACGCGCCCGGCAGACGGTCAACCGCGCAACTCGACTCGTCGCGGTTGACCGTCCGGGTCGAGGACCGCATGACAGCCTTCGTGGGCTTCGTGCCCTTCGTGGTTCAACCCGCGGTGTTTCGTCTTTCGTGCCATCGTGGAACCGTCCGTGGACACGATCGCAGCGTGATCCGCGCGAGGCCCGGCCCTTCGTGGTAAATTCCGTGACGTGAACGCCACAGCCTTGCCCATGGGTTTCGTCGCCGGCGTCGAGGCGATCGTCGGCGCCGGCTACGTGAAGCGCGACGCCGAATCGCTCGAGCGCTACGGCACCGACGCACTCAAGCGCGGCCACCCCGCGGACCTCGTCGTCCTGCCCGCCGACACACGAGAAATCGCGGCCGTCGTCCGCCTGTGCAACGAGCACCGCGTGCCCGTCGTGCCGCGCGGCGGCGGCACGGGCTACACCGGCGGCTCGGTGCCCGTCGAGGGCGGCGTGGTCCTCGGCCTCGACCGGCTGAACCGCATCCTGCGCATCGACGAAGAGAGCCTCTTCGCCGTCACCCAGCCCAACGTCATCACCGGCGACCTCCAGGACGCCGTCGAGCGCGTTGGCCTCTTCTATCCGCCCGACCCGGCGAGCCTGAAGGAGTGCGCGATCGGCGGGAACGTGGCCGAGAACTCGGGCGGGCCGCGCGCGTTCAAGTACGGGGTGACGACGCACTGGATCCTCGGGCTCGAGGCCGTGCTGCCGACGGGCGAGATCGTGCGGACCGGCGGCAAGACGGTGAAGAACGTCGTCGGCTACGACCTCACGCACCTCATCGTCGGATCGGAGGGCACGCTCGCCATCGTCACCGAGATCACCGTGCGGCTCATTCCGAAGCCGCCCGTGCAGGCGACCCTGCGCGCGACCTTCCCGAGCGTCGAAGCCGCCGTGGGCGGGGTCACCGGCCTCATCGGCCGCCGCGTGATTCCGGCGGCGCTCGAGCTGGTGGACGGGACCTGCCTCGACGCCGTGGCGAAGTACCTGAACGTGACCTCGCTCGCGCCGCCCGGCACGGCCGCCATCCTCCTCATCGAGGTGGATGGGCTCTCGGAGCTCGTGACGGGCGAGGCGGCGCGCGTGGAGGAGGCGTGCCGCGCGGCAGGCGCGTCCGAGATCCTCCGCGCCACGAGCGAGGCCGAGCGGCAGGAGCTGTGGCGCGTGCGGCGCGAGCTGTCCACGTCGCTCAAGGTCATCACCCCGCTCAAGTACAACCACGACATCGTCGTGCCGAAGGGACGGATCCCCGAGCTCTTCCAGCTCGTCGAACGGCTCAAGCGCGACTACCGCCTGCGCATCCCGTGCTTCGGCCACGTCGGCGACGGCAACATCCACGTGAACATCATGGTGGGCCCGGAGGACCTCGACGAGCAGGCGCGCGCGCACGCGGCCGAGCGCGTGCTCTTCGAGGGCACGCTGGCGCTCGAAGGTTCCATCAGCGGCGAGCACGGCATCGGGTTCGCCAAGGCGAAGTACCTGGGCCTCGAGCTGACGCCCGACGTCATCGAGCTGATGAAGCGCGTGAAGCGGGCGTTCGATCCGAACGGAATCCTGAACCCCGGCAAGATCTTCCCCAACGGAGACCCCGGGGCGTTGCCCATTGCCGATTGAGGAAAGCCGATTGCCGATTGAAGAGCCTCGGATCACGCTGCCAGTTGCGGGGCTTGCCGCTGCATTCGCGCTCGTCGCCGGTGGCCTTGCCGCCGCGCAGGCAGCGGCTCCCGCGCGCGTCGTGCTCGACACCAGCGCGGGACAGATCGAGATCGAGGTGGACCAGGCGCGCGCGCCGCACACGGCCGCCCTGTTTCTCCGCTACGTCGACCGCGGCCTGTTCGACGATGCGGTGTTCCTGCGCGTCGTGCGCGCGCCAGCGAGAGGGCAGGGCGACGCCGCGGTCGCGCTGGTCGAAGCCGAGATCGACCCCTCGCATCGCGAGGAGGCGTTACGGACGGCTGCCGCCGAGCAGGCGAACGGGCCCGGCGTTCCCCGTGAGCCCGGCAGTGTCGCGCTCATCCCGTCGGCCCGCGACGCCCGGGTCTCCGACCTCGCCTTCTGCCTGACACCCTCCGGAGGCGCCACCACCTTGGACCCGTTCGGCACGGTCGTCCGCGGCCTCGACATCGTCCGGCGGATCGGGCAGGGCCCGACCCACGGCCAACGGCTGGTCCAGACCGTCAGAATCCTCAGGGCGCGGCGGGTCCATGAGGAGTAGGGGCGACCTGCCAGGTCGCCCGCAGCCCATTGCCGAATGTCGAATGCTGAATGCCGAATGCCGAAGGAAAGGCACTCGTGTCACGCAGCGCCGGCCTGTGATCAGCGAGGCCAGCGTGATCCAATGCTCTTCATTCGACATTCGGCATTCGACATTCGGCATTCGACATTCGGCATTGAGCAGGAGTCATGATTCAGGATCTGAGATTCGCCCTTCGCCTCCTCCGTCGCGCTCCCGGATTCACGCTGGCCGCCGTTGCGACGCTCGCCCTGGGCATCGGGCCGACGGCGGCGGTCTTCTCGCTGACCGACGCGCTGGGGCTCCGGCCGCTGCCGGTCGAGCGGCCTGACGAGCTCACGGCCGTGTTCACGGGGACCGGCGAGCGAGCCGACGGGCGCTCGTCGTATCCGGACTATCTGGACTTGGCCGCCGGCGTTCCAGCTTTCCGAGGTCTCGCCGCGTACGGCACCCGCGGCGTCGCGCTGACGGGCGGCAACGACCTGCCCGGCGTATCGATCGTGCAGGTCGTGTCGCCGAACTTCTTCGAGCTGCTGGGCGTGAGGGCGGCCGTGGGGCGATGCTTCATGGCGGCGGATCGGACGGCGCCCGGCTGGCCCGCCGTGGCGGTCGTCAGCGAGGAGCTCTGGCGCCGGCGCTTCGGGGGCCGACCGGATGCCGTCGGCGGACCGATCGAGCTCAACGGTCAGGCCTTCACGCTCGCCGGCGTCGCGCCGGCCGAGTTTCACGGCGTCCAACCGCTGACCGCGCCGGGCGTGTGGATTCCCGCCGAGGGTTGGGCGCTTCTGCTGCACGGCGACCGGCGCGAGCTGGAGGCGCGCGACAATCGGTGGTTCGACCTGGTCGGCCGCCTCGCGCCCGGCGCGACACTCGACACCGCCCGGAGCGAGGTCGCGGTCGTCGGGCGCCGGCTCACGCAGGCCTACCCGTCCACGAACCGGGACCGGCGCGCCACGGTCGTGCCCGAAGCCGAGGCGCGCGGGCGGGCGGCCGGCCTCGTTCGCCTGCTGCTGCTCGCCGGTGTCGGTCTCGTGCTGGCGCTCGGGTGCGCGAACGTCGCCGGGCTGCTCACGGCGCGCGCCGAAACCCGGCGGCGCGAGCTCGCTGTGCGGGCTGCGCTCGGCGGCGGCCGCGCCCGCCTGCTGCGCCTGCTCTTCGGCGAGAGCGCGCTCCTGGCGGCCGGCGCCATGCTCGCGGGCCTGGCCACCGGCTACTGGCTGATCCATTTGCTGCCGACGCTGATGCCGCCGACGCCCCTGCCGATCGATGTGGATCTCAAGCTCGATGCCCGCGTCGTGGGCTTCACGGCCCTGGCGGCCGTCGTGACGGTCGTCGCGTTCGGGTCGCTGCCCGGGATTGCGGCCTCGCGCCCGGATCTCGTGCCGCTCCTCAAGGGCGGCACGACGGCCGGGCCGACGGCCCGGCGGATCTCGACGCGCGACGTGCTCGTCGTGGCGCAGATCGCCCTGACGCTGGTGCTCCTCGCTACGGCCGGGCTCTTCGTCAGGGGACTGCAGCGCATGCAGCACGTGGACCCGGGCTTCGATGAGGGCCCGATGGTGCTGCTCACGCTCGCGCCGGGGATCACCGAACGCGGCGTCCAGGGGCTCGTCGAGTACCAGCACGCGCTCGTCGCCCGCGCGGCGGCCGTGCCCGGTGTGACGCGCGCGTGCGTGGCGCGTCGCATGCCGCTCAGCCCGTTCGGCGGCGGGGCGCGGCAGGTGGTGATGATCCCCGGGCGAACGCCGCCCTCGGGCGAAAAGGCGTTCCGGATCCCGTTCAACGCCATCTCACCCGGCTACTTCACGACGCTCGGCGTGCGGATGCTGCGGGGCCGGGCCTTCACGGCGCGCGACGGATGGTCCAACGCGAAGGTCGCCGTCATCAGCGACGCGATGGCGCGGCGTTTCTGGCCGGACCGGGATCCGCTGGGGGCCACCATCGACGTCGGCGACGCCGCCGAGCCCCACACGATCGTCGGCGTCGCGGCCGACGGCAAGTACAACGATCTGCTCGAGGCGGCGGAACCGTTTCTGTATCTCGCCATCGATCAACACCCGCCCAGCGAGCTGACGCTCCTCGTCCGACCCTCGACCGACGAACGGCAGGTCGCGGCGGCGCTGCGGCAGGCCGTCACGGAGGTCGATCGCGCGGTGCCCGCGCTGCAGATGCTGACGATGAGGGACCACTTGCGCTTCGCGCTGCTGGCGCCCCTGACGATCAGCGTGCTGGCGGGCTGCCTGGGCGCCGTCGGCCTGGTGCTCGCGGTCGTCGGGCTCTACGCGGTGGTCGCGCATGCGGTGGGCCGGCGCACGCGGGAGTTCGGCGTTCGCCTGGCGCTGGGCGCATCGCCCCGGCGGCTGGTGGCGTCCGTGCTGGCCCGCGGCCTGGCGCTCGGCGCCGCCGGGCTCGGGCTCGGCATCGCCGTCATGCTGGCCGCGGGGCCCGCCGCGGCCGGTCTCCTGTTCGGCGTGAGCCCGCGCGATCCCCTGGCGCTCGCCGGGGCCTCGGCGCTGCTGCTGGCCGTCACGCTCGCGGCCGCGTGGATCCCCGCACGCCAGGCCGCCCGGGTGGACCCGATGACGGCGCTCAGGGCGGAGTAGGGCACTGACGAATGTCGAATGCGGAATGTCGAATGTCGAAGGAAGGGACTCGAGTCAATCGACATTCAGCATTCGGCATTCGCCATTCCACATTGCTCTAGTTCGGCCTGAACGGCCGCGCCGTGATCTGTCCGTCGAACTGGGCGGCCCAGCGGCCGGGGATGGCCGTGTGGCACGTCGGACACGCGCCGTCCGGCGTCAGTCGGTAGGCGCGGATGCGGTAGCCGTCGCGCTCGATGAGGCGCGCGCCGCAGCCGTGGCAGTGGGTGTCCTCGAGGTGGCCGACCGCGCCGGGCGCGTTGCCCGCGTAGACGTACCGCAGGCCGTTCCTCCGGCCGACAGCGGCCGCCCGCAGCAGCATGTCGGGCGTCGTGTCGGGCGGGTCGGTCATCTTGTAGTCGCCGTGGAACGCCGTGACGTGCCACGGGATCTCCGGTGACACGCCTGCCACGAAGCTCGTGAGCCGCTCGAGCTCGTCCTCCGAGTCGTTGAACCCCGCGATCAGCAGCGTCACGATTTCCACCCACACGCCCATCGCGTGCAGGCGGCGGATGGTGTCGAGGATCGGCTCGAGCCGGCCGCCGAGCTGGCGGTAATGGCGGTCGTCGAAGCTCTTGAGGTCTACCTTGAACAGGTCGATCCACGGCCGCAGGTACTCGAGGACCCTTGGCGTGCCGTTGCCGTTCGACACGTAGCCGGTCATCAGCCCGGCTGCTTTCGCGGCCTTGAAGATCGCCACGGCCCACTCGCTCGTGATGAGCGGCTCGTTGTACGTGGAGACGACGACGGCCGCGCCCTGGCGGACGGCGTCGCGGGCCAGCGTCTCCGGGTCGGCGCCGAGCGCCGGGGAGACGGCCCGCGGGTCGCGGATCGCCTGCGACGTGATCCAGTTCTGGCAGTAGGCGCAATGGAGGTCGCAGCCCAGCATGCCGAAGCTGTAGGCGAGAGCGCCGGGCCGCGCGTGGAAGAAGGGCTTCTTCTCGATGGGATCGCACTGCACGCCGGCTGCATAGCCCCACGGCGCCATGAGCCGCCCGCCGCGGTTGAACCGCACGCGGCACACGCCGGCCGCGCCGTCCGGGATGGGGCAGGCGTGCCCGCACGCGTAGCAGCGGATCCGCCGGTCGTCGATGCGTTCGTAAAGCTCGGGGGCGGCCTCGCGCGTCTGCCGCTCGAGCAGCTCGGCGAGAGTAGGCATATTGGTATTGTAGCGCCGGAGGATTGAAAAATCCGGCACGGCGGGGCACACTGCCCCGGATGTTTCGTGCCGGCCACGCGGAGTTCCGAGCCCCCCATGACCTGGACACCCACTCAACCCGCCGCAAGTCCCTCCGGCGCCGACGAAGCGTCCGGCGTCGTCGCCCGGACGGCCCTCGCCCTGACGGCGTGGAGCGAGCGCTGGCTACCCGACGCCTTCATCTTCGCGCTCGTCGCGACGGTCATCGTCTTTGCCGCCGCCGCGACGGCCACCTCGTCTTCGCTGGCCCAGATTGTCGACGCCTGGGGGCAGGGCTTCTGGGAGCTGATCCCCTTCACCCTCCAGATGGCGCTCGTCATCATCACCGGGCACGTGCTGGCGACGTCGCCGCCGATGGGGCGGCTGATCCGGCGCGTGGCCACCTGGCCGCGCTCGCCGCGCGCGGCGGTGGCGCTCGTCACGCTCTTCGCGCTCGTCACCTCGTGGTTCAACTGGGGCTTCAGCCTCGTCTTCAGCGCCGTGCTGGCGCTCGAGATCGCGCGGCGCGTCGAGGGCGTGGACTACCGGGCGCTGGCCGCCGCGAGCTTTCTCGGCCTCGGCAGCATCTGGGCGCAGGGCCTGAGCGGGTCGGCGGCCCTGCAGATGGCCACCGCCGGCGCCTTGCAGCCGCAGATCCGCGACATCGTCTCGCACGGCGGGCTGGTGCCCGACGGGATCATCTCGTTCCGCCACACGATCTTCCTCTGGCAGAGCTTCTTCTCGGTCGCCGTCGAGATCGTGGTGGTCACGACCGTGATGTGGCTCGCGACGCCGTCCGCCCGCCGCGCCCGCACCGCGCGCGATCTCGGCATCGAGCTGAGCGAGCACGGGACCGCGCGGCGGGGTGACGACCGCGCGCCCACGCCGGGCGCGTGGCTCGAGCACTCGTCGATCCTCATGTGGCTCGTCGTCTGGCTGGGCTTCGCGTACCTGATACGCTACTTCGCGCACGCCGCCGATCCGCTGAGCGCGATCAACCTCAACGTCCTCAACCTCGCGTTCCTGCTCGTGGGCTTTCTGCTGCACCGCACGCCGGCCCGGCTGATGCGCGCCGTGCAGGAGGCCACGCCCGCCGTCTGGGGCGTCATCCTGCAGTTCCCGTTCTACGCCGGCATCGCCGGCATCATCACGGCCACGCACCTGAACGATCGCCTGGCGGCGATGTTCGTGGACGTCTCGACGCGCGCCACCTTCGCGCCGCTCGTGGGGCTCTACTCGGCGGTGCTCGGCGTGTTCGTGCCGTCGGGCGGGTCGAAGTGGGTGATCATCGCGCCCTACGTGATGGACGCCGGGCACACGCTGAAAGTGCACCTCGGGTGGGTGGTCTCGGCCTACGACCTCGGCGAGGCCCTCGCGAACCTCGTGCAGCCGTTCTGGATGCTGCCGATCCTGGGCCTCTTCCGCCTCTCGGCGCGCGACATCATGGGCTACACGATCATCGTGTTCCTCGTGCTCGCGCCGCTCGTCCTCGTGCTGCTGACCGTGCTGGGACTGACGCTGCCGTATCCGCTGTAACGGGTGAGGGGACTGGGGGCTGGGGGCGGAGGCCGGGGGCCAGAGGCCGGGAGCGGCACGGTGTCGCGTGCGCCGGCCGCCACGCGCGAGAGGTCGAGCGTCAGCGGGTGACGCCCGACGGGCGCCCGCGGGCGCGGAGGGCCCTCAGCCGTGGTCGCGTTCTTGGGCCCGAGCACCCGTGGGCTGTCGGGCGGCAGGACCCGAGCGGCGCCAGGTCGCTCGATCTCTCACAGCAGATTCCTCTGGCAATCTCCGCGGTCGTTGTCCGCGTCAGTACATGCCGGGCACCTCCCCAATGCCCAGAATGCTGCACGCGACGATCGGCTCGAGGCCGGCGGCGCGCGCGGCTTCAATCACCGCATCGTCGTCCGCGCCGGGGTTGAGCCAGACCTCCGTAATCCCTTTCTTCGCGATCTCGGCCATGACACGCACGCCGTCGTAGCGGTGCAGGTACACCGTGGCCATGTCCACCGGGCCCGGGATGTCGAGCACGGAACAATAGGCCTTGAGGCCCTCGACCTCGGCCTCGTGCGGGTTCACCGGGATCACCATGTAGCCGCGCGCGCGGAAGGCCCGCACGGCCTTGTTGCCGAACTTCTGCCGATCCCGCGAGGCGCCGATGACCGCGACTGTCTTCGCCATGGCGTTTCTTCCGTCCTCCGCGCCCCGCGGCGTCAGCATCCGAGCGCGAAGCGCTCGATTGCCTGCGCCACGCCGGCCTCGTCGTTGGTGCCGGTCTCGGTCCAGCCGAACGCCTTGAGCTCCGGCGACGCGTTGCCCATCACGACCCTCACGCCCGCCACCTCGAGCATCGGCCGGTCGTTGAGGTTGTCGCCGATGGCCATCACCGACGCGGGCGCCAGGCCCCGCGCGCGCGCGAGCTCGGCGAGCGCCGAGCCCTTCGACACCCCCGCGGCCGTCACGTCCAGGATCGAGAGATCGCGCGACTCGTACTCGGTGAGCGCCACCTCGAACCCGCCGTCCGGCACCGCGGCGAGCGTCGCGGCCAGCGCGCGCATGCGCGCCACGCCGCCGGCCGCCATCACCTGGATCGGATCCTCGGTGAGGCACGCCTCGAGCGGCGCGACCTCGCCGAGCGCCCCGCGGTTGCGCTCGAAGTAGCCCCGGTGCCGGGGGTCGTCCCAGTCGATGCGCTCGTAGATCATCTGGTTCGGTCCCTCACGGTCGAAGATGACCGCCATCGAGGACCGGAACTCGACCGTGGCGGCCAGCACCGCCTTCGCGGTGCGGCGGGGGAGAGCGTGGAGGGCCACCGTGACCCTGTCGCGCCGTTTGGTCAGCGCGCCGCCGCTCACGACGATGAGCTGGACCGGCGGCACCAGCTCGAGCACCGGCCGCGCGAAGTCGAACCGCCGGCCGGTGGCCAGCACGACCTCGATGCCGCACGCGACGGCCCGGGCGATGGCGTCGGCGTTGGCGGGCGGCAGGGCCCAGCGGGTGTCGAGCAGCGTGCCGTCGATATCGATGGCAATCAGCCGGACGGGCATCGTTACAGTCTACCAGCGGCGCGGCCGCGCGGTTGACAGCCTGACGACCCGGTCCTATACTGCTGTCAATCAGCGTCGGGCGCTTCCGAGGGGCCGCCCGACCCAAGACGCTGACGCGAAAGTCGTCCTCCTGAAGTGATCTCGCGACAGATCGGCGCCGGGGTTCCAACTCGCCCCGCAAGCCCAGAACCCACGTAACCCGAACCCGTTCGACTCTCAGCCGGTACTTGCATGCCTACCAATCACAAGCGCACATCCGGGCGCACGCCCGCGGACGCCGCCGCGCCCGACCCCACCACCCCCGCCACCGAGCAGGCCGACAGACCCCAGGGCCGGCGCGGCGACGGGCTCAACATCGGCGAGCTGAAGGACATGAGCATCCAGAAGCTCACCCAGATCGCCAAGGACCTCAACGTGGCCGGCGCCACCGGCATGCGCAAGCAGGAGCTGATCTTCCAGATCCTAAAGGCGCAGACCGAGCAGAGCGGCTTCATCTTCTCGGAGGGCGTGCTCGAGGTCCTGCCCGACGGGTTCGGTTTCCTGCGCGCGCCCGACTACAACTACCTGCCGGGGCCCGACGACATCTACGTCTCCCCGTCGCAGATTCGCAAGTTCGACCTGCAGACCGGCGACACGGTCTCGGGCCAGATACGGCCCCCGAAGGAGGGGGAGCGCTATTTCGCGCTCATCAAGGTGGAGGCGGTCAACTTCGAGCCGCCCGAGATGGCGCGCGACAAGCTCTTCTTCGAGAACCTCACGCCGCTCTACCCCCAGGAACGCCTCAAGCTCGAGACCGTCACCGACAACCTCTCGGCCCGCGTCATGGACTTGATGACGCCCATCGGCAAGGGCCAGCGCGGTCTCATCGTCGCGCCGCCGCGCACCGGCAAGACGATGCTCCTCCAGAGCATCGCGCAGTCGGTCTCGCAGAACCACCCCGAGGTGTACCTGATCGTCCTGCTGATCGACGAGCGGCCGGAGGAGGTCACCGACATGCAGCGGTCGGTGGACGGCGAGGTCATCTCGTCCACCTTCGACGAGCCCGCGCAGCGTCACGTGCAGGTGGCCGAGATGGTCATCGAGAAGGCCAAGCGCCTCGTCGAGCACAAGAAGGACGTGCTCATCCTGCTCGACTCGATCACCCGGCTCGCGCGCGCCTACAACACGGTGATCCCGCCGTCGGGCAAGGTGCTCTCGGGCGGTCTCGACTCGAACGCGCTCCAGAAGCCGAAGCGCTTCTTCGGCGCCGCGAGGAACATCGAAGAGGGCGGCTCGCTCACCATCATGGCGACCGCGCTCATCGACACCGGCTCGCGCATGGACGACGTGATCTTCGAGGAGTTCAAGGGCACCGGCAACATGGAGATCCACCTCGACCGCAAGCTGACCGACAAGCGCGTGTTTCCGTCGATCGACATCACCAAGAGCGGCACCCGCAAGGAGGAGCTGCTCATCGCGCGCGAGGACCTCAACCGCATCTGGGTGCTCCGCAAGGTCCTCACGCCGCTCAGCCCGGTCGAGGCGATGGAGCTGCTGCTCGACAAGATGGGGAAGACCAAGACGAACGCGGACTTCCTCGCCGCGATGCAGAAGATGGGCTGACGGACGGAATTACCACGGAACGACCACGGAAATCGCCACGGAATGAGCCAAGGAAAGGGCCACGGTGCAGCGGCGCGCCGTGGCCCTTTTTCATGCGGTACGTCGCGCACGGCTTCAGCCGTGCGCTGTCGGCATCCGGCCGCGAGCCGTCGAGCGGGCCATCGCTGTCCGGGTCCTGCCGCCCGACAGCCCACGGGTGCTCGGGCCCAACAACCTGACCACGGCTGAGGGCCCTCCGCGCCCGCGGGCGCCCGTCGGGCGTCACCCGCCGACGCTCGACAGCTCCCGGCGTGACAGCGTGACAGCCCCTTCCGTGGCGATTTCCGTGGTCGTTCCGTGGACATTCCGTGGTCATTCTCTCATTTCGAGAGATCAGCGACGGTCAGGTCCAGCGTCTTCGTCTCGTCGGCCTGCAACGTGACGCGACGCGCCTTAGGGACCAGCCTGTCGAACGCGCGAGCGTCGCCGCCGTCGAAGGGAAAGGGCGCCACGAACGCCAGGACCAGGTAGTCGCCCGGGGGGAGCACGGGGTTCGTGTAGTGGCCGTCCTTGTCGGCCCCGCCCGACCGGAACCGCAACGACGCGCTGGACCGCCCCTCCGGCTCGGCGGGGAACAGCAGCACCCAGGCGTGGGGAACCGGACGCCCCGCGGCGTCGGTGACCAGCCCCGACAGCACGGCGCCGCGGTTGCCCAGCACCACCTGCAGGTCGCGCGGGGACGTCGGCTGCTTGAACTCGACGGGCTCATCCGAGATGTCGGCGCCGCGGTAGCGCACCGTCTTCAGCCGCCAGCCTGGCGCAGCGAATCCCACCGTCCGGACCAGGACCGGTCCGCGCACGCCGGGGATCTCGAAGGTCCAATCGTCCTTCACCGCTCCGTAGACGGGGGGACCGGAGCGGACCAACGGCGGGCCCGGCACGACCGTCATCCTCAAGTCGCGAGGCGAAAACGCCGGCACGGCTCCGTCCTCCGTGACGATCTGTCCGTTCAGGCTGACACCCTCCGTCAGCGCCAGCGCCAGGTTCTCGACGTCCGCGTTGGCAATCACGATCACCCGCGGTGCGGACGTCGGGCCCTCGAAGCGCCCGGTCTGCGCCGCCACCACCGTGTAGGTTCCTGGTGTCAATTGCGAGACGACGAAGGTCCCGTCGGAGTCGACGGAATGCCCCTGGCCGATCGTACCGCCTTCCGTGCGCTGGGCTACGGTCACGGTCGCTGAAGCCGTCGGGCTTCCGTCGAGACCAAGGACGATACCCGCGAGGTGGAACGTCCGGCTGCGAACCAGCCGGATCTCGACCTCACCATACTCTTGACCGCCCGCGAGGGGCACGACCACGGCTTCGGCCAGATCCGTCGTGGCCGGATAGTAGGTCGGCAGGTAGCCCTCGCCGGTCTCGGCCGTGGACAGACGGCCGCCCCCCAGCAGGCTGGCCTTGAGATAGTAGTCGCCCGGCTCCAGGCCGAACGCCCGGAACCGGCCGCGGTCGTCCGTGCTGGCGCCGGAGAAGCCGAGCGACCGCCCGAAGCCCGCCGGTCCGCGCCGCAGCGCCTCGACGCGCACCTCAGACAGCGGCTCGCCGAACTCGTCCACCACGCGGCCGTAGATGGCCCCGGCTTTGGGAAGGGCGACGTCGAACCCGGAACGTTTCTCGCCGTTCGCCAGCTCCACGACGGAAGCCAACAGATCGCCTCTCGGCCCGCCGAGAGCCAGATAGCCGGCCCGATTGCCAGATGGACGCACCGCCAGCCGATACTGGCCGGCGGGCAGGTTCGTGAGTGCGTAGCGGCCGTCCGCGTCGGTCGACACGGTCCGCGAGGCGCTGAGGTTCCGGCCGCTGATCGTGACGGTCGCTTCACGGATCGGCGCGCCGGTGTCGCCGGCCACGACGCGCCCGCTCAGGCTGGCGGTGCCGGTCTGTGAGGCGGGCGCGTCGCGCGGCGGGGGCCCCTGGACACTCAGCGACGAGCCGAGGAACAGGCCGACGATCGGAAGCAGCACCGAGCGCATGGGGCCTCCCTGTTCACCAGGGAATTACCACGGAAGGACCACGGAAATCGTCACGGAATGAGCCACGCAAATGGGGAGGCGCATGGCTGAAGGCGTGCGCCCTTTCCGTGGCGATTTCCGTGGCACTTCCGTGGTCATTCTCTCATTTCGAGAAGTCGGCCACCGTCAGGTCCAGCGTCCTTGTCTCTTCTCCCTGCAACGTGACGAGTTGAGCGTAGGGCACGAGCCGATCGAAGGCACGCGCGTCGGCATTCGGTCCCAGCGGGAAGCGCGCCTCGAGCGCCACGACCAGGTAATCGCCGGGCGGGAGCACGGGGTTTCGGTAGTGGCCCCACTTGTCGGCGCCGCCCGACCGGAACCGGACCGACGATGTGGAGCGCTTGTCCGGCTCGGCGGGGAAGAGCACCACAGACGCGTGGGGGACGGGGCGCCCTGCGGCGTCGGTGACCAGTCCCGTCAGGGTGGCGCCGTGGTTGCTCAGCACCACCTCCAGGTCGCGTGGGGACGTCGCCTCCTTGAACTCGACGGGCTCGTCGGAGATGTCGGCGCCGCGGTAGCGCACCGCCTTGAGCCGCCAGCCCGGGGCGGCAATGCCCAGCGTCCGAATCAGGACCGCGCCGCGCACGCCCGGCATCTCGAAAGTCCAGTCGTCCTTCGCGGTCGTCAGCGCGGGCGGACCGACGCGAAGCATCGACGGGTCGGGCACCACCGTCAGGCGAAGGTCGCGCAGCGGGAATCCAGGCACGCTCCCGTCTTCGGTCACAATCTGACCGCGCAGGCTCACGCCTTCGGTGAGCGCCAGCGCGACGTTCTCGACATCCCCACCGCCGATCACGACCTTCAACGGCGCCGACACGAGGCCCCCGACACGGCCACTTTCGTACGCGACCAGCGTGTACGTCCCTGAACTCAAGTCCGGCGCGAAGAAGGTTCC
The DNA here is from genome assembly GCA_024641665.1 of Acidobacteriota bacterium. GTDB lineage: Bacteria > Acidobacteriota > Vicinamibacteria > Vicinamibacterales > JAHECP01 > JAHECP01. The sequence goes on from JAHECP010000012.1 coordinate 40,302, forward strand.
GTCGGGCTTCACGGAGTAGCCCCTCCCGCCCACGCCGCCTTCCTGCCGGTACTGAACGGACACGCTTGCCTCAGCCGTCGGGCGTCCATCGAGGCCGAGAACGAGACCCGCGATGTGATACGTTCGGCCGCGGACCACGCGGATCTCCGCCTCCCCGTACTCCTGACCGCGGCCGACGGTCACCGGCAGGGCTTCGCCCAGATCCGCGGTGCTGGGGTAGTAGGTTGGCAGGTAGCCTTCCTGGCTGCCGGCCGCGCGCACCGGTCCACGCTCGGGCACGACGGCCTTGAGATAGTAGTCGCCCGGATCCAGGCCGAACGCCCTGAAGCGACCGCGATCGTCCGTGCTGGCGCCGTAGAAGCCGGGCGGCCGCTCGAGGACCGCCGGTCCGCGCCGGAGCGCCTCGACGCGCACCTCGCAGAGCGGCTCGCCGAGCTCGTCCACCACGCGGCCGTAGATGGCGGCGGCCTTCGGAAGCGCGATGTCGAAGCCGGAGCGCTTCTCGCCGGTCGCCAGGTCCACGCGCGGGCCCCACGAATCGCCTCTCGGCCAGCCGAGACTGAGATAGCCGGCCCGAAGGCTGGAGGGCTGCACCATCAGGCGATACTGGCCCGGCGGCAGCTTCGTGAACTCGTAGCGGCCGTCAGCGCCGGTTGACACGGTCCGCGAGGTGACGAGCTCACGGCCGCCGATCATGACGGTCGCTTCCCGGATCGGCGCGCCGGTGTCCGCAGCGACGACACGCCCGCTCACGCTGGCCGTGCCGGTCTGTTGGGCGGGTGCGTCTCGGGGCGGGGGAGGCCCCTGGAGGCCGGGCAGGAGGATCGCCGACGCGAGGACGACGGGGAGGAACATGACGCCATCGCCTCCTTCCTGGTCCGCCAGGCGAAATGGCCGTAGCCCCGCCCAAGCCCGCGGCCTGGCAGGTTCGGTTCCTCCGGTGTTCGGGATCTTAGACGCCGAAGAGGGGCGGGCGGCCGAGCCCGCCCCTTTCCGTGGCGATTTCCGCAGCTATTCCGTGGTCGTTCCGTGGTCCTTGTCCAGGGCGACCCACCGGGTCGCCCCTACTTCTTGTCCAGCACCCTCCCCGCGTCGAGACTGTCGAAGTTCAGGATCGTGTTGAACACCATCGCGTAGCTGCCGTGGGTCTCGCCGCGCCAGATGGGGTTGTTGGCGAAGAGCACCACGTGGCCCCTGGTCACCGGCACGTCGACGACCATCGGGCGCTGCGCGATCTCGCTGCCGCCGTCGAGCAGCCCGGACACCAGCAGGTCGCGCGCGTCGCCCCAGCGCATCACCACGCGCGGGCGCTGGTCGGGCGGGATCACGTTGACGCCGTTCCTCAGCTGCTCGTCGGTCACCGGCGTGGCCTGCCACGCCTCGACCTTCGGCGGCTCGGGGATGGCGGCCGGCGGCCGGCCCTCGGGCTGGTCCTGGTCGTCGGCCGTGCCGCGGCCGGTCGGGCGTCGCGCGTTGTCGCCGCCGAAGCGGAAGCCGCCGCGGCCGCCCGCCATGTTGCTCACCGTGAAGACCGGCGGGTTGTCGCCGTAGACCGCCGTCGTGTCGCCGTAGCCGTACGCGATCGGGCTCGCGTCGTCCACGAGCTTCGACCGGAGTACGGTGCCCACGATCTTCAGCCGCGTCGACCGCGCCGTGGACATGCCCTGCGTGAGGCCGAAGTCGATCGCGAACTGCGCCGTGTCGTCCACGGCGACGAGCACGCCGCCGTCGCGCACGAACTGCTCGAGATGCGCGAGGCCGTCCCAGCCGAGGCCGGGACGCATGTCGTCGGTCGAGTCGATCTTGCCGATGTTCGGCGTGACCGCCGTCGTCTTCCAGGGCAGCGGGTTGCCCCACATCGGCATGCCGTCGATGATCGCCAGGCCGGCGCCGCGGCCGACGGGCGGGAAGAGGATCACGTCGTACTTCGACTTCAGGTCGGCCTCGCGCGCGACGACCTGCGTGCTGATGTAGTCGTACGGCACCTTGAACTCGTCCAGCTCCTGCCGCCACCAGCCCTCGGTCTGCGTGCTCAGCCAGGTGTGGAGCAGCGCCACGCGCGCCGCGCGCACCGGGTGCGTCTTCACCGCGGGCGCCGCCGCCACGGCCGTCGCCGTGAGCCCGATCTCCTTCATGGCGGCCTCGAACGTGCCGCGGTCCACGCCGCTCACGACGAACGAACCGCGGGCGAACTTCTGCCCGCCGGCCTCGAACGGCTCCTCGGTGGCCGCGATCGTCGCCTCCTTCAGGCGGTAGCGCAGCGTCGCGAGCGACGGGTCGGCGTTCGCCTCGATCAGGAACACGTCGCCCGCACCGCGGACCTCGCCCGGCGCCTTCACGTCGCCCTCGACGCGCGTCATCGGCACGTCGAGCACCTTGGTGTCGGTCACGCGCACCACGTCCACCCCGAACAGCTCGCCGAACGTCCACCCGGTGTCGTCGTACGGCTGCTTCTGCGGGTCGTCCGGCGCCCAGTACTGGTAGTCGAGCAGCGCGTCGGCGATCCGGCTGTACGGCTGGTCCATGCGGACGATGTAGCTGCCGGTGGGGAACTGGCGGGTGGCGGGCTGCTCCTTCTTTTCAGGCGCTTGGCGGCCGTTGCCGCCGCCGGGTCCGCCGGCGCCGCCCTCACGCGCCGCCGGCTTCTTCTTCGGCACCTCGACGGTGAAGGGCGCCGTGGCGCGCGAAATCTCGCAGCCCTGGGTCTGCAGCACGCGCAGCAGCTCGGCCTGCGGGCCCGGGCGCGGGTCGTCGCCGGTCAGCACGTAGGCGGCCGGGCCGGCCTCCTTCGGCTTCTCGATCGACCGCTTGCTCTTCAGGTAGAAGTTGCGCAGGAAGTACTGCTTGTTCTGGGCGAACTGGTACAGCGACACCAGCAGGCCCGTCTCCTCGTAGTTGTTGTTGTTGCGCTGCGACCAGAGCGCCTTGGGCAGCGGCGGGTTCGGCCGGTACCACGTGCGCGCGTACTGCCCCGGCGACACGGTGCGCTCCACCGTGTCGGCGCCCCCGTTGCCGAACGTCTCGTAGAGGCGGCTGATGCCGTTGTGCATCATCGCAATGGACATCAGGTAGCCTGGCGACCAGGTGTCGAACGTCCCGTGCGTGAAGACGCCGGGCATCCCGAACTTGGTCATCTCCCCGACGTTGTTCCAGCCGATCAGCTGCCACTCGCTCGTCAGGATCGGATCGATCCACGCGTTGTACGGTCCGTCACCGACCGTGTTGTCGTAGAGGTACGGCACCGACTCGTGCAGGTCGTGCAGCACCTGCGCCTTCCAGTCCACGAAAGTCTTGATCACATTGCGGGTCAGATCGAGCGTCGCCCCCATGGCGTCGCGGTTGTTGTCGTGCGCGACGTAGTGACCCCAGTAGACCACGTTGGGCCACTGCTTGTCGGGGTTGGCCAGGTGCCACTTGTAGACGTCCACCTGCCGGTCGCGCCCGTCCACCTCCGTGACCGGCGTGACGAGCGTGATCACGTTGGCCCGGATCGACTGGATGTAGGGGCTCTCGTCCACGGCCAAGCGGTAGACCAGCTCCATCAGGGCGGTCGGCGCGCCGGTCTCCGGCGAGTGAATCGTGCCGGTGATGTAGTAGACGGGCACTGAGGCCGTCACCAGACGCTCGGCTTCGGCGTCGTTCAGGTTGATGGTGCGCGGATCCGCCAGCTTGGCCAGGCGCGCCCGGTTCTCCTCGAGCTTCGCGATGTTCGCCTCCGAGGAGACGGCGACCGCAATCATCTCCCGGCCTTCCTCGGTCTTCCCGATCGTGAACACTTTCACGCGCGGGCTGGCTTTCTCGACCATCCGCATGTACGCGTAAACCTCTTCGGCGTAGGGCAGCTTGCCCGGCGCGCCGGCGATGTCGCCGAGCACGGCCATAGGCGTCGGCACCGTCTTCGACGCCGGCAGGTAGTCGACGAGCGGCGAGAGGAAGTACGGCTCGGTCGTGTACTCCTTGATCTTCTTCGTATACGCATCGTCGATCGGCTGTTTCGGGTCGCGGGCGTAGGGGGACACCTGCGCCGCCGCCGCCGAAGAGAGGAGGACGGCCGCCACGGAGGCTGCCAGGAGTCGAACCGTATTCGGGCGTGTCATGGGTCAAGCCTCGTTTCGATGAAGACGCGCGACAAACCGACTGATTCTAGTCAATTTGGGCCCGCGCCGGAACAGGGTCGGGCGGGCCGCCCGATCCCGGCGCCCCGGTTTTGGCCACACGGCTCCGACCTGCTACGATCAGACCCGACACGCGGCGGCGAGGCGTTCTTCGCCTGCGACGGACTGGTCCTTCTGTGAATCCCCTCGACCGGCTGCCGATCGTGCGAACGCTCCGGGCGCGCGGCCTGCTCGTGCCGGCCGCGGTGGTCTTCGCGGTCGCCGGCGTGCTCGTCGAGGGCGCGCTCCAGCGGGAGTCGCCGCCGGAGACGGTCGACGCGGTGGCCGAGATGGGGCCGCCGACCCTTCCACCCCCGGTCGGGTTCCGGCCCGACCTCGAGAAGACTCCGCTCACCTACGAGTCCGACTACTGGCACCAGATCGGGCGCCGCGCGGCCGACAACCTCGTGCTCATCGGCACCGAGCCCACGCCCGGGGTGCTTGTCGCGCCGGGTCTCGCGCTCACGTCGATCGACGCGGCCCTGGACGTCGCGCGCGCCGAGCGCGTCCGGCAGGCCGAGGCGAATGAGGCCGCGCCCGGCAGCCCAGCCGGCGGCGCCGCCGGCCCCGCGGCCCCCGAGCACTTTCCGCGCGCGCCCCGACTGGTCGGCGTGGACGTCGGCGCGCGCCTGGCGCTCTTCGCCGTCGAGGACGCCACGCCGTCCGCCTTCGAGGCGATCGACGCGGCGGTGCTCCACGAGGGCGCCTTCATCGCCGCCGTGACCCTCGGCGCCGACGGCAGCCTCGGGCTCACGCCGGGCCATCTCGTCTCGATCTCGCCCGACGCGTGGCCCGAGCGGCCCTTCGAGGTGTCGATCGGCTTCCCGCCGTCCACGGCGGTGGCGGCCCTCATCGACCTCGACGGCCGCCTGTTCGGCCTGGCCCTCCGGCACGACGATGGGATGCACCTGGTGGCCGCGCGCACGGCCCTGGCGATCGCCGCGCGCCTGCACGCCGGGCAATCCTGCCGGGCGTTCGACGTGGCCGACCTCGATGACACCGCGCGGCGCCTGCTCGGCGCGCCGGGCGGCGTCGCCGTCGAGTTCGTTCTGGAGTCCGCGTTCGCCGCGCCGCCGCCCGTGCAGGCGGGTGACATCCTCGTCGAATGGAACGGCGAATCGGTGGGCGGCGCCGAGGAGTTCGCGGCCCTCTACGACGGCACCGAGCGGGGCGCCCGTGTCGACGTCCGGGTCCTGCGCGGGCGCCGGCGGGTGTCCGCCAGCCTGCGGATGCCGCTCGACGACTGCCGCCCCGCCCCCGAGCCGCTGGCGCGCTTTGCCGCGCTCGGGATCACCGTCGAATGGACCGCGCGGAACAGTTCCTGGAACGTGCTCGTCATCCGGGCGGATAGCCCCGCGGCCGCTGCGGGGCTGGAGCCCGGGGATCTCGTGGTGGCCGTGGACGGCCGTCCGCTGGACCCGGCGGCGCCGCGGGCCGCGTTCGATCGCTTCGAGCGCCGCCCCCGCGCCATGGTGCTCACCGTGCAGCGCCAGGCGCGGACGAAGCTGCTGACCGTGACCCCATCCCATGACTGAGCCGACCCACGCCGCCGACGCCGGACGGCCCGGGCGCGCGGCGCGCGCGCGGGTGGCGCTCGGCGCGCTCGGGGCGTCGCTCGACCGCCTGTCGCGGTCCCTGCTCGAGCGGGCGCACCACTGGTTCCAGGCGCCCACGCTCCAGTCGCAGAACTACCTCATCGTCCTGGCGGTCTGCGTCGGCCTGCTCACCGGCCTGGGCTCGGTCGGCTTCATCCTGCTGCTGCGCCGGCTCGCCGACTTCGCGCAGACCGAGGTGGCCGCGGCGCTCGGCGTGTTCGGGTCGGCCAACCTGGTGCTGCTGCCCGCGATTGGCGGCCTGCTGGCCGGTCCGCTCATCACGCGGTTCGCCAGGGAAGCGCGCGGCCACGGCGTGCCCGAGGTCATGACGGCGCTGGCTATGTGGGGCGGACGGATCCGCAAGCGCGTGGTCTTCGTGAAAGTCGCGGCCTCGGCGCTCACGCTGGGGTTCGGCGGCGCGGCCGGCCGCGAGGGCCCGATGGTGCAGATCGGCTCCGGCCTCGGCTCGGCCGTCGGGCAGGTCGCCGGCCTCGGCGCGCGCCAGGTGCGGACGCTCGTCGCCTGCGGCGCCGCGGGCGGCATCGCCGCGACCTTCAACGCGCCCATCGCCGGCGCCATCTTCGCGATCGAGGTGCTCGCCGGCCGGATGCAGACCGACTTCCTGCTCGTGCTGCTCACCTCGCTCAGCTCGGTGATCGTCGCCCGGCACTACCTGGGCAACTACCCGGCGTTCGTGGCCCCGGCCTACCAGCTCGTCAGCCCGCGCGAGCTGCCGCTCTATTTCCTGATGGGCATCGTGCTGGGGCTGGCGGCCATTCTCTACGTGCGCACGCTGTACAAGACCGAGGAGACGTTCCTGCGCTGGCCCTTCCCGGAGTACCTCAAACCCGCCGCGGGCGGACTGATGGTGGGCCTGGTCCTCCGCTTCTTTCCGCAGGTCTACGGGACCGGGCTGACGGCGATGGAAGCGGCGTTGTGGGTGCGGTTCCCGTGGCAGCTCCTGCTGGGGCTCTTCGCGGCGGAGCTCGTGGCGAACGCGGCCACGCTCGGCTCGGGCGGCTCGGGCGGCGTCTTCGCGCCGAGCCTGTACATGGGGGCCATGCTGGGAGGGACGTTCGGCACGCTGGCCCACGTGCTGTTCCCGGACTGGACGGCCGGGTCGGGCGCGTACGCGATGGTCGGCATGGCGGCCTTCTTCGCGGCGGCCGCCAAGGCGCCGGCCACCTCGATCCTGATTCTCTTCGAGATGACGAACGACTACCGCATCGTCCTGCCGCTGATGGGGGCCACGGTGGGGAGTGTCTACGTTTCCCATTGGCTCTTGCCCCACAGCATCTATACACTGAAGCTCCACAAGCGAGGGCTGGTCTTCCCGCTCTCGGAGCGTGGCGAGCCGCCGTTGGTGGGCGCCACGCCGCAGGCGGAGCCGACGGCGTGACATGGGGGCACCCGGCCTGACGGGGTGCGCACGGGGCAACGTGCACAGGAGGTGCGTGGTGACGCGGTCTCTCTCCCTGACGCGTCTTCATGGAGTCCAGGAAAGCCGCGAGCTTGACCCTCCCTACAACCTCGTCGGCGGATTACGGATCTGCCGTGTCCCGACGCGCGATCCATTGGCCGACGGCGGCCGCTCGATCCAGTCCGGCCAGCGACTTAGCGCACCCGGCCGGCGTGGAACGGATCTTGCCCCTCCGGCCCGCGGGTGTTCCGCCGACACCCAAATCCTCAGCTGGCTTCACACACGCAAGCGGCACGTGACGATGGGACGCATCAGACGCCCTGCGGCCGGCTTTTCTCTGCTCGAGGTGCTGCTCGTCGTGAGCCTGGGAGCCGTGCTCACGGGGATGACGCTCTTTGCGTTCCAGGCCGCCCAGCGGCAGATCCAGGGAGACGCGAACTTACGGCTCCTTCTCAGTCAACTCGAAACCGCGCGGGAGCAGGCGCTCACCCAGCGCCGCGCCATCGAAGTGCGCTTCGTGGCGCCCAACGAGATTGACACCGTCCGCCGGGAGTTGCCGACCGGCGAGACGGTTCTCGCGCGCGTCTTCTTCACGGGGAACGCGCGGTTCGCGCTGTGGCCCGGCCTGCCCGACACGCCCGACGGCTTCGGCGCCGCCGCCGCCGTCGATTTCGGCAGCGCCGCGGTGACGATGTTCGGGGCCGACGGGACGTTCGTGGATGCCGCGGGCGTCCCGGTCAACGGCACGGTGTTCTTCGGCGTGCCCGGCCAGACCGAAACGGCGCGTGCGGTGACCATTCTCGGAGCAACCGGCCGGGTGCGCGGCTACCGCTGGTCCGGCTCGGCGTGGGTGCACTGATGGACGACCAGACCAGGCCGCCGCTCGCCGGCGCGGGCTTCACGCTCGTCGAGGTGCTGGTTGCGCTGGCGATCGTGACGGGGGCGGCGCTCGCGCTGGCCGCCGTGCTGGCGCAGGGCACGCAGATCCTGCTGGCGTCGCAGGCGCAGATGATCGCGACGGAGAAGGCGACCGAGGCCGTCGAGAGCGTGTTCACCGCGCGCGACACGCGGGTCCTCGCCTGGGCGCAGGTGCGCAACGTGGCCGGCGCCTCCGGCGCCGACGGCGGCATCTTCCTCGACGGCCCGCAGCCGCTGCGCAGCGCGGGCCCGGACGGCCTCGTGAACACGGCCGACGACGGTCCGATCGAGGCGTTGGTGCTGCCCGGTCCCGACAACCTGCTCGGCACCGCGGACGACCAGCGCGTGCCGCTCACCGACTTCACGCGCGAGATCGAGATTCGCGACCTGGGCCCCAATCTGCGGCGCCTGCGCGTGACCGTCCGGTACCGGGTCGGCACCGGCACCCGCGAGCACGTGCTCGTGACCTACATCTCGTCTTATGCGTAGTCCGGAGCAGTGCACGATGAAGAACGAGGCCGGCTTCAGCCTGGCGGAGTTCCTGGTCAGCATGCTGCTGACCCTGGTCGTGCTGGGCATGGCGCTCAGCACGTTCAGCGACGGGGTCGGCGTGAACCAGCTCGCCGGACTGATCGCCGACACCGACCAGAATCTGCGATCGGCGCTGAACATGATGACGCGCGACCTGATCCAGACGGGCGAGGGCATCCCGACCGGCGGCATCCCGGTGCCGTCGGGCGGCGGCGCGACGCCGATCAACCGCCCGGGACCGATCGGGACCGCGTACACGTTTCCGGCCGGCCCCGTGCTGCCCGCCGTCAGCGCGGGCGCCGGCCTCGGTCCGACGGTCACGCTCCAGCCGACCGATCTCGTCACGGTGCTCTACGCCGATCCGACGCTGGCGCTGAACACCGTGCCGCTCGCGGCGATCAACGCGCCCGGGACGCGCGCCACGGTCGACCCGTCGGTGTCGATCGTCGACCCCGACACGGCGGTGCAGCCCGGCGATCTGATCATGTTCTCGAACGCCCTGGGGAACGCCTTGCAGGAGGTCACCGGCACCGACGGCGCCCAGACGATGTACTTCGACCCGGGCGACCCGTTGAACCTGAACCAGCCCGCCGCCGTGGAAGGCACGCTCGTGCGCCTGCAGAGCGGTCCGGGCGTGTATCCCCCGACCGTCGCGACCCGCGTCGTCATGGTCAGTTACTACATCGACACGTCGAACCCGGCCGGCCCGCGCCTGGTGCGCCAGGTCGGCGCCGGCGCGCCGCTCGCGGTGGCGCTCGGCATCGAGAACCTGCAGCTCAGCTACGACCTCGTGGACGGCGCCACCAACCCGACCAACGTCAAGACGCCCGTGGCGCCCAACAGCCCCCACGAGATTCGCAAGGTCAACCTGTTCGTGTCGGCGCGCTCGGAGGCCGTGCAGCGGCGGACCGGGCAGTGGTTCCGCAACAGCCTGGCGACGCAGATCAGCCTCCGGAGCCTGTCGTTCGTGGACCGTTATCGGTGAGCGACGCCATGATCCTGTCAGTGACTCGCAGCCTTCGGAGCGACGAGCGCGGCGTCGCGCTGGTGACGGCGCTCCTCGTCACGATGCTGATGGCCGCCTTGCTCGTCGGCTTCGCCGCGCTCGTGGCCAGCGACAGCCGGCGCCGCGGCCTCGACCGTGACCGTACGCAGGCGTTCTACGCCGCGCACGCCGGCCTCGAACAACTCACCGCCGACCTGGGGGATCTGTTCTCGTCCAACTTCGCGCCGTCGGGCGCCGAGATCACGGCGCTGACCGCGACGCCGCCGGCGCTGCCCGACGTGACGTTCGTGGCGGCGGGCGGCGGCCCGGGCTACACGGTGCAGTTTCCAACGGACCCGTCGGGGGACCCGGTCGCCCGGAACCGGACGATCCTCTCGGGGCCGTGGCAGGGCTTCATCGGCCTGGTCACGCCGTACCAGCTGCAGGTGACGGCGCGCCTCGGCGACGGCTCCGAGGCCAGCCTCACGCGCACGCTGCAGACGGTCAGCATCCCGGTCTTCCAGTTCGGGATGTTCTCCGATTCCGCGCTCAGCTTCTTCGCCGGCCCCGCCTTCAACTTCGGCGGCCGCGTGCACAGCAACGACAACCTGTTTCTGGCGAGCGGCAGCACCCTCACGCTGTCCGACCGGGTCACCGCCGTCGGGGAGGTGATCCGGACGACCTTGTCGAACGGCTGGTCCACGTCCAGCGGCTACACGGGCACGGTGGACGTCCTCACGGCTCCCGGCGCCTACCGGCCGCTGGCCATGAACGAGGGAAGTCTCGTCGGCGGGCTCGGATCGGCGCAGAACGAGCCGACCTGGTCGCACCTCTCGGCCGGCGCGTACAACCACAACATCAGCAACGGCCGGACCGGCGCGCGCCGGCTCGACCTGCCGCTCGTGAGCTTCGGCGCCGAGCCAATCGATCTCATCCGCCGGCCGCCGCCGGGCGAGGACGCCTCGAACCCCAAGGTGTACTCGCAGCGCGACTTCAGCCAGGCCAGCGTCCGAATCCTCCTCTCGGACACCCCCGGCGACATCCTCGGCCTGCCCGGCGTGAGCCCCGACCCGCCGGTGCCGCTCGGCAATCTGGCCGTCACGCCGGTGCCCGGCTACGTCGTCGACGCCGCGCACCCGCCCTTCGCGCTCTCCTCGGGCGTCGCGACGGACGGATACCTGACGCCGGCCCAGACGCCGCTGCTCGGCGGGTACCTCAAGATCGAGCACCAGCTGCCGGGCGGCGGGTGGCAGGACGTCACGCTCGAGATCCTGAACCTCGGGATCGCCGGCCGCAACATCGGCAACAACTGCGTCGAGCCGAACCCGAACGCCGTGATCCGGATCGAGCGCATCCGCGACAACCCGACCGTGAACCCGTGCGGCGCGGGCAGCACCGACCCGACCGACTACTGGCCCAACGCGCTCTACGACACGCGCGAGGGCGATCTGCGCGACGGCGTCGCCCACGTCACGCCGCCGTACCTCGGCGGCGTGATGCAGTACGTGGAGCTCGACGTCCGCAACCTCACGCAGTGGCTCCAGGGGGCGATCGGCGCGAGCGGTCCCAACACGGCGAACGTCACCGGCTACGTCGTCTATTTCTCGGACCGGCGCGGCAACCGCAACGCGCTCAACCAGGAGACCGGCGAGTACGGGTTCGAGGACGTCGTCAATCCCGACGTGGCGGACGGATCGCCGAACGGCCGGCTCGACACGGGGGAGGACGTCAACGCCAACGGGCAGCTCGACACCTACGGCGAGAACCCGATCGTGGTGCCCGGCAGCCAGTCGCCGCTCGACGCCAACGCCCGGCCGTGGACGACCGTGACGGCGGCCGTCGCGCGGGTCAACCGCGCCGTGCTGTTCCGGCGCGCGCTCAAACTGGTGCACGGCGACCTCGGGAACCTGCCGACGCTCGGCCTCACCGTCGTGGCGGAGAACCCCGTGTACGTCGAGGGCAACTACAACGCGAACGCCGGCGGCTTCGGCGATCCCCACGCGGCCGCCGCGGTCATTGCCGACGCGGTGACGCTGCTCTCAAGCGACTGGAACGACCGCGTGTCGTTCACGCAGCCGCACAACCCGAGCCCGCGCAACGCCGTGACCACCTGGTACCGCTTCGCCGTGATCGCGGGCAAGCCCCTGTCGTTCCCGCGCCCCAGCGGCACCGCGCAGGACTTCGGCACCGACGGCGGCGCACACAACTTCCTGCGCTACCTGGAGAACTGGAACGGGCGCACGCTGAACTACCGCGGGGCGATTGCGACCCTGTACACGAGCCGCCAGGCCGTCGGCACCTACAAGTGCTGCCAGGCCGTCTACTCGCCGCCGGCGCGCGCGTACGTCTTCGACACCGACTTCCTGCAACCCCAGCTGCTGCCTCCGCGCACGCCCATGTTCCGCGACGTGAACACGACGGGGTTCACGCAGATCATCAAACCGTAAACAAGGTGCACGGGGTGCACGGGGTGCAACGTGCACAGGCTGCAAGGTGCACCAGGGTGCCCGGTGGTGCGGTCTCTTCGATGGCGCACAGCATCATCAACTCAAGAGATGATGCGCCGCATCGTCAGGGCTTGGCTCGCCGAAGCTCAGCGGCGGCGGCCGCCACCTCGCACCTCTGTGCACCCTGGCACCCGGTGCACCTGTGTGCACCGAGTCGATCCCTGCTGAGCGAAGCCGCGCCCCATCGTCAGGCGTGGCGCCACCGGGCACCTTGGTGCATCTCGTGCACCCGGTACCATGGCTCCATTTCAAGACAGTGCATTTCATTTCTGCAACATACTCCGTCCAGTCATCTTTGTCCTTGATTCCCGTCGTGCCCCTTGCGTAGAGTCGGTCTGACGTCCGCGCGTGCCACCCCCCATGCGCGCGTGGCGGCGCCGCGGGCAGAAAGGGGCTCCTCGTGAGTCGCGCCCGCCGGTGGCTCGTGCCCCTCGTCCTCCTCGCGCCGGCCGTCCTGGCCGGCGGGTGCGCAACTGTCTTGCACCCCGACCTGACCGCGCACATCAAGAAGGACCTCTGCGACGCGCCAATCACGGAGGACCCGTTCGGTTGGGATCTGCCCACGACCGCATGGGGTGGCAAGGAGTTGAAGGCGTCAGGCGAAGCTGGCCGTGCGGTCCTGTTGCGCCTGGCCACGACTTCACGTGAGTATCGGATGTGCGCCCTCGATTACCTCAGCTGGCTGGATGACCCGCGCATGCTTCCGCTCCTGAGGGGCTACCTGAACGGCCCGGACACTCCAGTCGAGCAGCTGCCGTCCATCATCTACCGTCTTCACGGCGACGCGGACTCGTATGATCGCATCATGGAGCTGACGCGGCGGGCCGATGACATACAGCAGGCGGCGATCGCGTATCTCGGCTCGACTCATACGGAAAAGGGTCGAACCACGCTGCGGGAACTCGCAACGTCACGGAGGTGGCGGTGGTGGGGAGCCGATATTGCCGAGGCGATCGGCCACCAGCGGGATCCCGAGGCCGTGCCCATGATGGTGGACTATGCCATGCGGGACGCCCCGTACAACTGCTACTACGGGACCTTGGCCCCGGCGCAAATCGGCACTCCCGAGGCGCTCACGAACGCGGAGATCATCCTCGAGATGGTGAGATTGCAGCAGCCCGATCGGTTCAGATCGATGGTCTTCGACATCATCCACCGGCTGACGCTCCGGCGTGATGCCGCGGAGGACCCGGCCGAGCGAGCGTCGTTCGACGCAGCCATCGCGTGACTGAAGAAGCTGGTGACGCCATGATCCATCGACTCGGGCGGCTGATGCCCGTCCTCTTCGCGGTCCTCGTGGGAAGTGCGGCCTGTGGCCGCTAGGCGCCGCAGGCGCCGGTTGCCACCAACGCACCGGCCGCGTCCGCGCCGGCGACGCCCGCAGCAACCACGCCCGCCACGCCGCCGCCGCTGCCCGACGACCTGCGGCCGATCGTCGAGACCTACCGGAAGATCATCGTGCTCGTCGAGGACGAAGCCACGCTCTAGCCGGACGACCAGCGCCGGGCGGAAGTGGTCGGTCGCATCCTCTACCACGAGAACCAGCGGAGGCTGGCGGACCTGGCCGATGGTCTGCTCGCGGGGCTGTCCGGTACGCCGCCTGCGCTCGCCGCGCTCGAGGGGTTCCTCGCCGTCGTCGAGGAGCATCCGGAGCTGCACGACGCCGACAAGCTCGTCTTTCGCGACACGCTGGCCGAGGTCGCCGAGACGCTGCGGGCGACGCCGGCCGCCGGCGCGGCGATCGTCACGCGCGTGGAGGCCGACCAGGCGGCGCTCGCCGAAATCCAGGCGCTTTACGACGCCGAGATCCAGCGCATCTTCGGACGCTTTGAAACGCGCGGGATGACGGTGCGCCGCGAGGCGTGGGAACGCTACGTGGCCCACTTGCGGACCCTGGTGAGCGCGGCGTCCATCCTCGAGGAGTACCGGTCCGAAGTCGCGGCGGTCGAGGCGCCGCGCCGCCGTCTGGCGGCATCGTCCGGGCCACCACTGGAAACGTCCGGGTTGGATCTTCCGGTCCGGACACTGGTTCTGACGTTCGACGATGGCCCGCACCCGCGGTATACGGATCGAATCCTGGCCATCCTGAAGGAACAGGGCGTCAAGGCGGTCTTCTTCGAGGTCGGCGAGAACATCGGCCGGGCCACGCAGGGAGGCGGCCTGAGGGCGACAAGGGCCGCCTCGGCGAGCCGCCACGTCCGCGAGGCCGGGCACACGGTGGCCAACCACACGTACTCGCACGAGCTGCTGACGAAGCTGGCGGACAAGGGCGTCGCGGATCAGATCGATTGGACCGATCGCGTGCTCCGCCGCATCGTCGGAGCCGACGCGCCGGCGCTCTTCCGGCCGCCGTACGGCGCCGGCAGCGAGCGGGTACTGGCGGCGCTGGCCGCGCGCGCGAAGCAATCGGTGCTGTGGAACATCGACTCGAAGGACTGGGCCGATCCCGTTCCGCTGTCGATTGCCAATCGTGTCATCCGCGGGATCGAAGGGGAGCGGCACGGGATCATCCTTTTTCACGACATCCAGGCACGCACGATCGACGCGCTGCCGCTGGTGATCGAGACGGCGAAGGCCAAGGGGTACCGCTTCCTGGCGTGGGACGGCAGCGGTTTCGTGGACGAGACGCCGCCCCCGGTCCAGAAAGCGGCGCCGGAGCCACCGCCTCCGCCCGAACCGGAGCCCTACCGCCAGAGCTGGGCGGTGGTGGTCGGCATCGACGCCTACCAGCACTGGCCCCGCTTGAGCTACGCCGTCAACGACGCGCGGGCCATTCGCGAGCTGCTCGAGCGCAAGTTCCGCTTCCAGCCCGACCACATCACGATGCTCCTCAACGAGGAGGCTACCCGGGAGCGGATTCTGGCCGCGCTGGGCGACGATCTGGCCAATCCCGCGAAGGTGACGCGCGACGACCGGGTGTTCGTGTTCTTCGCCGGCCATGGCGCGACGCGAGAGTTGCCGAGCGGCCGGGCGCTCGGCTACCTCGTGCCGGTGAACGCCGGCCTGGAGAGCTACCAGAGCCAGGCCATCTCGATGACGAACTTCCAGGACATCTCCGAGGCCCTGCCGGCCAAGCACGTGTTCTTCGTCACCGACGCCTGCTACGGCGGACTGGCGCTGACGCGCGGCGCAGGCCAGAACTATCTGCGCGAGATGACGCGGCGCACGGCGCGCCAGATCCTGACGGCCGGCGGCGCCGACGAGCAGGTGACCGACAACGGCCCCAACGGTCATTCCATCTTCACCTGGACGCTGATGCAGGGGCTCGAGGGCCGTGGCGACCTGAACGACGACGGGTTCATCACGGCGTCGGAGCTGGCGGCCTACGTGGGGCCCGTCGTGTCGTCGGTGTCGCGGCAGACCCCGGCGTTCGGCAGCCTCGCAGGCAGCGAAGGCGGCGAGTTCGTCTTCCAGCTCGATCACGAGGACGAGTTCCTGAGCGACCTCTCCGGCCAACTCGACGAAGAGGCGATCCGGCTCAACGCCGAGCTCGAGCGTCTCGGGGGCGCGCCCTCCGCGCCGAAGGCGCCGACGGCCGCGACGTACAACGACCGCGGGATGGCGCTCTTCCGCGAGAAGAAGTACGCCGAGGCGCTCGAGGCGTTCCAGCAGGCGGCGGCGCTGGCGCCATCGAGCGCGCTGATGGCCAACAACGTCGGGTACATGCACTACAAGCTCGGGCAGCTCGAGCAGGCGGTGCGCTGGTTCGAGAAGACGATCCTGCTCGATCCCAACCGCGGGATTGCCTACGCGAACCTGGGCGACGCCTATCTGGGCCTCGGCCGGACCGCCGACGCGCGGCGGGTGTACGAGCAGTACCTGCAGCTGCAGCCCAACGCGAAGTACGCCGACACCGTGCGGGCGAAGCTCGCGCAGCTGGGGAAGGGGACGCGGTGGCGCGGTTCCTTCGTCGGCGCGCGTCTTTCTCTAGACGAAGCTGCGCCTCACGTCAGTAACGGCGCCGCCTCGCACTTGTGTGCACCGTGTGCACCTAGTGCACTCTATGTCCGTGGCACGCTCCGTGCTTCCCCAGGTTTCATGGCTGCGACGGATCCGCAGGAATTCATCTCCTGACAACTCGGGCGCTTGTTGAAGCTCGCGGTGCAGGAAAGCACTGCCAGATCCCCCATGCGGAGGGATGGTACTCTCTGTCACCCACCCAGGCGAGACGCCGTTGGCCCGTGTCTTGACGGACGATAACTAGAGAGTTATACTCACGTGGACTGGACGCTCGGATTCTACGAGATACCGACCGGTGAGCGCCCGGCCCAGGTATTTCTCGACGCACTGACCGGTGTTGCCCGGCGGGAAGCGGTGGCTGGGTTGCGCCTCCTGGTCACCGACGGCGCGGCGGTCAGACTGCCGCACTCGCGCGCCCTCGGGGAGGGCCTGTTCGAGCTCCGCGGGCGCTCTTCCGGCGCCCGCATCTTCTACATGTTTCGCCCTGGTCGTCGCATCGTGCTGCTGGACGGCGTCATCAAGAAGCGGGGCGACATTCCGGCGAGCCGGTTGCGGCGGGTGCGCCGGCTGCAACGGGACGTGGAAGGGCTATGAGAGGCAAGAAGGGGCGGATCGTGCCGGCTGCGGACTGGCTGGACCGGCAGACGGCTGAGGATGCGGCTCTTGCCGCTGAGGTCGAAGCCGAGCTCGCTGCGATGCGATGGGAACAGGATCTCGTGCGCCTACGGCAGGCCAGTGGGCTGAGCCAGCGCGAGCTGGCCGAGCGCCTTGGCGTGAGCCAGCCGTTCGTCGCCAGGTTGGAGTCCGGACGGTTGCGCAACCTCGAGCTCAAGACGCTCGTGCGGACCGTGACCGCGCTGGGCGGCCAGGTGCGCTTGTCGATTCGGGGACCACGGCAACGAAGGCGGCCCACTGAACGGCGGCGCCGGCCCCTCGGCGGGAGACGGGCGCCACGCGGCTGACAGGGTGCACGGGTGCAACGTGCACAGGGGTGCGCGGTGGCGCGGTTCCTTCGTCGGCGCGCGTCTTTCTCTAAACGAAGCTGCGCCCCTGCGTCAGCCCTGGCGCCACTTGGCACCTTTGTGCACGTCGTGCGCATGGTGCACGCCTGTGCACCGACTCCCCGGAAGAGGTACCCTGTCAGCGAAGGGAGACCGCACGATGGGGTTGATCAACTGGATCTTCGACTTCTACCAGCAGTACCGCATCGACGAGCTGCGGCGCGAGACCGTGCAAGCGCGCGCCGACGCCATGAACGTCCGGGCGGATGCCGGCGGCGTGGACGTGGCGAAGCTCGAGCAGGCCATCGGCGAGCTGGCGCTCGCCGTGAAGACCGTCCAGCGCATGGCCATCGAGAAGGGCCTGTGCACGGCGGAGGAGTTCCACCGTAAGCTCACCGAGATCGACCTCGAGGACGGCAAGGCGGACGGGAGGGCGAAGTTCTAGGGTGCACCTTCGTGCACCAACGTCTTATACGTCCTTCTCCGCGCCGGCTTCGACCAGCGCACGCAGCTCGGCCCCCTCGATCACTTCCTTCTCGAGCAGCCGCTCGGACAGCTCGTCGAGCTTGGCCCGCCGTTCGCCGAGCAGCCGGAGGGCCACCTCGTGCGCTTCGCGCATGATGCGGCTCACCTCGGCGTCGATCCGCCGGGCTGTCTCCTCGGAGTAGGGGCCGCGCTCCTGCGGCAGGGGCACGTTGAGGAACGTCGGCCGCCGCCCGGTCTCGAACGCGACCAGGCCCATCTCGTCGCTCATCCCGTACTCCGACACCATCGCCCGGGCGATGTCGGAGGCGCGCTGCAGGTCGTTCTGCGCGCCGGTTGAGATCTCGCCGAACGCGATCTCCTCGGCGCTGCGGCCGCCGAGCAGCACCGCCAGCTGGTTGAGCAGGTCGGTCCGTGTCATCAGGTACCGCTCCTCGAGCGGAAGCTGCATCGTGTAGCCGAGCGCGCCGAACCCGCGCTGCACGATCGAGATCTTGTGCACCGGGTCGAGGCCGGGCAGGAGCGTCGCCACGATCGCGTGGCCCGACTCGTGGTAGGCGACGATGCGGCGCTCCTTGTCGGTCATGACGCGCTTCTTCTCGAGGCCGGCGATGAGCCGGTCGATCGCCTCCTCGAGGTCCCGCATCTCGACGGCGCTCTTGTCGTGCCGGGCCGCCAGCAGCGCGCCCTCGTTGACGAGGTTCGCGAGGTCGGCGCCGGCGAAGCCCGCCGTGCGCGCCGCCACGACGTGCAGGTCCACGTCCGGCGCCATCTTCACGTTCTTCACGTGGATGCGCAGGATCGCCTCCCGGCCGCGCACGTCCGGCTTGTCCACCAGCACCTGGCGGTCGAACCGGCCGGGGCGGAGCAGCGCCGGATCGAGCACCTCGGGACGGTTGGTCGCCGCCATGATGATCACGCCCTTGCGCGCGTCGAACCCGTCCATCTCGGCCAGCAGCTGGTTGAGCGTCTGCTCGCGCTCCTCGTGGCTGCCCATCGGGCTCTGGCTGCGCGCCTTGCCGAGGGCGTCAAGCTCGTCGATGAACACGATGCACGGCGCCTTGGCCACCGCCTGGCGGAAGAGATCGCGAACGCGCGCCGCGCCGACCCCGACGAACATCTCGACGAACTCCGAGCCGCTCAGGCTGAAGAACGGCGCCTTGGCTTCGCCGGCCACGGCGCGGGCCAGCAGGGTCTTGCCCGTCCCGGGCGGTCCGACGAGCAGCACGCCCTTCGGGATGCGCCCGCCGATGCTCGTGTACTTGCGCGGCGTCTTGAGGAACTCGACGATCTCGCGCAGCTCGTCCTCGGCCTCGTCCACGCCGGCCACGTCCTCGAAGCTGACCTTCACGTCGCTCTCGGCGTAGATCTTCGCCTTGCTGCGCGAGAACGACATCACCCCGCCCTCGGCGCCGCCCATCCGCCGGAAGAAGAAGCTCCAGATCAGCACGAGGAAGAGCAGCGGCAGCACCCAGCCGAGCACGTCCGACATCCACTTGTTGGCCGCCTCGCCGGTGTACTTCACGCCGTGGTCGTCGAGCTCCTCGACGAGCTTGGGGTCCTCGATCCGGACGGTCGTGAAGTTCGTGCTGCCCTGGTCCGCCTCCTTCAGCGTGCCCTGGATCTGGTCGGTGCCGACCACCACCTCCTGGACCTTGCCCGCGCGCACGAGCGATTTGAACTCGCTGTAGGGGAGGGTCCGCCCGCCCTGCGTCGCCACGAACACGGCCTGGACGATCGCCAGCAGCACGAGGAAGCCGGCGGCGTACCAGAGCGCCGGCAGGGCGGGAGGGCGGCCGCGCGGCCGCCGGTCTGGCTTCGCTCCACGGGGGTTGGGCGTCTGCGTCTCTGGCACTGATCTGCTCCGTCAGGCGGTCGCGGGCTGCGCCTTGGTGAAGCGCAGCTCGTTGCCCGCCGCGTCGATGGTCACCCGGTCGCCCTCGACGAACTCGCCCTGCAGGACGCGCATGGCGAGCGGGTCGAGCAGCCGGCGCTGGATGGTCCGCTTGAGCGGCCGCGCGCCGTACGCCGGGTCGTACCCCTCCTCGATGAGGCGGTCCTTGGCGGCCGGCGTCAGCTCGATCTGGATCTTGCGTTCGGCCAGCCGCGCCACCAACGCCTTGAGCTGGATGTCCACGATCGCGCGCAGGTCGTCGCGGCTGAGTAGGTGGAAGAAGACGATCTCGTCCACCCGGTTCAGGAACTCCGGCCGGAAGTGCTCGCGCAGGGCGGCGGTCACCATGCGGCGGACGTTCTCGTCCATGCCGCCGTTGCCGACCGTGGCCTGCTCGGCGATGTACTGGCTGCCCAGGTTCGACGTCATGATCACCACGGCGTTCTTGAAGTCCACCGTGCGGCCCTTCCCGTCGGTCAGCCGCCCGTCGTCGAGCAACTGGAGCAGGACGTTGAGCACCTCAGGGTGTGCCTTCTCGATCTCGTCGAAGAGCACGACGGCGTACGGGCGGCGGCGCACGGCCTCGGTGAGCTGGCCCGCCTCCTCGTAGCCGACGTAGCCGGGCGGCGCACCGATGAGCCGCGACACGGTGTGCTTCTCCTGGTATTCCGACATGTCGATCCGGATCATCGCCTGCTCGTCGTCGAACAGGAATTCGGCCAGCGCGCGCGCCAGCTCGGTCTTGCCGACGCCGGTCGGCCCCAGGAAGATGAAGCTGCCGAGCGGGCGGCGGGGATCCTGCAGCCCGGCGCGCGCCCGCCGGATGGCGTTCGCCACGGCGGCGATCGCCTCGTCCTGGCCGATCACGCGCTCGTGGAGGCGCGCTTCCATCTTCACGAGCTTCTGGATCTCGCCTTCCATGAGGCGGCTCACCGGAATGCGCGTCCACTTGCTGACGACCTCGGCGATGTCCTCCTCGTCCACTTCCTCCTTGAGCATGCGCTGGCTGCGCTGCAGGTCGGCGAGGCGCGCCTCCTCGGCCGCCAGCCGCCGGTCGATCTCGGGCAGCCGGCCGTACTGGAGCTCCGACGCCTTGCCGTACTCGCCGGCGCGCTGCGCGCGTTCGATCTCCCGTCGCACCGCCTCGGCCTCCTCCTTGAGAGTCCGCGCCGCCTGGATGGCGGCCTTCTCCTGCTGCCAGTGTGAGGCGAGCCGGTCGCGGCCCTCCTTGAGGTCGGCGAGCTCCTTCTCGAGCCGGGCGAGCCGCTCCCTCGACGCCTTGTCGGTCTCCTTGCGGAGCGCCTCGCGCTCGATCTCGAGCTGCATGATGCGGCGCTCCACCTCGTCGAGCTCGACGGGCATCGAGTCGATCTCCATGCGGAGCTTCGACGCCGCCTCGTCCACGAGGTCGATGGCCTTGTCGGGCAGGAAGCGGTCGGCGATATAGCGGTTCGACAGCACCGCCGCCGCGACGAGCGCCGAGTCCTTCAGCCGCACGCCGTGGTGGATCTCGTAGCGCTCGCGCAGGCCGCGCAGGATGCTGATCGTGTCCTCGACGGTCGGCTGGCCCACGAGCACCGGCTGGAAGCGCCGCTCGAGCGCCGCGTCCTTCTCGATGTGCTTGCGGTACTCGTCGAGCGTGGTGGCGCCGATCGTATGCAGCTCGCCGCGCGCCAGCATGGGCTTGAGCATGTTCGAGGCGTCGATCGCCCCTTCGGCCGCGCCCGCGCCCACCACCGTGTGCAGCTCGTCGATGAAGAGCACGACCTCGCCGGCCGAGTCGGCGATCTCCTTCAACACCGCCTTCAACCGTTCCTCGAACTCCCCGCGGTACTTCGCGCCCGCGACCAGGCTGCCCATGTCGAGCGCGACGATGCGCTTGTTCTTCAGGCCCTCGGGCACGTCGCCGCGCACGATGCGCTGCGCCAGGCCCTCGACGATGGCCGTCTTGCCGACGCCGGGCTCGCCGATGAGCACCGGGTTGTTCTTCGTCCGGCGCGACAGCACCTGGATGACGCGGCGGATCTCCTCGTCGCGGCCGATCACCGGGTCGAGCTTGCCCTTGCGCGCGAGCTCGGTGAGGTCGCGCCCGTAGCGCTCGAGCGCCTGGTACTTGTCCTCGGGGTTCTGGTCGGTCACGCGCTGGCTGCCGCGCACCGCGGTCAACGCTTCGAACACCTTGTCCTTGGTGACGCCGTGCTGCTGGAGCAGCTGCGCCGACCGCGCGCGGCCGGGCTCGGCCGCGATGGCGAGCAGCAGGTGCTCCGTGCTGACGTATTCGTCCTTCAGGCGCTCGGCCTCGGCCTCGGCGGCGCTCGCCACGGCCCGCAGCCGCGGCGACACCGGCGGCTGCGCGCCGCCGTGCGCCCGGGGCAGCCGATCGAGCTCCGCCTTCAACGCCGTGGCGACCGCGTCCGGCGCGACGTTCAGCTTCCGCAGGATGGACGGCACGATGCCGTCGGGCTGCGCCACGAGCGCCGCCAGCAGGTGTTCCGGCTCGATCTGCGGGTGGTCGGCCCGCTCGGCCAGCTGCTGCGCCGCCACGACCGCTTCCTGCGCCTTCTGTGTGTATTTCTGGATGTTCATGGCTCTATCGATGATCGGCTCACGGCTCAGGGCCTACGGCTCAAGCCGGCCCACGGCCCAAGGCTGACGGCTCACGCGCCCCGCATCCGTCTTCGCCGCTGGCGCTTCGGTGGGGCAAGCCTGGCCCCCGGCCCCTGGCCTCTGGCCTGTGATCAATGTCTACGTTCCTCTTGGGTGACTCAGTTTCTGCAACGCTTCGTAGTGCTTCCGCTCCTCGTCCGACAGGTGGCGGGGGAGGGCGACGTCCACCATCACGTAGAGATCCCCGCGCGCGCCGCCGCGGCCGACGACGGGCATGCCCTGGCCGCGGAGACGGAGCACCTGCCCGGGCTGCGTGCCGGGCGCGATGCGCAGGCGCCGGTGTCCGTCGAGCGTGGGCGCCTCGGCTTCGCCGCCCAGGACCGCCGTCGTGAGCGGCACTTTCAGCCGCGCGTGCAGGTCGTCGCCCGTGCGCTCGAACACCGGGTGCGGCAGGACGTGCACGCGCAGATACAGATCGCCTGACGCCGCCCCGGACGTGCCGCCTTCGCCTTCGCCCGCGGCACGCACGCGCGAGCCGTCCTTCACGCCGGCGGGGATGCGGACCTCGATCGTCCGGGCGCGGCCGTCGGCCTTGATGGCGATCCGGCGGGTCGCCCCGCGCGCGGCCTCCTCGAGCGTCAGCTCGACGCCGTGCTCGAGGTCGCGCCCGCGGCGCGGGCGGGGCGCCCGCTGGGCGCGCGGCTCGCGCCCGCCGCCGCCGAAGAACGTCTTGAAGAAGTCCGAGAAGGGGTGCTCCTCCCCGAACAGATCCTGCATCTCGTCCACGCTCACGCGCGTGGCGCCACCGCCCTCGCCGAAGTCCACCGTCCAGCCGCCCGGCGGCCAGCCGACGCCGAAGCCGTCGAAACCCTGGCCGCTCTGCTGCGCCTGCTCGTAGGCGCGCCAGTTCGCGCCGAGCTCGTCGTACTTCTTCCGCTTGTCCGGGTCGCCGAGCACCGCGTAGGCCTCGCCGACCTCCTTGAAGCGCGCCTCGGCCTTCGCGTTCCCGGGGTTCATGTCCGGGTGCAGGGTCTTGGCGAGCTTGCGGTACGCCGCCTTGATCTCTTTCTGGCTGGCGGTCTTGCTCACGCCGAGCGTCCCGTAGTAGTCCTTGAAATCCACGTCGTTCCGAATGTCGAATGTCGAATGGCGAATGGCGAATGGCGAATGGCGAATGCAAAAACGCGTGCTCAGATGCCGAGCATGTCGCACAGCCGGTCGAGCTCCCGCGAGAGACGCCGGCGGGCCTCGGCGCGCGGCACCGCCTCCTCGTCCATCAGGGGACGGATGCGCTGGACGACCTCCGCAATCGACAGCAGCCGCTGCACGCCGGCGAGGTTGATGCCCGCCTCGTCCACCAGGTGCTTGATGAGCCGGAGCCGGTCGAGCTCGTCGCGCGAGTAGAGGCGCATGCTCCCGACCGTGCGCGACGGCCGCACCAGGCCGAGCCGCTCGTACTTCCGCAGCGTCTGCGGGTGCATGTCCAGCAGGCGCGCCGCCATGCTGATCAGATAGAGATCGTCGTCCACGAACCTTGCCTTTGCCTTGAACCTTGCGTCACATCAAGTATAGGTATTGATACGGATCGTGTCAACCTTCGGGCGGCTTCCCGGCCTGTCGAGCCATAAGTAACTGTTACCGAGCCGTGATTCGTCGCGCCATAATTCCGGTTACCGAAGCCCGGGGCGTTTGCGTCGTGAAGCGCGGAGCCAGCGAAGCTGGCGGAGCGCCCCC
>JAHECP010000119.1 GCA_024641665.1 Acidobacteriota bacterium
GGCCGAGCAGCGCGAGCGCCTCCTCCTGGGGTGCGCCCCGCTCGACGGCCGTGTTCAGCAGCTCGCGCGCGGCGCTGGCGTCGCCCCGGTCGAACGCGTCGAACCCGTGGTGCAACAGCTCCTCGGACTCGCGCTGGCGCTCGGCCAGCGCCCCGCGCGCGCGCTCGATGTAGGCCCGGGCGCGCGCGTGGCCGCGGTCGAGGAACAGGACGCGCGTCCACACGTGGATGGCTTCGTCGTAGCGCGCGGCAAAATAGTGGTCGAGACCGACGAGCAGCAGCTCCTCGATGCGAGTGTGGACGTCCACGCCGTCGAGGCGCGACGCGTCGGAGGTGGAGTCGTGGTGGAGCGGATCGGACATCACCGAATCGCCGTTCGAATTATGCGGCAAAGACCCCCCTCAGTCAATCGCGCGGGCGCCCCGAATGGCCGCGGAATCGGGCCGGCGACGCTGCTATGATGGGGGCCATGGCACTCATCGAATGCGTTCCCAACATCAGTGAAGGCCGGCGGACCGAGGTCGTGGAGGCCTGCGCCGAGGCCATCCGGCGCACGAGCGGCGTGAAGCTGCTCGACTACTCGTCCGACGCGTCGCACAACCGGTCGGTCCTCACCATGGCCGGCGACGGTCCGGCGCTCGAGCAGGCCGTGCTGGCGCTCTACGACGCGGCGATCCCGCAGATTGACCTGCGGGCGCACACGGGTGAGCACCCGCGCCTCGGCGCGGTGGACGTCGTGCCGTTCGTGCCCATCGAGGGCGTCACCATGGAGGCCTGCGTGGCCCTCGCCCGCCGGGTCGCCGAGGCCGTCGCCGCGCGCTTCCAGGTGCCCATCTTCCTCTACGAGGAGGCCGCCTCGACGCCCGCGCGCCGCAACCTGGAAGACATCCGGCGCGGCGAGTTCGAGGGGCTGGCGGCGAAGATGGCCCGGGACGAGTGGCGTCCCGACTTCGGGCCCGCCCAACCCCACCCCTCCGCCGGCGCCTCGGTGATGGGCGCGCGCGTGCCGCTCATCGCCTACAACATCAACCTCGCCACCGACCGGCTGGACGTCGCGAAGAAGATCGCCGCCGCCATCCGGCTGAGCAGCGGCGGCTTCCGGTTCGTGAAGGCGATGGGCGTCCGCGTCGAGGACCGCAACCTCGTCCAGGTGTCGATGAACCTCACCAACTACCCGAAGACCCCGATCTTCCGCGTGTTCGAGGTGGTCAGGCGCGAGGCGGCGCGCTACGGCGTCGCGGTGCTCGAGAGCGAGATCGTGGGGCTGGTCCCGTCGGCCGCGTTGATCGACGCGGCGCAGTACTACCTGCAGCTGGAGCGGTTCGGCGAGGACCAGCTGCTCGAGAACAAGCTGCGGAAGGCGATGGAATAGCGGGACGCCGGGCCGGCGTCAGGGGTTGTTGATCGACTCGATCGACTTCTCGCCGTCCCCCTCCGCCCGGCGGGCCGGCGCGATCCCGAACGCCCGCATCTTCCGGTAGAGATTGCTGCGCTCGACGCCCAGCACGTCCGCCGTGCGGGAGATGTTGCCCTGCTGGGCTGCGAGCACGCGCAGGATGTAGTCGCGCTCGAACTGGCCGCGCGCCTCCTGCAACGGCAGGAAGCCCTTCTCGCTCGTGTAGGGATCGGTCGCCGCGACGCCGGCGCGTTCGAGGAACGCCAGGTCCGACGCGGTGATCGTGTCGCCCGGCGCCATGATCATCAGCCGCTCGATCACGTTGCGCAGCTCGCGGACGTTGCCCGGCCACGGATAGGCGCGCAGCCCGGCCATCGCGGCCGCGTCGAGGGCCTTGTTCCGGCGCCCGTACTCGCGCGCGAGCTCGGCCATGAAGTGCTCGGCCAGCCGCGGAATGTCCTCCTCGCGGTCGCGCAACGGCGGCACGAAGATCGGGATGACGTTCAGGCGGAAGTAGAGGTCCTCGCGGAAGCGGCCGCCGCGGATCTCGGCGGTCAGGTCCTTGTTCGTCGCGGCGAGCACGCGCACGTCCACGCGCACGCTCGTCGTCCCGCCCACCCGCTCGACGACCTGCTCCTGCAGCGCGCGCAGCACCTTGGCCTGCGTCTTGAGGCTCATGTCCGCGATCTCATCGAGGAAGAGCGTGCCGCCGTCGGCCGCCTCGAACTTGCCGCGCCGGTCGGACACCGCGCCGGTGAAGGCGCCCTTCACGTGTCCGAAGAGCTCCGACTCGATCAGCTCCTCGGGAATCGCGGCGCAGTTCACCTCCACGAACGGGCCGTTGCGGCGCCGGCTGAGCGCGTGGATCGACCGCGCCACGAGCTCCTTCCCCGTGCCGTTGTCGCCGTAGATGAGCACGCGCCCGTTGGTCGGCGCCGCCATGGCGACCTGCTCGCGCAGCTGCGCCATCACGTAGCTCTCGCCGATCATCGTCAGACGGCGATCGACGTGCGCGCGGAGCGCGCGGTTCTCCGCCTCGAGGCGGCGCTGGCGCAGCGCGTTGCGGACGACGAGGACGGTCTTCTCGAGCGAGAGCGGCTTCTCGACGAAGTCGAAGGCCCCCAGCTTGATGGCGCGCACCGCCGACTCGATGCTGCCGTGGCCCGAGATCATGACGATCTCGGCGTCGACCCGCCGCTCCTTGAGCCGCTGGAGCGTCGCCAGCCCGTCCATGCCCGGCAGCCAGATGTCGAGCACGATGACGTCGTAGGCGTCGCGGGTGACACGGTCGAGGCAGGCTTCGCCGCTGTCCACGGCCTCGACGGCGTAGCCTTCGTCGCGGAACACGCCGCTCAGCGCCGAGCGCACGCCCGCTTCATCGTCGACGATGAGGATGGTGTCTTTCATTGTTTGGACTTGGATTGGCTCAGGGCTCACGGCTTACGGCTCACGCGAGCCCGCGTCCCCCCATTCCGTGTCCCCTTCCGTGTCCCCTTCCGTGTCGTATTCCCTGAGCCCTGAGCCCTAAGCCGTGAGCCGTCGTCAGCATGGCAGCTCGATCGTGAACCGCGTGCCCGTGGGCACATTGTCGCCCACCTCGATGCTGCCGCCGTGCTCGGCCACGATGCGCCGCACGATGGCCAGGCCGAGGCCCGAGCCCCGGCGTTTGGTGGAATAGTACGGCATGAACAGCTTCTCGCGGTCGGCCTCCGAGATGCCCGGTCCGTTGTCGGCGACGATGACGCGCGCCACGCCGTTGGTGGCGTCGTACTGGGTCTCGACGGTGATGCGGCCGGGCGTGCCGTCCGCCGCGGCGCCGCTGGGCCCGCCGAGCGCCTCGACGGCGTTGTCGACGAGGTTGATCACCACGCGCCGGATCTGCTCCGGGTCCACGCGCACGAGCGGCAGCCCGGACGCGAACGCCCGGTGGAGGTGCACCGTGCGGAGCAACCCGTTGTAGAGCGCCAGCGCCTCGTCGAGCAGCGCGTGCACGTCGGTCGGCACGGTGCGGGGCGCGGGCATGCGCGCGAACTGCGAGAACTCGTCGACCAGGCCCTTGAGCGACTCCACTTCGCCGACGATCGTGCCGGTACACTCCTCGACGAGCGCCCGCGCCTGGGGCGGCGCCTGGGCGAAGTGCCGCCGGAGCCGCTCGGCGCACAGCTGGATGGGCGTGAGCGGGTTCTTGATCTCGTGCGCGAGCCGCCGCGCGACGTCCCGCCAGGCCGCGACGCGCTGCGCGCGGATGAGCGGCGTCACGTCGTCGAGCACGAGGACCATGCCTTCGACGCTGCCCGCGTCGCTGACGAGCGTGGTGGCCGTCACCGACAGCCGTGTTTCGTGGCCGCCGGTCACGAACGAGATCTCGTGGGCGGCCGGCTCGAGCGCGCCGGGACGCCGGTCCTCCACCAGATGGCGGAGCGGCTCGAGCGGCTCGCGCGCGAGCACGGTCCTGATCGGCTCGCCGACCACGGGCCCCTCGAGGCCGAGCAGCCGCAGGGCGGCGCCGTTGATGGCCGTGACGGCCCCATCGGCGCCGATCGCGATGACGCCGGTGGCGATGCGCCCGAGGATGGTCTCGAAGTAGCGCCGCCGCTCGTCGATCTCCTGGCTCTTGCGCTCGAGGTCGATGCGCGACCGCTCGATGCGGCGACGACTGACGGCCAGCTCCCCCGCCATCGCGTTGAACGCCTCGACGAGCGCGCCGAACTCGTCGGCCGTCTCCGGCTCGATGCGATGGTCGAGGTGCCCGGCGCCAATCTCGCGCGCGCCGGCCGCGAGCCGCTGCACCGGCCGGGTGATGCGCTTGGCGACGTA
This sequence comes from Acidobacteriota bacterium, assembly GCA_024641665.1. GTDB lineage: Bacteria > Acidobacteriota > Vicinamibacteria > Vicinamibacterales > JAHECP01 > JAHECP01. The sequence continues at coordinate 4,213 of JAHECP010000119.1, forward strand.
GAGCCCCATCCAGGTGGCGCTCACCAGGATCATGAGCGTCACCATCAGGAAGAACGACAGGTACACGCCCTCGAGCGGCCGCTTGAGGACCTTCAGCTGACTGTAGGCCTCGTACGCCTCGGTGATGCGCCGCGAGTGGCTGGCCAGCTCGCCCGACAGCGTATCCGACGCGACGACGACGCCGACCACCTTGCCGGCGGCGTCGCGGACGGCCGACGCGGCGCGAACGAGCTCGCCCCCGCTGTCGAGCCGGTCGAGCGCCCGGGTCTCGGTGCTTCCGGCGGCGACGCGCGCCGCGAGGCGGTCGGCCGAGGCCCGCTCGTGGTCGCGGGGCAGCGTGGGCGCCTCGACCGCGACGAGCGCCGACACGTCGGGCCGGCCCGCCGCGTCGGGATGCACCTGGTAGACCTCCACCATGCCGATGCGGCCCTCGGTCACCTCGGGCGCGATGGCGTCGCGCACGGCCCCGACGTCCCCGTCGGCCACGCGCTCGGCCGGCAGCGCATCGGCGATCCGCCGGGCGTGATCGGCCACCACGCCGCTCCGCTCCTCGTAGTAGTCCCCCGCGATTTCGTTGGCCGACGACAGCACCTCCTCGATCGGCGGATTGAACCACCGGTTGGCGCTGTTGCGGATGAGCTCGCTGCCGACGATGAGCACGAGCACCGACGGGATGATCGTCATGCCGAGCAGCGCCGCCACGAGCTTCGCGCGGAACCGCGCGAACGGCAGGGCGCGGCGGCGCTCGACGACGAGCTTGATGATGTTGCGCGCCAGCACGAAGGCCAGCGCGACGAGCATCGTCAGGTCGGCCACCGACAGCGCGTAGAGCACGACCTCGCTGAGGAAGTCCGGGTAGAACTCGGTCGAGCGGTCGGCGAGCGTGATCATCGCCACGAGCGCGGCGAGCAACAGGCCGATGCCGAGCAGGATCAGCTTGGGGTTGTCGCGGAACGGCGGGCGCGCCGGCGGCGCGGGGCGCACGGGGGCCCGCGCGGACGGCGTCGGGGACGGAAGCTTCCGGACGGTCGCGGACATCGGCGGACCCACCAAGTCCCCGGGGCGGCGCGCCCCTACTGAATGAACGTGAAGGTCGCCCGACCCGAAGCCCGATGGCGGCCCCACGGCCAGATGAACCAGGCATTGCGCGGGCTGGTCCGCGCCCGGACGCGCAGGTAGTACTCGGCGTTCACCTCGAGATCCGCGGTGTCGAACAGCGGCAGCTTGTCGAACTCGGTCATCAGGCTGCGCACCGTGTCCTCGTTGTCGGTGACCTGCGGCGTGCTCTCGACGCGCCCGTTGATCATGCGCGTGACCTGGTAGCGGCGCGTCAGGTTGTCGTAGCGGACCGTCGCCGACACGGTGGCTTCGGCAATGGTGCGGTCGAACCAGAGCGAGACGGCGCGCATGAGCGACACGTCGTAGGTGAACGTCGTCGGCAGCCCGCTCCGGATCGCCGCGCGCACGTCGTCGTCGAAGGCGTCGACCAGCGTGAAGGACACGAGCACCTGCCCGTTGCGCGGCAGCGGCGTCACCCGCAGGTCCTGCGCCGCAACCGGCGCCGGGTGCAGGCCCAGCGCGAGCGCGCCGACGGCCAGCGCGGCCACGATCGGGACCAGGAAGCGCAGCTTCATCCGACGTCCTTCGACTCGACCAGGCTCTTCAGCTCGCTGATGAACTCGTTCACGTCCCGGAAATGCCGGTACACCGAGGCGAACCGGACGTAGGCCACCTTGTCCAGCCGGCGCAGCTCCTGCATCACGAACTCGCCGATCGCCTCGGTCCCCATCTCCTTCTCGGGACGGTCCTGCAGGGTCGCCTCCACGCGGTCGGCGATGCCCTCGAGCGCCGCGACGCTCACCGGGCGCTTCTCGCACGCCTTGAGCAGCCCGGCAATCAGCTTCTGCCGCTCGAACCGCTCGCGGCTGCCGTCCTTCTTCACGACCATGTAGGGGATCTCGTCGATCCGCTCGTAGCTCGTGAAGCGCCGGCCGCAGCCGAGGCACTCCCGCCGCCGGCGAATGGCCTCCCCTTCCTTGGTCTCGCGGGAGTCCACGACCTTGTCGCCGAGGTGACCGCAGAACGGACACTTCACCGGATGCCCTCCGCTTCGCGCACCGGCGGCATCGCCTCGGACCCGGCCGGCGTGTCGCCGTCGCGTCCCGCCGCCAGTTCCCGCACGCGGCGAACGCTCAGCCCTTCCCGCATCATCAGCAGCGCCCCGATCAGCACGATCGGCAGGAACGACAGCGCGTGCAGCACGATCGCCCCGCCCACCGCCCGGTCGTCCGGCACGCCGTAGAACGAGGTGACCGCCACCTGGAACGCCGCGTGAAACCCCCCGATGGCCCCCGGCGTGGGAACCGCCACGCCGATCACGAGAAACGCCACGATAAGGAACGAGCCGGAGTACGGCACCGTCATATTGAACGCGAGGGCCGCGAGCCAGATGCCCGCCGCAATCGTCATCCAGAGCGGCACCGACAGGCCCACGGCCACCAGCAGGCGCCCCGGCTGGCGGACGGTCGCCAGGCCCAGGGTGAACCGCTCGACGAGGGGAGACAGCCGGCCCGTCGTGGACGGGACGCACCGCTCGACCCACCGCGTGGCCCGGGCGAGCCAGTCCGGGTGCCCGGCCAGCACGCCGAGCAGCACCAGCAGCGCCAGCGCGGTCAGGGCCGCCACGGCGCCGCCAATCCGGACGGACCGCAAGGCATCGGCGGCAAACGGACCGTGCTGCGCGTCGACGCCGAGCAGGAACACGCCCAGCAGCAGCAGGACGGCGAGCAGGTCGAGCACCCGTTCGAGCACGACCGTGGCGAACGCGGCCGTCCCGCTCACCCCTTCGCGGCGCGCGAGCACGTAGGGACGCAGGAACTCCCCGGCGCGCGCCGGCAGCACGACGCTGGCCCCGAAGCCGATCATCGTGGCGGTCAGCGCCGGTTCGAAGGCGACCCGGCCGACCGGACGGAGCAGGTACCGCCAGCGCACGACGCGGATAGGATACGTCGCCAGGTTCACGAGCATGGCGGCCACGAGCAGCCCCAGGCTCGCGTGCCGCATCTCCGACCAGACCTGCGCCAGGTCGGCGCCCCGAAGGAAGAACGCCAGCAGCAACAGGGTGAGCGCGAGGATGAACGCGGCACGCAGGTGAGACCGCATGACCATCGCTGACGGGGCTACAATTCCCGCGTCGGGCACGCGAGCAGCGGGTGATAGACTCCGAGGCACTCTACTATAAAGATCGGCGCCAAGTCTATGGGAAAACGTGAGTTATTGCTCATTTTGGTCTTCGCGGTCGTTGGCGTGGTCATCTACCAGCTCACCGCGCCGTCGAGACCGGAGGGCCGAGGCTTCGGGCTGGGGCGTTTGATCCAGTCGGCGCGGCGCGAGATCCAGAGCGACCGTGTCCAGGCCGAGCACACGACCCGCACCACCACGCGGCTCGACTCCGCGGTGGACGAGCTCCGCGTCGACTCGATCACCTCGGTGACGCTCGTCGGCGAGGATCGCGACGATGTCGCGATCGACTTCACCGTCAGTTCCACCGGCTACGACACCGCCGACGCCGAGAAGCTCGCGAAGGCGACCTCGCTCCACCTCGACACGAGCGGCCGGGTCCTGACGCTGTCGCCCGACTACCCGGAGGACGGCCGGCAGCGCGCCGCGCTGACGGTGCACCTCCCCTCGCGCCTGCGGGTCCGCGTCCAGAACGCCCGCTCCGAGACGCGTGCCACCGCCATCGCGGCGCTCTTCCTCGACAACACGCGGGGGGACGTCACCGTGGACCACGTGGCCGGCAGCCTGGACGGTAACCACACCGGCGGCACCCTCACCGTGTCCGACGCGGGCGGCGTCAACCTGTCGCTGCGCTCGACCGACGTCACGCTGGCGTCGGTCCACGGCGACGTGAAGCTCGAGCTCATCGGCGGCACGCTGAAGAGCGGCGCGCTCGGCGGAGGCCTGGAGGTGAACGGCCGGTCCGCGGAGGTCGAGGCGGGCCCGATCGACGGCCTCGCGCGCTTCAGCCTCCGCGGCGGCAGCGTCGCATTGCGCGGCATCCGGCACGAGGTGCGCTTCGACGGCCGCAGCACCGACCTGACGCTGGAGCTCGCGGCGCCCGCCCCCGTGACGGCGCTCACGACCGGCGGCACCATCGTCTTCACGCCGCCGCCCGCCGGCGGCTTCACGCTCGACGCGGCGGCCACGGCCGGCCGCGTGCGGCTCGACGGGCTGGACCTCACGGTGACGACCGAGGGCCCGACCGAGCACGCGCAAGGCCCGGTGCGCGGCGGCGGGCCGACCGTGGCACTGCGCGCGACCGACGGCGCAGTCGAGGTGCGGGGCGCCGCCAGGCCCCGCTGATCCGGTCGTCCGGCGCCGCCTGTTGACTCGCGCGCGCCCGGCCTGTAAGCTTCGCCTTTCGTCGAGGTGATGTCCGTGCCGTCACGCCCCGCCCTCCTCGAGATCCGTCTCGAGGGTCTCACCCTGCATCGCCGTGGCAAGGTCCGCGACGTCTACGAGGTCGGCGAGCACCTGCTCATCGTCGCCACCGATCGCATCTCCGCCTTCGACTTCGTGCTGGGCTCCGGGATTCCCGACAAGGGCAAGGTCCTCACGCAGATGTCGGCGTTCTGGTTCGAGACGCTCGGCGGGGTCGTGCCCAACCACGTGATCGGCGTGGACGCGGACGCCTACCCCGAGCCGGCGCGGCGGCACGCCGACCTGCTGCGGGGCCGTTCCATGCTGGTCCGCCGGACGACGCCGTTCCCCGTCGAGTGCGTGGCGCGGGGCTACCTGTCCGGCTCGGGCTGGAAGGAATACCAGCAGACGGGACGGGTGTGCGGCATCGAGCTGCCCGCGGGGCTGCGGGAGTCCGACCCGCTGCCATCGCCCATCTTCACGCCGGCCACCAAGGCCGAGAGCGGCCACGACATCAACATCTCCGAGGCGGAGGCCGGCGCGATCGTCGGCGCGGGGCGGATCGCGCGGCTGCGCGACCTCACGCTCGAGCTCTACGCGCGCGGGGCGCGCCACGCCGAGGGCCGCGGCATCATCGTGGCCGACACCAAGTTCGAGTTCGGCGTGGCGAGCGACCCGGCGACCGGGGCCGAGGAGGTCATCCTGATCGACGAGGCCCTGACGCCCGACTCGTCGCGGTTCTGGCCGCGGGACCGGTACGCACCCGGGCGGGGGCAGCCGAGCTTCGACAAGCAGTACGTGCGGGACTACCTCGAGCAGATCGGCTGGAACAAGCAGCCCCCCGTGCCCTCGCTGCCCGACGACGTCGTCGCCCGGACCCGCGAGAAGTACCTGGAGGCGTTTCGCCTGATCTCCGGACGGGAACTTCGGTAACACGGCGGAGAGCCAGCGTGCGGGATCAGCTCGAGCAGCTCGTGCAGCAGATGTTGGACCGGGGCATCCGCTACGAGGACGCGAAACGGGAGTTCGAGCGCTGCTTCATCAGCCGCGCGCTGGGCCGGTCGAAGGGCAACCTCTGCCGGACGGCCGAGCTGCTGGGGGTGCACCGCAACACGCTCGCCCGGAAGATCGGCGAATACCGCCTCACCCGCAAGGCCTGACCCCCGCCCTTGACTCCACGCGCGGCTGGACTATAATTAGCAGTCGGCCCTGATGACTGCTAACCATGCAAGGAGCCCTCGCTCCCTGTGGGCGTAGTTTCCATCACTTTTCGCATCAGCCTGGGAGACGCGTATGAAAGTCAGACCGCTACACGACCGCATCATCGTGCACCGCATCGAGGAAGGCGAACAGAAGGTCGGCGGGATCATCATCCCCGACACGGCGAAGGAGAAGCCCCAGCAGGGCAAGGTCATCGCCGTGGGCAAGGGCAAGATCGAAAAGGACGGCAAGGTGACGCCGCTCGACGTCAAGGCCGGCGACGTCGTCCTCTTCGGCAAGTACTCCGGCCAGGAGATCAAGATCGACGGCGAGGAGTACCTGATCATGCGCGAGGAAGAGGTCCTGGGCGTCATCGAAGAGGGCAAGAAGAAGTAGCGCGGGCGTCTCGCCTGCCTTGAAGGAGTCAACGACACATGGCCAAGCAGATTGTTTACGGTGAGGAGTCGCGGCAGCACCTCTTGCGCGGCGTGAACGCCCTCGCCGACGCGGTGAAGGTGACGCTCGGCCCGAAGGGCCGCAACGTCGTGCTCGACAAGAAATTCGGCTCGCCCCTGATCACCAAGGACGGTGTCACCGTCGCCAAGGAGATCGACCTCAAGAACCCGCTGGAGAACATGGGCGCACAGATGGTGCGCGAAGTCGCCAGCAAGACCTCCGACATGGCCGGTGACGGCACGACCACGGCGACGGTGCTCGCGCAGGCGATCTACCGCGAGGGCGCCAAGAACGTGGCGGCCGGCGCGAATCCGATGGCGCTCAAGCGCGGCATCGAGAAGGCCGTCGAGGTCGTCGTGGAGTCGCTCCAGAAGCAGTCGAAGAAGGTCGGCGGCAAGATGATCGCGCAGGTCGGCACGATCTCGGCGAACTCCGACGAGACCATCGGTACGATCATCGCCGAGGCGATGGACAAGGTGGGCAAGGACGGCGTCATCACGGTCGAGGAAGCCAAGTCGATGGAGACCTCGCTCGAGGTCGTCGAGGGCATGCAGTTCGACCGCGGCTATCTCTCGCCCTACTTCGTGACCGACCCCGAGCGCATGGAAGTGGTGATCGAGAACCCCGTCGTCCTCATCCACGAGAAGAAGATCAGCTCGATGAAGGACCTGCTGCCGCTGCTCGAGCAGGTGGCGCGCCTGGGCAAGCCCCTGCTGATCATCGCCGAGGACGTGGACGGCGAGGCGCTCGCCACCCTCGTGGTGAACAAGCTGCGCGGCACGCTCCAGGCCGCGGCCGTCAAGGCGCCGGGCTTCGGCGACCGCCGCAAGGCCATGCTCGAGGACATCGCCGTGCTGACCGGCGGCAAGGCCGTCACCGAGGACCTCGGCATCAAGCTCGAGAACGTGAAGATCGAGGACCTGGGCAAGGCCAAGAAGATCACGATCGACAAGGACAACACGACGATCGTCGAGGGCGCCGGCGGCCAGAAGGCCATCGAGGGCCGCGTGAAGCAGATCCGCACGCAAATCGACGAGACCACCTCGGACTACGACCGCGAGAAGCTGCAGGAGCGCCTCGCGAAGCTGGTCGGCGGCGTGGCCGTCATCAAGGTCGGCGCGGCCACCGAGACCGAGATGAAGGAGAAGAAGGCCCGCGTCGAGGACGCCATGCACGCCACCAAGGCGGCCGTCGAGGAGGGCATCGTGCCCGGCGGCGGCGTGGCGCTCCTCCGCGCCGCCCGCGCGCTCGACAAGGTGAAAGCCGAGGGCGACCAGGCCGTCGGCGTCAACCTCGTCCGCCGCGCCATCGAGGAGCCGATGCGCTGGATCGCAGCCAACGCCGGCCAGGAGGGCTCGATCGTCGTGCAGCACGTGAAGGAGATGAAGGACGACGAAGGCTACAACGCCCAGACCGACACCTACGAGAACCTGGTCGAGGCGGGCGTCATCGACCCGACCAAGGTCGTCCGGTCGGCCCTGCAGAACGCCGCCTCCATCGCGTCGCTGCTGCTCACCACCGAAGCGCTCATCTCCGAGATCCCCGAGGAGAAGAAGGAGCCGGCGATGCCGGGCGGCGGCGGCATGGGCGGGATGTACTAAGGGAACTGACGCAGACGGGACTGGGGACTGGGGGCTATGCCCCCTGACCCCTGACCCCTGACCCCTGACTTCTGGAGAAGGCCCGGCGGAACCGCAAGGTCCCGCCGGGCCTTTGTACGTTCAGGGCATCGGCGGCAGCGACTTCAGGAACGCGTCGAGGTAGCTGCCCCACACCTCCGGGTGGCTGTGCGTCGAGTGGCCCCAGGTCTTGTCCGACGTGGGAATCAGCACGTAGCGGCCGTGCTTCACGCGCGTAATGAGCTGCGCCATCATCGGCATCTCGGGCGGGTTCACGCAGTCGTCGGCCGAGTTGATGGCCATGAGCGGCGCCATGATCTCGTCGAGGTGCGGCGACGGGTCGTAGTCCTCCGACGCCTGGAAGTAGTACAGCAGATCGTTCGCGTCGGTGGCGGCCACGCGCCGCCTGACCTGATCGGCCAGCCAGGCGTCCGCCGCGTCGCGCGTCGGCATCATCTTCTGCCACTGCAGCGGCGAACTGACGGCGATCAGCAGGAACCCGATCGCGTCGGCCAGCCCCCGCGGCTCGGTCGTGTAGTTGCCGTTCTCCCAGCTCGGGTCGTTGCGGATGCAGTCCATGAGCGCCTTGCGCCACATCCGGTTGCGCCCGGTGATCGGGGCCGGCCGGCTCGCCAGCGGCACCAGCCCGTCCGCGAAGCCGGGGTACATGGAGCCCCACATCCACGTGTGCATCCCCCCATCGACGTGCCCATCACGAGCCGGAGATGCGTGAGGCCGAGCCCCTCGGTCACGAGACGGTACTGCAGCCGCACCATGTCGGTGTAGCCGTAGCGCGGGAACTTCATCCGGAGCCCGTCGCTCGGCTTGGTGGACCGCCCGTGGCCGATGTTGTCGGGCAGGATGATGAAGTACCGCCCGGCATCGAGAATCTGCCCCTTGCCGAAGAGCAGCCCGGCGTAGCCGTCGCTCATGCGCATGGGGAACACCTCGATGCGCATCATACCAAGCCGGAGGCCGGGGACTGGGGACTGGGGGCTGGAGAGGACCACGGAAGGACCACGGAAATCGCCACGGGATGAGCCACGGAAAGAAAGACGGAATGTGACACGGAATGGGACACGGAAAAAAGATGACCGTGTGCCGGGACTGGGGGCTGGGACCGAAGAGCGGTCAGCGGTCAGGCGTCAGCCTAGCGCAGCGTGAAGGTGAGCTCGATGCCGACGAGCACGGCGACCGGCTGGCCGAGGCGGGTGCCGGGCACGAAGCGCCACTGCTTCACCGCCTTGATGGCCTCTTCGTCGAGACCGAAGACCGGGTCGAGCGAATGCGTCACCCGCACGTCGCCCACCGAACCGTCGGGCAGCACCACGGCCTCGAGCTCCACGACGCCCTGCACCTTCGCGCGCATGGCGTCGGCGGTGTACATCGGCTTCACCTCGCGCAGGATCCGCGGCAGCTCCACGCCGTTGCCCGGCCGGTAGACGCCGCCGCCCGTGCCACCGCCCTCGCCCGGGCCGAGACCGGACCCCTTGCCCGGGCCGATGCCCGTGCCCTCGCCGGTGCCGGCTCCGCCGCCCGACCCGCTCCCTTGCGACAGGCTGGCGGCCGACGGGAGGCCCGTCATCACGCCCGGAAGCGTCTCGGTGCCCGAGGCCATCGCGAGCGCCGGCAACTGCATGAGCGGAGTCGGGTCGGGCTTCGGCTCCTCCTTCAGCTTGGGCGCCTCGAGGTTGACCGCCTTCGCGACCGGCACGCTGATCTTGTCCTTGCCGGGCAGCTCGACCTTGCGCGGCGGCTCGGGCGACTTGTTGCCGCCGCCGCCACCGCCGCCGCCCGGGCCCGCCTGCGGCAGCCACACGATGTTGTAGTGGGTCAGGTCCGGCAGCTGCGGCGCCGGTTTCGGCGCCGGCATGAAGCGCATGAGGAACACGAGCAGGAGTGGCACCACGACGTGCGTGACGGCCGACGCTCCCAAGGCCCGGCTCATCCGCGACGTGCGGTCACCGAACTGGAACGGGCGCTCGGCAAGAAAATACCGATCGCGGGGTGAGCCCTCCCCCGCCGGGCCCGCCGTGGGGCCGGCGGCGTGCCGCTGAGCGTGGACTTGCGCCTCTGACATCGTGCGTGACCGGGTACTTGGTATTGTCGCCGACCGACCAGCCGGAAGCAACTGCAAACCTGATGCCTGAAGCTGGGGCGGTCCTCCCCCTCTTCCAGCCGGTCGGAACGAAGCCTTCCGGAGACAGACTGTCTAGAGTAGGGGACTCCGGCCGCACCCGTTCTGTTCCCGGACCGCCCGGGTCAGACCCGGCCGCCCCAGGCGCCAATGGCCGCGTTGCCGCCGCCGAAGGCGTGCAGCACGGCCAGCGCATCGGCGGCGCGCGCCTCGCTCTCGATGGCCACCAGGATGCCGCCTCTCTCGGTCAGCCGCTCGAAGATCAATCCGTCGTGCGGTTGGAACCCTACCCGCCGCATCGATCCGGCCAGGCCCTTCTTCGTCAGCTCGGCTTGCGCGCCCTGCAGCGCGTCGACGAGCGATCCCACGGCGACGACGGGTCCAAGCGTCTGCACCTCGAGCGTGAGGCCGTCCGACCCGGTGACGCGCCGGACGAGCTCGGTGGCCTCGGGCGTGCGCTTCGCCAGAACGGTCACGGTGGGGGACGTGAACCCCTGCGCCTTGAGCGCGTCGAGGCCGCGCTGGGCCCACTCGATGTCCTGGAACACCCCTACGGTGAACAGCCCGGTATCAGTGTGCGGCATCTCGGAATCCTCACCCGTCTCGTCGCCCGGGTCGCGCCCGGATCGCGTCACTCGCCGTCCTGCCAGTCGGACACGGTCACCGTGCGAGCGCCCGCGCGCCCGAGCGTGTCCTTCACCGCGTCGACCCGGTCGGGGCGCGCGTGCACGCCCAGCAGCACGGCCCCCGTGCGCACCGCGTGCTCCAGGGCGGCCGCGTCCGGCTCGGAGACGCCGGCGCTGGCCAGCACCGGCACGAGGCCGCCGGCCATGTGCCCGGCCGCCTCGCCCAGACCGGCCGAGAGCGGCCCCGCCGTCACGATGGGCCCGATGCCGGGCATGACGATGGCCACGGCGGCCAGCAGCACGCCGCTGAGCTCGCCGAGCCGGGCCAAGCGCCGCGATCCCTCGAGCTCGGCGCCCGGACGGCCGTCGAGCTCGTCGGCCAGGCGACCTTCCTCGTCGTGGGTGCGCGCGACGACCGACAGATGCTCGCGGTCGACGCCGGCGCCGTGCAGGGCGCGGGCGGCCGCCGCGGCGCCGGCGCGATCGTCGAACAGGCCGAGAACGAGGGGATGAGTCATGGAGTGTCGCGGCGCACGCCCGGAGGGCGGCGGCCCGCCGGCGGGCCACTTCTCATTCTACATGCTCGGCACGCCTTTCGCGCGCGCCGCCGAAGTAGCCGGTACGCGCGCGCACGACGACGTCCGGCCGCTTCACGCGCACCTGAATCGTGCGCCACGCGCGCGGACCGGTGAGGCCGGCGGGCTCGGGCACGTAGCCCAGCAGGTACTGGTGCCGCAGCTCGTCGGCGATTGCGGAGAGCGTCGGGGCGAGCGCCTCGGGCCGGCGCAGGTGGAACGCGCGCCCGCCGGTGATCGAGGCCAGCCAGTCGAACAGCACGGGCTCGCGCTCGCCGAGCGCGATCGGGTAGATCAGCACGTCCGACGCGCGCGCGCGCGCCACGACGGCGCCGGCCGGCTGCGCGCTGTAGCGGTCGTCGCCGTCGGACAGGATCACGAGCGCCCGCCGGCCGTCCGCCGGCTGGATGCGGTCGATCGCCTCGATGATGGCGTCGTGGAGCGGCGTCGTGCCCCAGGCCGTGAGCCGCTCGAGCGCCGCGTGCTGCGCGCGCCGGTCGGTCGAGAGCGGCGCCAGCGTCTCGGTCCGTCCGCCGATCGCGATCAGCAGGGCGCGGTCGGCGGGGCGCAGGGCGCCGAGGAAGACGTGGGCGGCCGACCGCGCCAGGGCGAGGCGGCGGCCTGCCATGCTGAACGACCGGTCGAGGGCGAGCGCCGCCGACAGCGGGAACTCGCCCGCGGCGAACACGGTGACGGGACGCAGCACGCCGTCGTCGCGCACCTCGAAATCCGACGCCTGGAGATCGCCGATCGGCGCACCGCCGCGCGCGGCGGTGACCGTCGCATAGACTTCGACCAGGTCGACGTCGGTCGCGAACTGCCCGGCGACCAGGGCGAGCGCGAGACCGGCAGCCAGGGGCCGGATCACGCGGCGCCTCCGCCCGGCCGCGCCGGGCGGCCGTCCGGGAACGGTGATAGAATCGAGCCAGCGTCCACGCCAGACCATCCTCTGGCGCGCGCTACGGCGCGCGCCGGTCGCGCACGAGGGGGGCGACCGCGTCGACGCCCGAAGGAGCCTGACATGTTTGGTCCGATCGGCCTCCCGGAGATGCTGATCATCCTGCTCATCGTGATCCTGCTCTTCGGGGCGAACCGTCTCCCCGAGATCGGGCGCGGCCTGGGCAAGGGCATCAGGAACTTCAAGGAGAGCGTCAAGGACGGCGCCGCCGACGACAAGAAGGGCGACCACGACTAGCCGTCGCCCCGCGCGCCGTCACAGTACGATCCTGACCTCTCCCACCCGGCGCGTGACTCGTTCCCGATCCAGGTACTCGAGGAGCGGAATCGCGAACTTCCTCGTCATCCCGTAGCGCGACTTGAACGCCGCGACGTCGAGCCGCGGTGGCTCGGCGGCGGCCTGCTTGAGCGCCGCGACGTCGGCCTTGAGCGCGGCCAGCGTGTCCGCGTGGAAAAGCAGCGTGTCGACGCGCACCGCCGTCTTCCGGCGGACGAGCCAGGCGATCATGCGATCCGCGACGTCGCCCGGGACGCCCGCGCGCGTCTTGAGCGTCGCGAGATCGGGCGGCGTGAGACCGCCCTCCCGGAGCGCCGCTTCGATGGCGTCCCGCGCGGCCTCCTCCGCCGGCGAGAGCGACGCCTGATGGCCGGCGAGCGCCACGCGGTCGCGCCCGACGACTCGCCCCTCGGCCGCCAGGTCGGCCATGACGCGCGAGAACACCGTGAGGCTCGCGCGCCCGAACAGCCGCTCGCGCAGCTCCTCGCGCGGCACGCCCTCCGACAGCGGATCGGCGCGGTGGTGCGCGGCGAGGTCGGCGAGCACCCGATCGCGGAGGTTCGCCAGCACGCGCGGTGACGCGAGCGTGTCGCCGGCCTGCACGGCCAGCCCCAGCCGCACCAGCTCGGCCACGGTCGCGTCGAGCGCGCCCGGCGCCACGCCCGTGCGGGT
>JAHECP010000120.1 GCA_024641665.1 Acidobacteriota bacterium
GGGTGGCGTGGCGCGGCGGCGGGCGTGCCGGGCGCCGCGGTGACGGCGCTGGCGCGGGAGTTCGGGACGCGGGCCGCAGACCTGGTGGCGGCCGTCGGCCCGAGCATCGGCCCGTGCTGCTACGAGGTGGGGGAGGAGGTGCGCGATGCGTTCCGGCGGGCGGCCGCCGACGGTTGGGCCGTCGACACCTGGTTCCAGGACGACGCGCGCGGGCGCCCTCACCTCGATCTATGGCGCGCCACCACCGACCAGCTGCTGGCCGCCGGGCTGCGCCGGGACCGAATCCACGCGAGCGGCCTCTGCACGGCGACTCACCGCCGGACCTTCTACTCGTACCGCGCCGACGGGCCGGGGACCGGGAGGATGGCGGGGGTGATCAGAATGCTGAACGGCGAATGCTGAATGTCGAGGGCTCGCGGCTCAGGGCTCACGGCTCGGACCCCGAAGCGACGCACGCGACGGCGGCTCGGCGGCTGCGGCTGCGGCTTCGGCTTCGTCCATGGCGAGGTTGGCCAGGCGGTCGGCCTCGGCGTTCTCGGCGCGGCGTACGTGCTGGAAGCGAAGGCGGTCGAAACGCAGGGCGAGCGATCGCGCGTGCTCGTGGAGCGGCTTCAGGCCCGCGTTCTTCACCTTGTACTCCCCGCGCATCTGCTTGACGAGCAGCTCCGAATCGGAGCGAATGTCGGCCACGCGGTGGCCCTCGGCGAGCAGCCAGGTGAGGGCGGCGATCAGGCCTTCGTACTCCGCGACGTTGTTGGTGGCCCGCCCGAGCGCGCCCTTGAGCTCGGTGACGAGCGTGCCGTCCTCGCGCTCGATGCGGACGCCGTAGCCAGCCGGCCCGGGGTTGCCGCGCGCGCCGCCGTCGGTGAACGCGCGGATCATGCGTCGGCCTGCGCCTGGGCCGCGTCGGCAGGCGGGGCGTAGTAGAGGATGCGCAGGCAGCTCTCGCACTGAATCAGGCTGTCGTTCCGCCGCACCTCGTTGAAGTGCTGGGGACGGAGCCGCACGTGGCACTCGGCGCAGTGGCCGTCTCTGGCCTCGGCGACCACCACGCCCTGGCGGCGCCGGGCCACGTGCTCGAACAGGGCGAGCGCGTCGGGGGAGATCCTGGCGACCAGGGCCTCGCGCCGGGCGCCGGCCTCGGCCACCTGCGTCTCGAGGGACGCCCTGACGGCGTCGAGCTTCTTCTTCTCGGCGTCCATCTCGGCGCGCTCGGCCTTGAGCGCGCTCTCGGCGGCCTTGAGCTCCGCGCCGAGCACCTCCATTTCCTCCATGCGGTCGAGGATCCGGTCCTCCATTGTCCGGACCTCGCGCTCGGCGGTGGCGATCTCGTGCTGCATCGCCTGGTATTCCTTGTTGGTCTTCACCGTCATCAGCTGGTCCTTGTAGCGGCTCAGCCGGGTCTGCACGACCGCGACGTCCCTCTCGACCTCGCGCCGGCCCCGCTGGCTCTCTTCGAGCCGAGCCCGCACGGCGGCGACGGCCTGCTCTCTGGCGGCGACCCGCTCGTCGAGCGCGGCCAGCTCGGACGGCATGGCGGCGATGGTGGCCTGGGCGCGGGCCGTTTCGGTGTCGAGGTGCTGGAGGTGAATCAGGTGATCGAGGTCGGGATGCATGCCACTCAAATGAAAAAGGCCCCGCGGGTGCGGAGCCTCTCAAGGTTGAAGAGGGTCGCGGGACGGGCTACCGCCCGCGAGGGTCCTCCTGTCGTTTCCCAGTCGCATGTCAGCATTCTACCCCGGCGCGAGGGTGGTGGGCCCACCAGGATTCGAACCTGGGACGGGCCGGTTATGAGCCGGCGGCTCTGACCGCTGAGCTATGGGCCCCCCGACGCCTCTACGTCCGCCCTTCCAGGAACGCCCGCAGCTTCCGGCTCCGCGAAGGATGCCGGAGCTTCCGGAGCGCCTTGGCCTCGATCTGCCGGATGCGCTCGCGGGTGACCGCGAAGCTCTGGCCGACCTCCTCGAGCGTGTGCTCGCTGCCGTCGCCCACGCCGAAGCGCATCTTGATGACCTTCTCCTCGCGCGGCGTGAGCGTCTTGAGCACCGACTCGGTCTGCTCCTTCAGGTTCAGGTTGATCACCGCGTCGGCGGGGGAGATCACCTGGCGATCCTCGATGAAGTCGCCCAGATGGCTGTCCTCCTCCTCCCCGATGGGCGTCTCGAGCGAGATGGGCTCCTGGGCGATCTTGAGGACCTTGCGGACCTTGGCGACCGGGATGTCCATCCGCTTGGCGATCTCCTCGGAGGTCGGCTCGCGGCCGAGCTCCTGGACGAGCGCGCGCGAGGTGCGGATCAGCTTGTTGATCGTCTCGATCATGTGCACCGGGATACGGATGGTGCGCGCCTGATCGGCGATCGCGCGGGTGATGGCCTGGCGGATCCACCAGGTGGCGTAGGTCGAGAACTTGTAGCCGCGCCGGTACTCGAACTTGTCCACGGCCTTCATCAGGCCGATGTTGCCCTCCTGGATGAGATCCAGGAACTGCAGGCCGCGGTTCGTGTACTTCTTGGCGATCGAGACGACCAGGCGGAGGTTCGCCTCGACGAGCTCCTTCTTGGCCTGCTCGGCCTGGGCCTCGCCGCGCCAGATGGTCTCGAGCGTGCGCATGAGCTGTTCGGGCGTCTCCTCGAGCTCCTGCGCCATGGTGCGGATCGAGGCGCGCACCTCCTTCTGCTTCTTGACCAGCGCCTTGCGGTCGTCCTCCTTGATCTTCCCGCGGCGGTTCTTCGGGTTGAGCTGGCGGTCGATCGCCTCGCCCTCGCGCTGGGCGCGGCGCACGTTCTCGACGGCCTCCTTGATCTGGTCGATCAGCCGGCGCTTGATCGTCTCGGTGAACTCGATCTGACGGATCAGCCGCGACAGCTCGACCCGGGCCCGCAGCGCCTTCCACCGGAAGCGGCGGTAGCGCCGCTTGTCGCGCTTGGGGATGCCGCCGAGCCTCTGTTCGCGCTTCTGCGATTCGGCCCAGGCCTTGCGCACCGCGTCGATCTGGCGCAGCACCTCGCGGGCGCGGTCCTCGACGCGGTCGTCGGTCAGCTCCTCGTCCTGGAAGGTGACCAGCTCGCGGATCGTGCGCTCGCCGCTCTTCAGCTGGTCGCCCATCAGCATGATCGCCTTGGCGACGGTCGGGGTCCGCGAGATCGACTTGATGACCGCCAGCTTGCCCCGCTCGATGCGCTTGGCGATCTCGACCTCGCCCTCGCGCGTGAGGAGCGGCACCGTGCCCATCTCGCGCAGGTACATCCGCACGGGGTCGTTGGTCTTGTCGAGCGCCCCGGGCGTCAGGTCGAGCTCGAGATCCTCGGCGCCCTCCGACGTCCGGTCGAGGAGCTTGTCCTCGCGGTACTTCTGCTCGGAATCGACGACCTCGATGCCCGCGTTGCCGAACGTGCTGAACAGATCGTCGAGCTCGTCCGACGAGGTGATGTCGGACGGCAGCAGCTCGTTGACTTCGTCGTAGAGGAGGTAGCCCTTCTCCTTGCCGATGGAGATGAGCTGCCTGACCTCGTCGTACTTCTCTTCGATCGACAACGGACCCTCCTACCGAAAAACCAGCCCCGGCCCGACGCCACCGTCAGAGGCCCAGGGCTTCCAGTCGCTGTACCAACTCTTCTTTCCGCCGCCAGAGCGCATCGATGCGCGCATCGTCTCCCGAGGCGCCCAGCTCCTGCAGACGGTCGATTTCCCGCTGGAGCTCGGCGCGCTGCCGCTCGTACCTGAGACGCTTGAGCGCGTAGACGCAGCCATCCGCAGGGGCCGGCGGTGCCGGCCGCTGGCTGATCCGGGAGACCAGATCGGCCTCCTGCTCGTTTAGACGCTCGAGGAGCGTCTTTGGCAACGCCGCCCCCGCCGTGTCGGCCAGCGAGCGCGCCAGGGCCAGAATCGGCGCCGTTCGCAGGCCCTCCAGGTCCTCCGGGTCCAGGCCCGCCAGGACCCGGCCGGTGCCTGCCGGGTCGTGCATCAGGTTCCAGAGCAGGCCCGTTTCGGCCGTTTTCAGCTCGCCGGGCCGGTCCAGGCCCAGGCCGGCCGGCCCGATCTCGGTGCGGCGCTGCACGGCCGCCTTGCGAATCTCCGCGCGGACCACCTCTTCAGTAATCCGGGCCTTGTGCGACAGCCGATCCGCGAACTGGTCCCGCGCCGCCGCGTCCGGGATGCGCGCGGCCACCCCCAGCATCCGGCTCAGAAACGCCCGCCGCCCGGTATCGGTGCCGAGGTCGTGGTCGCCGGCGGCACGGTCCAGCAGGTATTCCAGATACGGCCTGGAACTGCGCAGTTTTTCCACATAGGCCTCGCCCCCGGCCGTCTGGATAAACGTATCGGGATCTTGACCGCCTGGCAGCATGGCCACGTTGACCTCAAAACCTTCCGACACCAGCAGTTCCGATGATCGCGCGGCGGCCGTCTGGCCGGCCGTGTCCGGGTCGAAGCTCAGGACCACCTTCGGGGCGAGACGCCGCAAGGAGCGTGCCTGCGCCGGGGTCAGCGCCGTGCCGCACGAGGCCACCACCGGCGCGATGCCGGCCTGCCAGGCCTGGGCGAGGTCGAAATACCCCTCCACCAGCACCGCGTACCCGAGCCGGCGGATGGCACCCTTGGTCACGTGCAGGCCGTAGAGTGTCCGCCCCTTCACATAGATCGCCGTCTCGGGCGAATTCAGGTACTTCGGCACCTGGCCCGCCTCGAGCGCGCGCCCGCCGAACGCCACGACCGACCCGCTCTCCCGGCAGATGGGGATGAGCAAACGGTTGCGGAAGCGGTCGACGATCTGCCCGCCCTCGCGCTCCACCACGAGACCGGCCCGCACCATCTGGGCGGGCTGGAAGCCCTTGCCCTGCAGGTACTGCCGCAGCCCGTCGCGATGCGACGGCGCGTAGCCGTACCCGAGCGCGGCCATCGTCGCGGGCGTCAGCTTCCGCTCGTCGGCGAGATAGGCGCGCACACGAGCGCCGCCCGCGCCCTCGAGCGCTTCGCGATAGTAGGCGGCCGCGAGCTCGTGCATCTTCAACAGGGCTTCACGCTCGGCTTCCTCGGCCGGATCGCGACGGCCCTGATCCGGCTCGGGCACCGGCACGCCGACGCGCGCCGCGAGCAGCCGGACGGCCTCCGGGAAGGTGACCTTCTCGTACAGCTCGATGAACTTGAACACGTCGCCGCCGACGCCGCAGCCGAAGCAGTGAAACACGCCGCGCTCGGGGTTGACGTTGAACGACGGCGTCTTCTCGCCGTGGAACGGGCAGAGGCCCTTGTAGCTGGCGCCCGCCCGCCGCAGCGACACGCGCTCCTGGACGACCTGCAGGATGTCCGCCTGCATCTTCAGGTCGTCGATGAACGATTGTGGAAACAGACCCATCGCGTGCCGCCCGCCTACTCCTTCAGCTCCACGAGGGTGACGCCGCCCCCGCCCTCCCCGGCGGGTGCCGGCCCGAACGCCGCGACCAGGGGATGCGTGCGGAGGAACTCGGCGATCGCGCGCCGCAGCTGCCCGGTGCCGAAGCCGTGGATGACCCGCAGCGTGCGCTGCTCGGTCACCAGAGCCTCGTCGAGGAAGCGCTCCGCGCGCGACAGGGCCTCGTCCACCGTGCAGCCGATCACGTTCAGATCGGTCGCCACGCTCTCGCGGGGCTGGAGCTGCACGTTCACGCTCACCGTCGGCCGGCGGTCGGTGGCGGCGCCGCCGACGACTTTCAGGTCGTCCAGGCGGGCGCGCAGGCGTTTGCCGCGGACCTCGACCTCCGCGTCCCGGTCGTGCACCTGCCGGACGACGCCTTCCATGCCGAGCGCGCCGATCAGGACGCGGGCGCCGATCGTGGGCGCCTGGCCGGGCGGCACGGGGGCCGCGTCGAGCGCGGCGACGGCCGCCGGCTCGGGCTCGGTGGCGAGGCCGGTGCGTGCCCGGATCTTCCGCTCCACGTCGTCGAGCGCCGCGCGCGCCGCGGTCCGGACCGCGCCCGTCTCGCCGGTCGGAATGGCAGGCACCGGCGCGGCCGTGCGCCGGGCGTCCTGGGCCAGGCGCGCGGTCTGCTGCTTGAGCGCGTCGACGACGGCGTCGATCTCGCGGCGCGCGTCGCGGATCTGCTGCTCGAGCCGGTCGTCGAGACGCTTCTTGAAGGCCTCCTCGCGGTGCCGGAGCTCATCGTCGCGGGTGTGGAGGCGGACGGTCTCGTCGGCCAGCGTCTCGCGCTCGCGCGTCGCCAGGCGCCGCTCGTGCTCGAGCGCGCCCAGCTCGTGGTCCATCTTCGCGAGGTGCTCGGCGAGCTGTGCCTCCCGCGCGGAGCGTTGGGCGCGGGCCGCCTCGACGATCGGCTCGGGCACGCCGAGGCGGGCGGCGATCTCGAGCGCGAGGCTGCGGCCCGGCGAGCCGTAGTTCAACCGGTAGGTCGGCGCGAAGGTCTCCGGATCGAATCCGAACGCCGCGCACGCCACGCCTTCGGTCGTCGAGGCGTACGACTTGAGCACGTCGTAGTGCGTGGTCGCCACCACGAGCGCGCCGCGCTGACGGAAATGGTCGACGATCGCAAGACCGAGGGCGCCGCCCTCGATCGGGTCGGTGCCCGCGCCGACCTCGTCGAGCAGCACCAGGGCCGGCGGCGCGAACGCGCGGTCCATGGCGGCGACGTTCGTCATGTGCCACGAGAACGTGCTCAGGCTCGCCACGATGGACTGCTCGTCGCCGATGTCGGCGAAGAGCGACCGCAGCACCGTGATCTGGGAGCCGCCCGCCGCCGGCACGTGCAGCCCGGCCTGCGCCATGAGCGCCAGGAGTCCCGCGCTCTTGAGCGCTACGGTCTTGCCGCCGGTGTTCGGCCCCGTGATGACCAGCACGCGGGTCGGCGGCACCAGCACCAGGTCCACCGGCACCGGCCCGGCCGCCGGCGCGCGGTCCGGTTCGTCCCCGCCGGCGAGCAGCGCGCGCACCTCGGGGATGAGCAGCGGGTGGCGCGCGGCCCGGAACTCCAGGCGGCCGTCGGCGGCGAGCGCCGGCTCGACGCCGCCCACCAGACTCGAGAGTCGCGCCTTGGCCTGGATGACGTCCAGCTCGACGGCCGCTTCGACGGTACGCGTCAGCTCCGTCGCGCGCCGGCGGAACGCGTCGGTGAGCGCCAGCAGGATGCGGCGCACCTCCTCAGCCTCCTGTTGCTCGAGCGCGACGACCTCGTTGTTGATCTCGACGGTGCTGAGCGGCTCCAGATACAGGCTCGCGCCGCTCGCCGAGGTGCCGTGCACGATGCCCGGAATCGCCGTGCGGTGCTCGGACCGGACCACGAGAACGTAACGGCCGTTACGATCCGTGACGATCTGGTCCTGCAGGTACTTCGCCGTGTCGCGGCCGCGCAGGAACGACTCGAGCGTGCCCCGCAGGCGCGTGCGCTGCTTGCGCAGCCGCTCGCGGATGATCTTCAGCTCGGGGCTGGCGTCGTCGGCGACCTCGCCCGAGGCGTCGATCTTCCGGCGGATGTCGCCAATCTCGCGCTCGAAGGGCGCGGCGGCGTCCACCAGGGTCGAGAGGATCGGCAGGTGCCCGGTGGCCCGGCGGACCGCCGCCTTGGTCGCTTCGACCGACGCCAGGAACCGTGCGAACTCGACGAGCGAGACCGGCTCGAGCGCCCGCCCCTCGATGGCCAGCCCGGTCAGCATGTCGTCGAGACCCGCGGGGGCCTCCAGGGGAAAGGTGCCGTGCTCGCCGAGGTAGACGACACCCTCGCTGGTGGCCGCCAGCGCCGCCGCCACCGCGCGCGGGTCGGTCAGGGGGCGCAGGGCGCGCAGCCGCTCGGCGGCCAGCGTCGTCGTGGCTAGGCGGCACACCGCCTCCACGACACGGTCGAATTCGAGGGCCTTCAGGGCACCGGGGTGCATCGGGCGCGTATGTATTTCGGAGAGCAGCGGCAGAACGGGGTTCTCCGATCCGGCCTGCCGCCCGTGGCGAAGGCAATCGCTAAGTTTACGCCAAGTCGGGCCCCGTACTCAATATTCCCAACCTTGTGAATATGGGCACCCGGACGCGGCCTGTCAAGTCCCGGGAAGCGGGGGGAGGACCTACTCTAAATGGTTGATGGCGCTGGCGATCGCCGCCGCCCCAAAGCCGTTGTCGATGTTGACGACCGCCACGCCCGTCGCGCAGCTGTTCAGCATGGCGAGCAGGGCCGTCAGACCCTGGAAGCTGGCTCCGTAGCCCACACTCGTCGGGACGGCAATCACCGGCGCCTGGACCAGGCCCCCGACCACGCTCGGCAACGCGCCCTCCATGCCCGCGACGACGATGAGGACCCGGGCGGCGGCGAGGCGGTCCCCGGCGGACAGCAGCCGGTGCAGGCCGGCTACCCCGACGTCGTACAGGCGATCCACGTCGTTGCCCATGATGTCGGCGGTGATTGCGGCCTCCTCGGCCACGGGCAGGTCGGAGGTGCCGGCGGCGGCCACCAGGATGGTGCCGCGCCCGCGGGGCTGGTCACCCTGGCGGAACGTGATGACCCCGGCCTGCTCGCTGAAGGCGGCGTCGGGGACGCGGCGGCGGACCTGCTCGTAGGCCTCCCGCGTGGTGCGCGTGACCAGCAGGCTGTCGCCGAGGGCCACGATGCGTTCGGCGATGGCCGCGATCTGATCGGGGCTCTTGCCCTGGCCCAGGACGACCTCCGGGAAGCCCTGACGCAGGGCGCGGTGGTGGTCGATTCGGGCAAACCCCAGATCTTCGAAGGCGGGCCGGGACAGCTCCCCGAGGAGGAGGGCCTCGGCGGCCTCGGGCGCGAGCGCGCCTTCCCGGACCTGATCGAGCAACGCGCGCAGCCCGGCCCGGTTCATCGGTGGGAACTCCAATTCCTCGTTTGACTTCCGGTTGATCCGGGCGCTACCATTCCAAGGTTCGTACGCCGACCGCCACGATTCGTCATGTCGCTCATCGACGCCACCATCCTCGGCTTGTACTTTTTCGTCCTCAGTATCCTTGCGGTCTACGGCTGGCACCGGTACTACCTCGTGTATCTTTACACAAAGAACCGGGACCAAGTGCCCCGGGCGGCCGGCACGTTCGACCCGCTGCCCGTCGTCACCGTTCAGCTCCCCCTCTTCAACGAGATGTACGTCGCCGATCGGTTGATCGGCGCGGTGTCGCGTCTGGACTACCCGTGCGACCGGCTCGAGATCCAGGTGCTGGACGATTCGACCGACGAGACCCGGGAGATCGCCGGGGCGGCCGTCCGCCGCCTGGCGGCGCGCGGGTTCGACGTGAGGTATCTGCACCGGACCGACCGCCGGGGCTACAAGGCCGGCGCGCTGGCCGAAGGGCTCGGCGTGGCGCGGGGCGAATTCGTGGCCATCTTCGACGCGGACTTCCTGCCGGAGCCGGACTTCCTGCTCCAGGCGATTCACCACTTCACCGATCCGCAGGTCGCCATGGTGCAGGCGCGCTGGGGTCACATCAACCAGGACTACTCCCTACTCACCAAGGTGCAGGCCATCCTGCTCGACGGGCACTTCGTGCTCGAGCACGGCGGCCGCAACCGCGCGGGCTGCTTCTTCAACTTCAACGGCACGGCGGGCATCTGGCGCCGCACCGCCATCGACGACGCGGGCGGCTGGCAGGGGGACACGCTGACCGAGGACCTCGACCTGAGCTACCGGGCGCAGCTGCGCGGGTGGCGGTTCGTGTTCCTGCCCGACGTGGTCGCGCCGGCCGAAGTGCCGGTCGAGATGAACGCGTTCAAGTCGCAGCAGCATCGGTGGGCCAAGGGGTCGATCCAGACGTGCCGCAAGCTCCTGCCCGCGCTGCTCGCCGCGGACCTGCCGCTCGGCGTGAAGGCCGAGGCGTTCTTCCACCTCAGCGCGAACTTCAACTATCCGCTGATGGCGCTGCTCTCGGTGCTCATGTTCCCGGCGATGTACGTCCGGTACAACATGGGCTGGTACGAGATGCTGCTGATCGACGTGCCGTTCTTCATCGCGGCGACGGCCTCGGTCGGCTACTTCTACCTGGTCTGCCAGCGGGAGGCCTATCCCGACTGGCGCGCCCGTCTGAAGTACGTGCCGCTGCTGATGTCGATCGGCATCGGCCTCTCGGTCAACAACACCCGCGCGGTGCTCGAGGCGATGCTCGGCTGGAACAGCGAGTTCACCCGCACGCCCAAGTACGGCGTCGAGCGCACCGGCGACGACTGGATGGGGAAGAAGTACCGCCAGCTCACCGCCGTGCAGCCGCTCATCGAGCTGGCGCTGGGCCTCTACTTCACCGGCGCGGTGCTCTACGCGCTGGCGAACGGCATCTACGGGTCGCTGCCGTTCCTGGTGCTGTTCCAGGTGGGTTTCCTGTACACGGGCCTGCTGTCGGTCTTCCAGCAGTACGGCGGCGACGTGATGCTCAAGGCCCCGCAGGTCGCGAGCGGCAAGTAGGGGCGACGCGGCGCGTCGCCCGAGCCGGCTGCACCGTCGTTCGGCGGGAGGAGCGCCCATATGAACTTTCCGCGTCTCGCTCTGGCTGCGGTGGTCGCCTGGCTCGTCTCGCTGGGCGTCGGGTTCGTGGTGGACGCGTACATCATGGCGGACATCTACGCGGCCCACGCGCAGGTCTTCCGCCCCGAGGCGAGCATGAACCTCCTGCTCGGCTTCGGCGCGCAGCTGCTGGGCTTCTTCGCGTTCGCCTACATGTACGCCAAAGGGTACGAGGGCACGAGCGGCGTGCAGGAGGGGCTCCGGTTCGGCGTGCTCGTCGGGCTGCTCCTCATCGGCTTCGCCGTCGTGTGGAACTACGTCGTGCTGCCCGTGTCGGGCACGCTCGGGATCTACTGGATCGTGGAGACGCTGCTGGAGATGGCGTTCTACGGCGTCGTGGTCGGCTGGCTGTACCGGCCGCGCGCGGCCGCCCGCCGCGCCTGAACGCACCGGACACGACGCGCCGGAGACGGGACCGGACATGGCGCAGGAGGGCGGGTTCAGGGCCGGCCTGGAGGACGTCGTCGCCGGCACGTCGGCGATCTGCTACCTGGACGGTGCGCGCGGGGTGCTGGCCTATCAGGGCCTCGACATCCACGAGCTGGCGCGCGGCGCCTCCTTCGAGGAAACCTGCTACCTGCTCTGGCACGGCCGGCTGCCCGACCGGGCGGCGCTCGGCGACCTGCAGTCGGAGCTCGCGGCCGCGCGCGCGCTGCCCGAGCCGGTCCTGCGGCTCATGCGATCGCTGCCGGCCTCGAACGGCATGGACGCGCTGCGCACGCTGACCTCCGCGCTGGCGCACACCGACGCCGACGCCGGCGACGCGTCGCCGAAGGCCAACTACCGCAAGGCCGTGCGGCTGACGGGGCAGATCGCGAGCCTCGTGGCGACCCACGGACGACTGAACGCCGGCGGTGGGCCGATCCAGCCGGACCCCGCGCTCGGTCACGCGGCGAACTTCCTCTACATGCTCACCGGCGATCGGCCCGGCGCGCTGGCGGCGCGCGCGTTCGACGTCGCGCTCGTCCTGCACGCCGACCACGAGCTGAGCGCCTCGACGTTCGCCGCGCGCGTCTCGGCGGCGACGCTCTCCGACGTCCACTCGGCCATCGTGGCGGCCATCGGCACGCTCAAAGGTCCGCTGCACGGCGGCGCGAACGCCGACGTGATGCGGCTCCTCATCGAGCTGGGCGAGGACGCGACGCCCGAGCGCGTCGAGGAGGCGATCCGCGCGAAGCTGGCGCGCCAGGTCAAGATCCCCGGATTCGGGCACCGCGTGTACCGAACCGAGGATCCGCGGGCGACGCACCTCCGCCAGATGTCGCGCGAGCTGGGAGAGAAGGCCGGCCACCCGGGCTGGTTCCGGGTGTCCCAGCAGATCGAGCGGATCGTGAAGGACGAGAAGGGGCTCAACGCCAACGTGGACTTCTATTCCGCGTCGGTGTACTACACGCTCGGCATTCCCATCGACCTCTACACGCCCATCTTCGCCGTGAGCCGCGTGGCGGGCTGGACCGCGCACGTCCTCGAGCAGTACGCGAACAACCGGCTGATCCGCCCGCGCGCCGAGTACATCGGCCCGCCGTACCCCCAAACCTTCGTGCCGCTCGACCGGCGATAGACGTGTGCACCCGCCTCTCGCGCCCTGCGGGCCCGTGTGCGGCGGGACTGCGTCACGCGAGGTCGCACACGGCGCGCCCCCGACGGCCGGCTGGGCCATCGACACGTGCGGCGGCAGGGGAAGGCGGCCGGCCGATTGACGCGACGGCCCCGAAACTTACCGCCGGGCAAGGGGGAAGGCTATAATTAGAGGATCTGGTGCCCATGGATCCTCGTCACATCCGCAACTTCTCGGTCATCGCCCACATCGACCACGGCAAGTCGACGCTGGCGGACCGCTTTCTCGAGCTGACGGGGGCCCTTCAGGCCCGCGAGATGGAGGCGCAGGTCCTCGACTCGATGGATCTCGAGCGTGAGCGGGGTATCACGATCAAGGCGCACTCGGTCCGTCTCAACTACACGGCGCTGGACGGCCAGGCGTACGTCCTCAACCTCATCGACACCCCTGGGCACGTGGACTTTTCGTACGAGGTGACGCGCTCGCTCGCCGCGTGCGAGGGCGCGCTGCTCCTCGTCGACGCGTCGCAGGGTGTCGAGGCGCAGACGCTCGCCAACGCGTACCTCGCCGTCGACAACGACCTCGCGATCATCCCGGTCATCAACAAGATCGACCTGCCCGGCGCGCAGCCGGACGAGTGCCGCCGGCAGATCGAGGACATCATCGGGCTCGACGCGAGCGGCGCGATTCTCACGAGCGCCAAGGAGGGCACCGGCGTCCGCGACGTGCTCGAGGCCGTCGTCGACCGGCTGCCGGCGCCCACGGGCGATCCGGACGCGCCGCTCAAGGCGCTGATTTTCGACTCGTGGTACGACGCCTACCGGGGCGTCATCGTGCTCATACGGATGATCGACGGCACGATCCGGCCGAAACTCAGGGTCCGGCTCATGGCGAAGGGGCAGGACTACGAGATCGAGCAGGTCGGCGTGTTCTCGCCCAAGCCGCTCGTGGTCGAGGAGCTCGGGCCGGGCGAGGTGGGCTTCGTCATCGCGAACATCAAGACCGTGAGCGACGCCAAGATCGGCGACACCATCACGGAGACCGGCCGGCCCACCGCCGAGCCGTATCCGGGCTTCAAGGAGATGAAGCCGATGGTCTTCGCCGGCCTGTACCCGGTCGAGGGCCACGAGTACCCCGAGCTGCGCGACGCGCTCGAGAAGCTGCGGCTCAACGACTCGTCGTTCTTCTTCGAGCCCGAGACCTCGGCCGCGCTCGGCTTCGGCTTCCGGTGCGGGTTCCTCGGCCTGCTGCACATGGAGATCGTGCAGGAGCGGCTCGAGCGCGAGTTCAACATGGACCTGGTGACGACCGCGCCGGGCGTGCTGTACCGCGTGACGACCACCGACGGCCAGGTGACCGAGATCGACAGCCCGGCGAAGCTCCCCGACACGTCGCGCATCGAGAAGATCGAGGAGCCGATCATCACGGCGATGGTCCTCACGCCGTCCGAGCACGTCGGCGCCATCCTGCAGCTCTGCCAGGAGAAGCGAGGCGCGCAGAAGGGGCTCGAGTACCTGTCCAGCGACCGCGTCCTCATCACCTACGAGCTGCCGTTCAACGAGGTCGTGCTCGACTTCTACGACCGGCTGAAGACGATCTCGCGGGGATATGCCTCGCTGGACTATCATGTGACCGGGTACTGGGACTCCCCCCTGGTCAAGCTGGACATCCTGGTGAACGGCGAGTCGGTCGACGCGCTGTCGATCATCGTCCACCGGGACTCGGCGTACGCGCGCGGCCGGGCCCTGGTGTCGAAGATGCGGGAGCTCATTCCGCGCCAGATGTTCGAGGTGGCGATCCAGGCGGCCATCGGCAGCCGCATCATCGCGCGGGAGTCGGTGAAGGCGCTCCGGAAGAACGTGCTCGCCAAGTGCTACGGCGGCGACATCACCCGGAAGCGCAAGCTGCTCGAGAAGCAGAAAGAGGGGAAGCGGCGGATGAAGCGCGTGGGCCGCGTCGAGATACCCCAGGAGGCCTTCCTGGCCGTCCTCAAGGTCGGCCAGGGCGAAGAGTAGGGGCGGCCCGCCGGCCGGCCCGGACCGACATGCCCGAGTTCAAGAAGTCCACGACGCGCGAGTACTTCGAGTCGATCGTCATCGCGGTGATCCTCGCGCTCTTCGTCCGCACCTGGGTCGTCCAGGCCTTCAAGATTCCCACGGGCTCGATGGAGCCGAACTTGCTCATCGGCGATCACCTGCTCGTGAACAAGTTCGTGTTCGGCCCGACCGCCACCTCCCCTGAGCGGGCGCTGCTCCCGGTGGCGGACGTCAAGCGGGACGACGTCATCGTGTTCAAGTACCCGGAGGAGCCGGAGCGCGACTTCATCAAGCGCGTCATCGGCCTGCCGGGCGACACCGTCGAGCTGCGCGAGAAACGGGTCTACATCAACGGGCGGCGCCTCGAGGAGCCCTTCGCCCACTACCTCGAGCCGCCCGGCGCCGCCGACAGCACCATGAGCGCGTTCGACGTCCGCGTGCGGTACGGACCGGTGACCGTGCCGCCCGACAGCTACTTCGTCATGGGTGACAACCGGGACAACTCCGAGGACAGCCGTTACTGGGGCTTCCTCCCGCGGTCCTACGTCAAGGGCAAGGCGATGATGGTCTACTGGTCCTACGAGTCGGGCCGCGAGGACTATCAGGACACGGGCCTCGTCGGGGCGCTGAAGGGCGTGGCCTCGGTCGCCGTGCACTTCTTCACGCGGACGCGCTGGGATCGGATCTTCCACCAGATCCATTGAGGTCCACTGAGCCCGGGTACGAGAGAGGGCGTGGATGATGCGCAAGCTGTTCAGTCTGGCGGTGATCGTGCTCGTCGTCCACTTCTTCTGGCGGGTCACGCCTCCCTGGATGGACTACTTCGACTTCAGGGACCAGGTGCGTGAGGCGGCGCAGTACTCGCAGGGCGAGACGGCGGGGCAGGTCCGGCAGCACATCTTCCGCCTCGCCCAACAGGACGGCATCCCCCTGCAAGAGCCGGCGATCAAGATCCTGAAGGAGGAGCAGCTCATGCGCGTGCAGCTGGCCTATACGGAGAACCTGCAGATCTTGCCGGGCTACTTCTACCCTTACGAGTTCCAGATCGACATCAACACCGAGATCTCGTCGATGCCGCATGTCGGCAAGGAGCGGTAGGCGCGCGATCCCGCGTCAGGCGAGTCGCGCGCGGGCCCGGGCCGCGCCGGCCTCGGCGTCGGCGGCGAGGCGCTGCACGTCGGCGGCCACCCGCTCCACGAACGCGTCGTCCTTCACGCTGCCCAGGTTGATCTCGACGTTCAGCCTCGCGCCGCGCAGCCCCGCGACGGCCAGCTCCAGCCCGACCTGCACGTCGCTCGACGCCGAGGGGTTGCCCCGCTCGGCGACCGTGTCGCCGAGGCGCACGGCCGCCTCGCAGGCCCGCATCACGGCGAGCGGCGTCTCGGTCGCGGCCCGGAGCGCCGCCTGAATGGCGGCGCTCCGGGCCGCCTTGTCCTCGTCGCTCGTCTTGGGCAGGCGGAACGCCGCCATCACCTGGTCGTACGCCTCGGTGTCGCGATCCACGAGCTCCGCGAGGTGGTTGCGCACCTCGACGAGCGCGCCCCGCGCGGCGTCGAGCGCCTGGCGGTCCGTGTCGCCGCCGTGGCGCGTCTTCGGCAGGCCCGCCACCATGGCGAGCAGCGACGCGCCGACGGCGCCGGCGAGCGCGGCGGCCGACCCGCCGCCGGGCGTGGGGTCCGAGGAGCTGAAGGCGTTCAGGAGGTCGTCGAGGGGCATCGTTCTGAGCATGAGGAGTCCCAGGTTCGGGGTGATCGATGGCCGGCGCCGCCGTCAGGACGGCTGCTCCGGCAGAGTGCCGTGCACGACGCGGCCGCGCTTGAGGACCGCCGCCACGGCGGGCGCGCCCAGGCGGATCAGGCCGACGGCCTCGCCGCGCACCACGACGGCGTCGAGCGGCTTGCCGGCTTCGAGGCTGCCCGCCGTCTCGTGCCGATCGACGGCGTACGCGCCGTTGATCGTGGCGCCGACGAGCGCTTCCTCGAAGGTCAGGCCCATCGCGAAGCAGGCGAGCGCCATCGCGAACGGCATCGACGGCGAGAAGCCGCCGCCCGGGTTCACGTCGGTCGCGAGCGCCACCGGCACGCCGGCCGCGATGAGGTCGCGCGCGGGCGCGTAGCGCCCCAGCTTCAGGTAGAACGCCGCCGGCGGCAGCAGCGTCGCGACGGTGCCCGACGCGGCCATCGCGCGGATGCCCTCGGGCGGCACGTGAATCAGGTGGTCGGCCGACCGCGCGCCCACGGCGGCGGCCACCAGCGAGCCGCCGCTCGCGGCCAGCTCATCGGCGTGGATGCGCGGCGCCAGGCCCGCGCGGGCGCCCGCCTCGAGGATGACCCGCGATTCCTCCGGCGTGTACACTCCCGTTTCGCAGAAGACGTCGCACCACGCGGCGAGACCCTCGCGCGCGACGGCGGGGATCATGGCGCCGACGACGAGATCCACGTACTCGGCGCGGCGGTCCCGGTACTCGGGCGGCACCTCGTGCGCGCCCATGAAGGTGGGCACGAGATCGATCGGGTGCTCGCCGTCCAGGCGACGGATCACCCGCAGCATCTTCAGCTCGGCCTCGAGCGTCAACCCGTACCCGCTCTTCACCTCGCAGGTCGTCGTGCCGCAGGCCAGCATCTCGTCGAGGCGCGTCTTCGTGGCGGCGGCCAGCGCGTCCTCGGTCGCCGCGCGCGTCGCGGCGACGGTCGAGAGGATGCCGCCACCCTCGGCGGCGATCTCGGCGTAGCTGGCGCCCGCCAGCCGCCGCCGCAGCTCCTCGTGGCGGTTGCCGGCGAACACCGCGTGGGTGTGCGCGTCCACGAACCCGGGCACGATCGAGCAGCCGCGCGCGTCGATGACGCGCACCTCGGGCCCGGGCGCGACGGCGCGATCGCAGTCGGCCGTGGTGCCCACGAACACGATCGTGCCGCCGCGCGCGGCGACGGCGCCGTCCGGGATGGCCCCGGCGTCGCGCTGTGCGGCGCCG
>JAHECP010000302.1 GCA_024641665.1 Acidobacteriota bacterium
GGCCGGCGCCCAGCCCGTCGCGTGCCTGCGGCAGCCGCCCGGCGCGCCGGCCGGGCCGGCGGCCGCCGCCTTCGACGCCGCCGACATCCTCTCGGAGATCGCGCGCGCGCCCGCCGACGTCGGCATCGTGACGCTCGCCCCCGAGCTGCCCGCCGCCCTCGACCTCGTGTCGCGGCTCGTCGCCGCCGGCCACCGCGTGTCGCTCGGCCATTCGGGCGCGACCTTCGACGAGGCGTCCGCCGCCGTGCGCGCGGGTGCCAGCCGCGCCACGCACCTGTTCAACCGGATGAGCCCGCTCGGCCACCGCGAGCCCGGGCTCGTGGGCGCCGCGCTGCACCACGACGACCTCGCCGTCGAGATCGTCTGCGACGGCGTGCACGTCCACCCGGCGGCCGTCGGCCTGGCGGTGGCCGCCAAGGGCGTCTCGCGCGTGATGGCCATCACCGACGGCACGGCGGGCTCGGCGCTGCCGCCCGGCTCGCGCGCGACCCTCGGCGGCCGGCCCATCACCGTCCGCGAGGCCGCCTACCTCGACGACGGCACGCTGGCCGGCAGCGTGCTGACCATGGACCGCGCGTTCGCGTTCCTGACGGGACCCGTCGGGCTCGGCCTCGTGGAGGCGGCTCAGCTGTGCGCGACGACGCCGGCCCGGGACCTCGGGCTGCAGGGGCATGGCGTGATCGCGCCCGGGGAGGTGGCCGACCTGGTCGTGCTGGACCGCCGCCTGCGCGTCCTCGAGACCTACGTTGGCGGCCGGCGGGTCTTCGCGCGGGAAACGGCCTGAAAAACGGGGGCGTCGGCCGCCAAGCGCGGGGGGAACCGGCCCCCTCGCCCGGCCGTCTATGACAAGTGACCGGCCCGGAGGGGTCCGACGATGCCATCTATCCGTATGCCTGCGGCGGCGCTCCTGGCGGCCACGACGACCCTGGCCGGGTGCGTGGTCAGCCTCGACTCCCAGGGGTACTCGGCGCGCGAGGAGCGCACCTTCGACGTGTCCGGCACCCCGGACGTGCGCCTCACCACGTTCGACGGCTCCATCCAGATCAAGACGTGGGACAAGGACCGGGTGCTCGTGGAGATCGAGAAGCGCGGGCCGACCGAAGAGGCGCTGAAGTCGCTGGAGGTCGTCGCCGACCAGAACGGCGACCGCATCCAGGTGGAAGTGCGGCGACCCACTGGCGGCGAGTCGCTCTTCGGCATCGGCAACTACTCGCGCAGCGCGAAGATCGTCGCGACGGTTCCCCGCAAGGCGAACGTGGTGGCCACGAGCGGCGACGGCTCGATTCGCGTCGAGCAGGTGGCCGGACGGTGCGAGCTGCGCACCGGCGACGGCTCCGTGCGCGGCAGCGGGATCGAGGGCGACCTCGTCGTGCACACCGGCGACGGATCCGTGACGCTGCAGGACGTCTCCGGTGACGTGGATCTCAGGACGGGCGACGGTGGCGTCAGCCTGTCCGGCGCGCTCGGCATGGTGCGCGTGCAAACGAGCGACGGCTCGGTCACGGTGCGCGCCGACCAGGGCAGCCGCATGACCGACGACTGGTCCGTCACGACCGGCGACGGCAGCGTCGTCCTCTACCTCCCGTCGGACTTCGCTGCCGACCTCGACGCCCACACCGGCGACGGAAGCGTCACGAGCGACCTCGACGTGACGACGACCGTGTCGGGCCGGATCGACCGGAAGACGCTGAAGGGCCGTCTCGGCGAGGGCGGCCGGACCCTGCGGATCCGCACGGGGGACGGGTCGATCCGCCTGCGCGTGTCGTAGGGAGCAAGGTGCACGGGGTGCACCGGGTGCAACGTGCACAGGGTGCGCGGTGCACCAGTCGGCCCGCCCCGCTCCCTCGCTCTTGCTGCTACTGTCCGTATCGCATTCGGTGACCCATTCCGTGTCCCATTTCCGTGGCCATTCCGTGGCGATTTCCATGGTCATTCTGCGGTTCATTCCGCGTAGACCGTCGGGTCCGCGACGCCCGCCGCGGCGAACGCCTGCTGCCGCTCCCGGCACTTGCTGCACCGCCCGCAATGCGCCTCGCCGGCCGGGTTCATGCACGACAGCGTGAGCCCGAGCGGCACGCCCAGCCGCACGCCCAGCCTGATGACGTCCGCCTTGTGCAGCGCGGCGAACGGCGCGGCGATCGCGATCGGGTGCCCGAGCCCGCGCGAGAGCGCGCGCGACATCTCGTCGAAGAACGCCGGCGTGGCGTCGGGGAACGGGTTGCCCGCCAGCGGGCCGAGCGCGAGGCGCGTGATGCCCCGGCGCGCGCAGAGCACCGCGGCCTTCGAGAGCAGGACGATGTTGCGCCCCTCGATGTACACGTCCTCGTCGGGCGTGTCGTAGGCGGGCGGCGTGCCGCGCACGGCCCAGTGCGAGGCCGGGTACACGTCGCGCATGTCCGCCCCGAGACGCGCCAGCGGGCGGACGCGGCGATCGAACGGCGCGGCGCCGAGCAGCCGTTCGAGCGCGCGAAGCTCGGCGGCCTCCCACGCGAGCCCCGCCGCCACGTAGATCGGCTGGACGACGGCGCGCGCCGCCTCGTCGGCGACCAGCACGGCGCTGTCGAGCCCGCCCGACAGCAGCACGGCGGCTTCTTGACCCTGCCGAGAGGCTTCGTCTACCATCGCGTCATCGCCGAAGGCACCGGTCCGGACCCGTCATGTATCGCGTCACGAAACGCATCGACTTCTGTTACGGCCATCGCCTCCTCGACTACGACGGTGTGTGCAAGCACCCGCACGGGCACAACGCCGCGTGCGAGATCGAGGTGCGCACCGACCGGCTGGACGAGCGTAACATGGTGGCCGACTTCGGCGACATCAAGCGGCTGGTCAAGGGCTGGATCGACCGCGAGCTCGACCACAAGATGATCCTGCGCCACGACGATCCCCTGGTGGCGCCGCTCCAGGCGCTCGGCGAGCCGATCTACAAGCTCGACAGCAATCCCACCGTCGAGCGGATCGCGAAGCTCATCTTCGACCAGGCGCGCGCGCTCGGCCTCGACGTGATGCGCGTCACCGTGTGGGAGACGCCCACCTCGTTCGCCACCTACATCGAGTAGCTCCACCGGCGGCTAGCCCACCCGTTCCACCTGCAGGCGCGAAGCCGCCCGCCCGTCGATCGTCACGCGTCCGCCGCCGGCGATCGTCAGCCGGACGGCGTCGGCCGGCTCCGCGTCGCGCGCGTCCACCTCGACCACCGTCCCCGGCTTCAGGCCGCGCGCGTCCACGAGCTGCAGGAACGCGGCGCTCTGATCGACGACACGCAGGATCCGGACGGGTGTCCTGAGCGCGCAGGAGAGAAGCGTGTCGCCGGGTGGCGCGGCCATCGTGCCCTCGGGGTCCGGGATCGGATCGCCGTGCGGATCCACGGCGGGATGGCCGAGCATCTCGTCGATGCGCTCGACGAGCCGGTCGGACACGGCGTGCTCGAGCCGCTCGGCCTCGTCGTGGACCTCGTCCCAGCGCATGCCCATCACCTGCACCAGGAACTGCTCGACGACCCGGTGCCGCCGCAGCACGCGCGCCGCGAGCTTCTCGCCCGCCGGCGTGAGGCGCACGCCGACGTAGGGCTCGTAGCGCGCCAGCCCCGCCTCGGCCAGCGCCTTCACCATCGTCGTGGCCGTGCCCGGGACGACGCCGAGAGCCGAGGCGAGCCGGCCCATGGGCACGAGCGCGGCGGGGTCGGCCAGCACGCGCTCGGCCTGGTAGAGTGCCTTGAGGTAGTTCTCGACGGTCTGGGAGGCCACGGCGTGTGCTCCAGCCCGATCTTGCCGCACGGCGACGGACTTTGACAAATCAAACCCCGGCGGGAAACGATCACCACGAAGACTCGAAGACGGCCACTCGTGGAAGGCACGAAGGGTGTCACGCTGCAACGCTTGACATCACGTACTTACCATGAAGGACACGAGGCTCACGAAGACAGTACGTCTGATCGCGGCGGCCTGCGTGGCCTGGCCACGGGGCTGACCAAGGCCAGGCCGCTGGCCGGGAGCGGGACGGGCGCGCGCAAGAGCGCGCCTCGTTGCCCCACGCGTTCTTGCACGCGCCCGTTCCCGGTCCCGGCGCGCCCACAGGGCGCGCGGGCCGCCGCGCGTGTCTTGCAGTCTGACGTTCTTCGGGTGCTTCGCGGGCTTCGTGGTTCACACAGGAGGCGGAATCCATCGTGCATCGTGGTTGCCGTACGTGGGTGGGACGAGCCGACGATGCTGAAGCTGCGCACCGCGCTCGCCACGCCGGCGGGCAAGCGCCTCTACGTGAAGCGCCTGTTCGCCACCATCGCGGATCGCTACGACCTCATCACGGTGGTGCTGTCGTACGGACAGGACCGGCGCTGGAAGCGGCGGCTGGCGGACCTGGCCGCCGTGAAGCCCGGCGCGCGCGCGCTCGACCTGGCGTGCGGCACCGGCGACATCGCGTTCGAGCTGGCCGCGCGCGGCGCCCAGGTCGTGGGCCTCGACGTCACGCCGCGCATGATCGC
>JAHECP010000303.1 GCA_024641665.1 Acidobacteriota bacterium
CGGCGCATCGCCGCAGGGTGCGCCGCCCGCGCCGTCCAGCGCGCAGGGCCGCTGAGCGAGGCGCGGCCGAGTCGTTGACGACCTGGAGAAGGTGAGAGATCGATGAGTGTCCCCCGCACCGCCATCAATCGCCCCGTCACGATGTTCATGATCAGCGGCGTCATCGTGCTGCTGGGCGCGATTTCCCTGCTCAAGCTGCCGGTCGACCTCATGCCGGACGTGTCCTACCCCAGCCTGACGATCCGGGTCAGCTACACCGGCGTCGGACCGCTCGAGATGGAGGAATCCGTCACGCGGCCGCTCGAGCAGGCCGTCAGCGCGGTCGGCGGGCTGGAGCAGATCAACTCCACCTCGTCGGAGGGGTCGAGCAACGTCCGGCTGAACTTCGCGTGGGGCACGAACCTCAACGCGGCGGCCGACGACGTGCGGACGCGGATCGACCGCATCCGCGGGCGGCTGCCCGAGGACGCGGACGCGCCGGTCATCTTCAAGTTCGACTCGAACGCGCAGCCGATCATCTGGCTGGGCGTCGAGGGGGACTACGACCCGGTGACGCTGCGGGAGATCGCCCAGAACGAGCTCTCGCCCCGCATCGAGCGGGTGGCGGGCGTCGCCGCCGTGGACGTGAGCGGCGGCCTGCGCCGCCAGATCCGCGTGGATCTGTCGAAGGAGAAGATCACGGCCCTCGACCTGTCGGTCGACCGCGTCACGAACATCCTGGCCACCGAGAACCAGAACATCCCCATCGGCGAGATCGACGACGGGGACATGACGTACCTGCTGCGCAGCCAGGGCCAGTACTCGAGCATCGACGAGATCAGGGACCTGGTGGTCCTCACCAAGAACGGCGTGCCCGTCTACCTGAAAGACATCGCGAACGTCTACGACGGGACCGAGGACGAGCGGTCGCTCGTGCGGATCAACGGCAAGCCGGGCGTTCGCATGAACGTCACCAAGCAGTCGGGCGAGAACACGGTCGCCGTGGCCACGCGGGTCAAGGAGGAGGCCGACCGCATCAACCGCGAGATCTCGGGCGTGCACCTGACGGTGCTCAACGACACGTCGCGCTTCATCGAGCAGTCGATCGGCGCGGTGCGCGAGGCGGTGCTGTTCGGCGCCGTGCTCGTCGTGCTCATCATCTTCCTGTTCCTGCGCAACATCCGCTCGACGATCATCATCACGACGGCCATCCCGATTTCGATCGTCGGGACCTTCGCCCTGCTCTACTTCGGCGGGTTCACGCTCAACACGATGACGTTCGGCGGGCTGGCGCTCGGGGTCGGCATGATCGTCGACGCCTCGATCGTCGTGCTCGAGAACACGTTCCGCCACATGGAGATGGGCAAGGAGCGGAAGACGGCCGCGGCCGAGGGCAGCGAGGAGGTGTGGACGGCCATCGTCGCCTCGACGCTGACGCACATCGCCGTCTTCATCCCGCTGCTCTTCCTGAGCGGCGTGTCGAGCGTGCTCTTCGGCCAGCTCTCGATCGTCGTCATCTTCTCGCTGGCGATGTCGCTGTTCGTGGCCGTCACGCTCGTGCCGGTGCTCTGCTCGAAGCTGCTGCGCCTGCCCGCCCCCGTCGACCAGCGCCACGGGCTCGGCGGCCGGCTGTTCACCGCCAGCGAGCAGATCCTCGAGCAGGTCGACAACGGCTACCGCCGGCTGCTCCACCTGGCGCTCGAGCACCGGCCGACGGTCCTCATGGGCGGCGCGGCGACCCTGGCCGTCGCGCTGCTGCTCTTCCCCCTGATCGGCGTCGAGCTCCTGCCGCAGACTGACGAGGGTCAGGTCTCGGTGACCGCCGAGCTCGCCGTCGGCACCCGCTTCGAGCGCACCCGCGACGTGCTGCTCGGCATGGAGGCCCGCGCGCGGCAGCTCGTGCCCGAAGCCGAGACGATCATCTCGCAGATCCAGGGCGGCGGCGGGTTCGGCCGGAGCGGCACCTACCGCGGCACGCTGACGATCACCCTGGTGCCCAAGACCCAGCGTACGCGCACGAGCGACGAGATCGCGCAGGCGCTCCGCCGCGAGCTCGCCGGCCAGGCGGGCGTGCTCGTGTCGGCGCGCGCCTCGGGCGGCAACTTTCAGCTGAGCCGCATGCTGGGCGGCAGCAACAGCCGCCTGTCGCTCGAGGTTCGTGGCCACGACCTGACCGACGCCAAGAACCTCAGCGACGCCGCCAAGACCCTGATGGAGGGCACGCCGGGCATCGCCGACGTGCGCATCGGCCACGACGAAGGGCGCCCCGAGCTGGCCGTTCACGTCGACCGCCAGAAGGCCGCGCTGCTCGGCCTGACCGTGACCGGCGTGGCCAACACGCTCCGGACCAACATCGCCGGCACGCAGGCGGCGATGTACCGCGAGCGCGGCCAGGAATACCCCATCATCGTGCGGCTGCGCGAGGAAGATCGCTCGCGCGTCAACGACGTCAACGAGCTGCTGGTGAGCACGCCGGCCGGCCAGGTCCTCCAGGCCAAGAACCTGCTCGACGTCCGGTCGTCGCAGGGCCCGGTGCAGATCGACCGCAAGAACCAGGAGCGCATCACGCAGGTCAACGCCGAGATCGAGACGTCGCTCAGCGAGGCGGTGAAGAACGTCCAGGACCGGCTGCCCGCGCTGCACGCGCCCAAGGACTTCTCGGTCGGCTTCGGCGCCGAGGTCGAGGAGCAGGCGCGGTCGTTCAGCCAGCTCCAGCTCGTCCTGATCCTGGCCGTGCTGCTCGTCTACGCCGTCATGGCGTCGCAGTACGAGTCGCTGCGCGACCCGTTCATCATCATGTTCTCGATCCCGCTCGCCGCCATCGGCGTGGTCGCGAGCCTGCTGCTCACGGGCACCAACTTCAGCCTGCAGGCCTACATCGGCGTCATCATGCTCGGCGGCATCGTCGTCAGCAACGCCATCCTGCTCGTCGACTACACCAACATCCTGCGGCGGCGCGACGGCAAGCCCCTCCGGGAGGCCGTCGAGCTGGCCGGGCGGACGCGGCTCCGCCCGATCCTGATGACGACGTTGACCACCGTGCTCGGCCTGCTGCCGATGTCGCTCGGCATCGGCGAGGGCGCCGAGCTCCAGGCCCCGCTCGCCCGCGTGGTCATCGGCGGGCTGCTGACCTCGACGCTCGTGACCCTGGTGTTCGTCCCGTCGGTCTATACCGTCTTCGAGGAGGGCTGGGCCGGCCTGCGGAAGGGAATGCACCATCCCCCATCGGAGTCTAATGCATAAGAACACGTACCGGGCCGGGGCCTGGAAGGCCCGCCCGGATGCCGGCGGCCGGTGATGGCCGCGAGACGCTCATGAAAAAGCTCATCTTCAGCCTCATCGCCGTCGTGGCCATCGGTATCAGCG
This sequence comes from Acidobacteriota bacterium, assembly GCA_024641665.1. Classification (GTDB taxonomy): domain Bacteria; phylum Acidobacteriota; class Vicinamibacteria; order Vicinamibacterales; family JAHECP01; genus JAHECP01. Next base: position 3,346 of record JAHECP010000303.1, read on the forward strand.
TGGGGGCGTACTACAACCTGAAGCGCAACGGGACCGCCCCGGAGATCGTCACGGGCAAGATCACCCAGGGCAGCGTCGTCGACACGGTCGGCGCCACGGGCACGCTGCAGGCGGTGACCACCGTCCAGGTCGGCTCCCAGGTCTCGGGCACCGTGGCGGAGCTCTACGCCGATTTCAACTCGATTGTCCACAAGGGGCAGGTCATCGCACGGCTCGATCCGTCGCTCTTCCAGACGCAGATCGACCAGCAGAAGGCCAACCTCATCCGGTCGGAGGCCGACCTCGAGCGCCTGAAGGTATCCCTCGACGACGCGAAGGTGAAGTTGACGCGGGCCGAGGACCTCAACAAGCGCAACCTGATCCCCCAGAGCGACCTCGAGACGGCGCAGGTGGCGGCGCGCTCGGCGGAGGCCCAGCTGCGGTCGCAGGAGGCGCAGGTCACCCAGGCGAAGGCGAGCCTGGGCCAGTCCCAGGTGAACCTGGACCACACCGTCATCACGGCGCCGATCGACGGCATCGTCATCTCGCGGAACGTGGACGTCGGCCAGACGGTGGCCGCCAGCATGCAGGCGCCGATCCTCTACCTGCTGGCCGCCGACCTGGCCAAGATGCAGGTCGTGGCGAGCATCGACGAGGCCGACGTGGGCCGGATCCGGCCGAACCAGGTGGTCAAGTTCCGGGTGGACGCCTACCCGACCGAGGAGTTCACCGGGGCGGTGTCCCAGATCCGGCTCGAGCCGGTCGTCGTGCAGAACGTGGTGACCTACAACACCGTCATCGACGTCCCGAATCCGCAGCTCAAGCTGAAGCCGGGCATGACGGCCAACGTCACGATCGAGATCGCGCGCGCCGACAACGTGCTGCGCGTGCCGGCGGCGGCGCTGCGGTTCCGGCCGACCGCCGACATGTTCGCGGCGCTCAACCTGCCGGTGCCGCCGGAGCTGCAGCGGGGCACGCGGCCGGCCGGCGCCAACGCCCAGGCCGGGGGCAACGGGCAGGGCGGGGGCCGCGGCGGGTCCGGCGGGCCCGGCGCGCAGATGGACCCGGCCCAGCGCGAGCAGATGCGGGCGCGGCTGCAGGGTATGTCGCCGGAGGAGCGGCAGCAGTTCTTC
>JAHECP010000304.1 GCA_024641665.1 Acidobacteriota bacterium
CAGCGGCTTCCACGGCGATTCGCGGGGCAACGGCCGCGGCGGCCGCCCGTCGAACAACGGGGGCCGGCCGGGCTTCCAGGGCTCGGGCCAGCAGCGGCAGGGCGACCGTCCGGGCTTCGGCCACGGCCGCCACGGGATGGCGCCCGCGGGGCCGCGCCAGGACCGCCACCCCGGGCAGCGGCACAACCGCCCCTCACTCCATGCGCGCAGCGGCAAGAAGCGATCGCGCTGACCGGACGCCCCTCCTCACCAGATGACGGACTTCACCGGCAAGCATGGACTGATCGTCGGGGTCGCCAACAAGCGCTCGATCTCGTGGGCCATCGCGCGCGCGGTGGCCGGCCGCGGCGCCCGCCTCGCGCTCACCTACCAGGGCGAGCGGCTCGAGGAGAACGTGCGGGAGCTCGCGCAGGAGCTGACCGACCCGCTCATCCTGCCGTGCGACGTCACCAGCGACGAGCAGGTCGCCGAGGTCTACCGGGCGATCGGGCGGGAGTTCGGCGGGCTCGACTTCCTCCTGCACGGCGTCGCGTTCGCGCCGCGCGAGGAGCTCGAAGGGCCCTTCGTGCAGACGACACGGGAGGGCTTCCGGATTGCGCTCGACGTGAGCGCCTACTCGCTCGTCTCGCTCACGCGCGGCGCCGTGCCGCTGATGGCGGCGCGCGGCGGCGGCAGCGTGCTCACGCTGACCTATCTGGGCAGCGAGCGCGTGTTCCCCAACTACAACGTGATGGGCGTGGCGAAGGCCGCGCTCGAGGCGGCGATGCGGTACCTGGCCAGCGACCTCGGGCCGCAGAACATCCGCGTCAACGCCATCTCGGCCGGGCCGATCAAGACCCTCGCCGCCTCCGGCATCTCCGGCTTCACCAGCATCCTGGGCATCTACCGCGACCACGCGCCCCTGCGCCGCACGGTGGATGCCGAGGAGGTCGCCGCCGCCGCGGCGTTCCTGCTGAGCGGCGACGCCAGCGCGGTCACCGGCGACGTGTTCTACGTCGACGGGGGCTTCCACGCGATGGGGATGTGAGCGACGGCTCGCGGCGTTCCTATTCCCCCCACTTCTCCACCCGAATCCGCCGGGAGGCGACGCCCAGGCGCCGCAGCAGCGGGGCCATGTCTCGCACGAGCGCCGAGGGCCCGCACACGAAGCACAGCGTGACCGGGTCGGGGACGAGCGCGCGCAGGCGGTCGAGGTCGATGCGGCCGCGACCGCCGCGCCAGGCCCGCGCGGCGCGGCGTGACGCGGTCAGGCTCAACCGCAGCCGACCGGCGCGCGCGAGGCGGCGGAACTCGGCCAGGAAGGGGAAGTCGCGGTCCGAGCGGGCGCTGTAGACGAGCGTGAGGCGGCCGTCGTAGCCGGACGCCACCGCGTGACGGAGCATCGAGCGGATGGGGGCGATGCCGGTACCGCCCGCGACGAGGAGCACGTGGCGCTCGGCCACACGCCGCGGGAAGCGCAGCCGGCCGAGCGGGCCGTCCACCGCGAGCACTGCGCCGCAGCGCGCGCCGCCGAGCGAGCCCGGTTTGACCAGGAGATCGAGCGTGCCGGCGGCGGCGTCCTCCGGCGAGCTGGCGATCGAGTAGGGCTTGCGGACGGCGTCGGACGGCAGGCCGACGAGCGCCGCCTGGCCCGGCGCGAACGCGAACCGCCGGCCGGCGAGATCGAGCGTGAGCAGGCGGGTGCGGGGCGTGAGCCTGCGGGCGCAGCGGACCCTCAACGCGACGACGGGCACGTCGTCATTCTAGTGGTGGGTTCCTGCGGCGGGCAACCGCGCGACAGGCGGGATCAGATGATGCCGGTGGCGGCCCGCTGGATCTCGTGCTCGGAGAGATCGGCCAGCCGGTACAGGATGGCCTCGTCGAGATCGTGTCCGCGGCCGCCGACGCGGCGCTTCCGCATCGCCTTGTTCTGGTACATGCGGCTGTCGGCCGTGGCGAGCAGCGCCTCGTAGACCTCCCCGTCCTGGGGGAAGACGGCCGCGCCCACGCTCATGCCCAGCCTGACCGGCTTGCCGGGGCGCGCCTCGAAGTGGACGGCCTCGATCTGCTCCTGCAGCTCCTGGCGCTTGCGCTCCGCCTCCTCCTCGCCGCAGCCCGAGAGCACCAGGATGAACTCGTCGCCGGCGTACCGGACGCAGATGTCGTAGGGGCGGATGGCGGTGCGCAGCAGCTTGGCGACCTCGCAGAGCGCGCGGTCGCCGACGTGATGGCCGTGGTTGTCGTTGATGTCCTTGAAGTTGTCGAGGTCCATGACCATCAGCGAGACCTCGGACTTCAGCCGTTCGGCGCGCGCCAGCTCGCGCGTGAGGTGCATGAAGAGGAACCGCGTGTTGGGCAGGCCGGTGAGCGGGTCGGTGAGCGAGTCCTCCTTGGTCTGCTCGTACATGATGGAGTTGCTGATGACGGCGGCGGCCTGCTCCGAGACGCGGTCGAGCAGCCGCCGGTGGTCGTCGCGGTAGAACGCCGCCTCGGTGTGGTAGACGGCGATCGCGCCGATGAACCGGTCGCTCTGCACGAGCGGGCAGACGAGCGCCGACTGCAGCGTCGTCGCGCGCGCGGTCAGGCCCGACGCCTCGAGGTCGGCGCTCGGCCGGGCGTTCACGAGCGGCCGGCGGTTGCGCGCCACCCAGCCGGTGAGGCCTTCGCCGCTGCGGACCGCGACCTGCTGGATCAGGTTGGAGTCGGCGCCGGTCGCGAACTTGCACCGCAGGATCTCGGTCTCCTCGTCGTAGAGGAACAGCGCGCAGCAGGAGAACGGGACCAGGTTCGACAGCTTGGCGGCGATGATCGCCATCGTGTCGGCCACGCCGAGGCTCGTGCCCATCGCCTGCGCGATCTCGTAGAGCGCGTAGATCTCCCGGTGCGCGAGCGCGATGTCCTCGAACACGTTCTGCTTCGACGGCTCCGGCGTGAGCCCCGTCGCCGGCTGGCCGGCGCCCGGCTGCTGGCTCTCCTCGAGCGACAGCCGGCGCACCAACTGCTCCTCGAGCGTGGCCGCCTGCTCGTTCAGGCGCGGCAGCATCTCGACGAACGTGGACACCACCACGGGATCCAGCCCCTTGCCGGCCTCCTGCTGCAGGAGGGCCAGCGCGGCCTCCTCGCTCATCGCCTTGTGGTACGGCCGCTCGGTCATCAGCGCGTCGAAGTAGTCCACGACCGACAGGATGCGCGCCCCGAGCGGAATCTCCTCGCCCTTCAGGCCCGCCGGATAGCCCTTCCCGTCCCAGCGCTCGTGATGGCACAGGATGAGCGGCGCCACGGGGTACGGGAACGGCACGGCGCCGATGATCTCGGCGCCCACCTTCGGGTGGGCGCGGATCTTCTGGAACTCCTCGGGCGTCAGCGGGCCGGGCTTCGACAGGATGTGCTCGGGCACCGCCAGCTTGCCGATGTCGTGGAGCAGCGCCGCCGTCTTCACGCCCTGGATGTCGGTGTCGGCCATGCCCAGCGCCTTGGCGAGCTCGGCGGCGTAGAGCTGCACGCGGCGGATGTGCGTGGTCGAGGTCTGGTCCTTCGCGTCGATGGCGAGCGCCAGCGCCTCGATCGTCGCCAGGTGCAGCTCGCTCACCTCGCGCACGTGCCGCTGCTCGTCGTCGATGCGGCCCAGGTAGACCTTGTAGGTGCGGTAGGTCAGGTAGAGCGGCGCGGCCGCGAGCGGCGCGAGCCAGTGCCCTGACATGTTGACGACGAGGGCCGCCAGGCTGGCCACCGCCGCGCCGACGAAGTAGCTGGGCGCGCTCCATAGGAAGTTCTCGTTCCAGATCCGGAAGAGCGACTGGCGCGTCGAGAGCGCGATGGCCGTCGCGATCGTCGCCGTGTTGACCAGGAAGTAGACCGTGGCGGCGCCGACCAGCGGCCGCGCCAGCCCCGTCCACGTCGGCAGCGACCCGACCGGCGCCCCGAGCGCGTAGTACACCCAGCCGGCCGCCTGCACCGTCACCACGAGGCACGCCATGCTGAACAGCGTACGGTGGGTGGCGTTGCGCTCGGTGATCCGGAACGTGCACTGGCTCCACGCACTCGCCGCCGCCACCAGCATCGTCTCGTTCGGGCCGAGCAGCAGCAGCGACGCGAAGTCCACCGCGTAGGAGACCGACATCGTCGATCCGCTGCGCGCCAACGGAAGCTTCACCTTGAACACCGACGTGACCGACGAGAGCAGCAGCAGGACGATGAAGAAGGTCGGCTGGTGGAACGAGCGGGGGAAGCACCACACGAGGAGCCCCGCGCCGAGCGCGATGATCGTGCTCACGTAGATCCGCGCCACCAGCGGCAGGTTCCTCATCGACGGCTCCAGATCACCTGGCCCGACGCGGCCAGGCTGCTCTGCACGTCGTCATCGGCGCCGCCCGCGCTCCGGGCGCCCGGACGGCCGTCCTCCCAGACCGCGTGCGCGCACCCGGCCGCGTCGCACCCGCCGGTCCACACGACGCCCGCGCAGTCGGCGCCGCCGCACG
>JAHECP010000013.1 GCA_024641665.1 Acidobacteriota bacterium
GCAAGCACGTGGCCATCGTCGGCGCCGGTCCCGCGGGCCTGGCGGCGGCGGTCGAGCTGCGTCGCCTCGGCCACGCCGTCACGCTGTTCGACGAGCAGGATCGACCCGGGGGCATGCTGCGATCGGCCGTGCCGACGTTCCGGCTGCCTCGCGACGTGATCGACGCCGACGTGGTGCGGGTGCTCGCCATGGGTGTGGCGTTCCGGCCGTCAGTCCGCATCGGCCGCGACATCCCGGTCGGCGAGCTCGTCGGCACCCACGATGCGGTGCTGCTCGCGGTCGGCGCGCAGAAGCCGCGGTGCATCGCGCTCGAGAATGCCGAGCTGCCCGGCGTGTTCCTGGGACTGGACTTCCTCAAGGACAGCATCGCCGGCGGGGCGGCGCCACTCGCCGGCCGCGCGCTGGTGGTCGGCGGCGGCAGCGTCGCCGTGGACTGTGCGATGACCGCCGTGCGCCTGGGCGCGTCCGAGGCGGTGCTGGTGTCGCTCGAATCGCGGGAGGCGCTGCCGGCCCACGCCGCCGACCTGGCGCGGGCGCTCGAGGAGGGCGTGACGTTGAAGCCCTCCTGGGGGCCGGCGCGCGTCATGGAAGCGGACGGCCGGGCCGCCGGCCTCGAGCTGGTGCGCTGCACGTCGGTCATCGGCGCGAGCGGCGCGTTCGCGCCCGCCTTCGACACCTCGACCCGCGAGACCATCGAGGGCCAGACCGTCATCCTGGCGATCGGACAGGACGTGGAGGAGGACGTGCTGGCCGGCCTCGAGGGACGTGCGGCGATGCCCGGGCGGCGCGCGTTCGCGACGGGCGTGGACGGGCTTTTCGCGTGCGGAGACGCCTTGCGCGGCACGAGCACCGTGGCGGAAGCGATCCGATCCGGCCGCGAGGCGGCGTTGGCCCTGGACCGCTCGCTCGGCGGGACCGGCGACGAGGCCCCCCGATCCGCCCTCGGTCGCGGCGCCGCGCGCATCGGCCGCGTCGAGGGCTTCGCCGCGCGCCCGCGGGTGGCCATCCCGCTGGTGCCGGCGCCCCAGCGACGCGGGCACTGGGAGGAGATCGGCGGCGACCTCAGCCGGGCGGAGGCCATGTCGGAAGCGGCGCGGTGCCTGCAGTGCGACCTCCGCCTCGACCTGGCCACGGCCCCGGCGCCGCGGCGGGCGCTGCAGGCGCTCACGCCGGACGGCGTCGACACCGTGCCGGCGGCGGCCGGCGTCTACCGGCTCTACGACGCGAGCAGATGTCTCTTCGCCATCGCGGGGACGCCCGACCTGAGAAACGCGCTTCTGGAGAGACTCGGCTCGGAGAAGGCCGCCTTCTTCGACATCGAGCCGAACGAGATGTACACCGCGCGTGAATCGGAGCTCATTCAGCAGTACCTGGCCGAGCACGGCGAGATGCCGCCCGGCGAGGACGATCTCGATGACCTCTTCTGACGAAGCTGTCGCCACCCTTCGAGCCCGGGCGCGCGAGTTGATCGCGCAGGGTTACGAGCGGATGTCGGTGGTGGACGGGTCGCGCGCCAGGGAGCTTGGGGCGCTCTACGAGGAGCTCGGCCACGAAGTGGTGATCCTCAAGGGCGCGGTGCCGGCCGGCGACGCGGCGTGCGACGTCTGCCTGATCGGACCGGGCCTCTTCACGCTGTTCGTGCGGAAACGATGACCGGGCCTGCGCTGCGCCTCGCGCACAGGTGTAAGATCGACCTGCGCGGATCCCCCGACGCCGCGCTCCGCGCGCCAGGAGGTAGTTCATGCCTATGTACGAATACCGGTGCGAGGACTGCGGACATGAATTCACCACCGTGCTGACCATCAGCGAGCACGACAAGACGAAGCCGAAGTGCCCGAAGTGCAAGAGCAAGAAGGTCCAGCAGACCCTGAGCTCCGTCTTCGTGAAGACCTCGCGCAAGGGGTAGGGTCTCAGCGGCCCAGCCGATACGCGGCGACGCGCCCGCCGGTGAAGGTCGGGATGACGACCAGGTCGAGAGCCGGGGCGTAGCCGAAATCGGCGATGCTCATCCGGATCGCCGTGGTGTCGAGCACCGTCGTCACCCGACCATCCCGCGCGACGCGCAGGAGCCGGCCCTCATTGTGCGACACCAGGAGATCGCCCTGGCGGTCCGCCGCGATGCCGTCGATCACTCCGACGCCAAGGTTGGCGAGAATCCCCACCTGCTTCGTCTCGAGGTCCACGGCCTTGAGGCAGCCGTCGCCGTTCGTGCCGACAATCAACCGTCCCTCGTGAACCAGCACGCCGTTGGGAGCCGAGATCGGCGGGCCGCTCACCCATTCTTCCGCCTGCCCGCCGGCGATCCGGTAGATGCGGTTCTTGCGGGAGTCGGACACGTAGAGGTCGCCGTTGCCGGCGATCGCGATGTCGTTCGGGAGCGCCGCGCCCGGTAAGGGGATGCGCGTCGTGATGCTCGCGGACGCGATGTCAATCTCGGCGACCGCCGTCCGCTCGACGACGTAGAGCGTGCCGTCACGGACCGCCAGTCCCGTGGGGTTGAAGAGCCCGGAGACCCACTCGAGCGCCTCGACGTGTCCGTCCGGCGTGACCTTCGAGATGGCCTGCCGCGGTTCGCCGCGGCTCGGGTTGTACGCGTCGAAGTTGGACACGTAGAACGCGTTCGTGCCCGGGTCGTACGCCACGGACTCCGGCACCAGGAAGTCCGCCGGGGTGGCCCACATCCGCTCGACGCCGCGCGCCATGGCGACGGCCGTCGCGTCCTGGAGCGTCAGCCCCCAGCCGCCGCTCGCCTCGCCAATCGCGAACAGCACCTCGTTGTCGCCCTTCCGCAACGGCAGGCTCACCGCGTCGAACGGACCGACGATGCCCAGAAACGACGTGTCCCGCGACCGGTAGGCGCTGGTCCCGTGGAACACGAGTTGTCCGTTCAGGAAGATGCCGGCCTCGTCGCTGTAGCCGAACCAGTACTTCCTCGGGCCCGCCTGCTCCGCACGAATCGTCGTCCTGGCCAGAATGCCGTCCGGCTCCGCCCCGAGCCTGCCTTGCACCCGGGAGATGTCCAGGATGCCGTCACTGCGAGTGGTCGTCTTCGTCCATCGGGTGTCCCTGAGGACGCTCGCCTCCGGGTACCGGTCGAAGTCGAGGCGCTTTCTCTTGAACGGCGCGGACACCGCCCAGTCCGTCACGATTCCCGGTGGCGTATGGATCACCGGAGCCGGAGGGAACCGAAGCGCGGCGTCGCGGCGGTAGGAGAAGTTGGAGAAGAACGCCGTCCCATCGGCCGCGGTCGTGAGGCCGACGCCGCCGCGGCTCTTCCCATGGCCGAGGTCGCCGATGACCAGAACCGGCTCGGGTGACTCGTCCAGGTAGACCCGTGCCTGCGTGCCGAGGACCTCTATCCGGAAATGGAGCCAGCGCCCGGTTGGAATCACGGCCGAGGCCGTCCTGCCGGGACCGTTGGACAGCTGCCAGCTGTCCACGCCGTTGAACGCGGCGACGTACTGCACGGCGTCGTCGTAGAGCGGCGCGCGGTGGGGCCGCAGGTAGACCCGTTCGTACTCCCCCGGGGACTGGACCCTGAACAGCACGCCGGGATACGCGCGCACGTCCGCCTTCATCGCCACGTCGCACTCGATGACGCCGTCGTCGAGCTCGACGCCCTTCAGGAAGGCCGTGCCCATGAGGGCCTTCCGTCCGAGGTGATCGACGATGGTGGCGTGCTCGAGATCCCAGCGGTCAGCGGTGAAGTCGACGCGGTCCGCGGTGGTCTGGAGCGGCACGCTGGACACCGGCGTGCCGATTGACAGGAAGGAACCCAACGCCGCGAGAGCCACGGTGTTCCAGGAAACGCTCATGGTGGCCACCTTTCGAGCCTGGTGTCCCCCCTCACGGTCGCACCCCTCGATCCAACTCGATCTAATACGATCCCGGCCGCGCGCAGGCTGGAAAAATGCCGCGGACGGCCGCGGATCGGTGACGAACGGCCGGTTTTTGGGGGTCAGTGTCGAACCGGTCTTCCGGGCCAGAGGATGCGCGAGCGGGCCGCATCCGGCATCAACACGCTTGCCCCTCCAGAGGCAGGGCGTTGGATGACGTGCTGTCTCTTGCGACGATCCAGGCGCACAAGGCCCCGAGTGGAATCCACCCCAGCACGCCGAGGTAGCTGACCAGAATCCAATGCGGTCCTCCGAGGAAGAGCAGCATCGTCCACGATGCGCCGACGGCGTTGGTCGCCGCGTGTGCCAGGCAGGCCGGCCAGACGCTGCCGGTCCTCGACCTCAGCCATCCGAAGACGATTGACAGCAACACCGTGCTCACCGGCAACACCAGCAGGCCCAGCCACCGGTTGTCGGGATACTGATACCCGGCGAGCACCAGCGGGTAGTGCCACACGCCCCAGACGAGCCCCGTGACGACACCCGCGCGCACGGGCTGACGGTCGAACAGGCGGAGCTGAAGGTACCCGCGCCAGCCGAACTCCTCGCCCCACAGCAACGGCGTGGCAATGACGGCGCCAATTAGAGACTGCACCGGCAGGACTGCGAGCATCGCCGGGGACAGCGAAAGGGAAGTCCGGCGGCCGAAGGCTGCGAGCAGGACCTGCAGGCTTCGTCGCAGCGAGAAATCCGGATGGCTGACGCCGAACGCCACGGCCATGCCGACGATGACGAGCGTCACGACCACGGGAAGGACCAGAGCGAACACGTAGTAGCCCCACCGTTCGAGGTGGAGCCTGAGACCTGCGTCGGCGAAGCCTTCTTTGGTCACGTACCGCCGGACGATGATGGCCGCGACGGCTGGTCCGAAGGCGCCGGGGAGAATCGCCAGTTGAAACAGCGGGTTCTGCGCCGAGAGCCCGACCCAGAGCGGGATCGCCCAGAGTCCCCAGGCGACCCCGAAGGCGATGAAGAGGTAGGCGGTGACTCCCTTGACCTGTGTAGTCATTCTTCGCGCAACACGGCTCCCGGATCGAGACTCGCCGCCCGGTACGCGGGCGTCGCGGACGCTACGAATGCCACGACCGTGACGAGGCCGGCCACAGCGGCAAACGTCGTCGGATCGAACGGACGCAGGTCGAAGAGCAGAGACTGGAGCAGGCGCGTTAGACCCAGCCCGGCGACGACCCCCGCGACGACGCCGGCAACCGTCAGCCGCAGCGCCTGGCCCAAGACCAGTCCAAGCACCGCCCGCCGGCTCGCGCCAAGCGTCATCCGGACGGCGATCTCACGGCGGCGTCGCGTCACCGAGTACGAGAGAACGCCGTAGGTTCCCGCCGCCGCCAGCAGGAGCGCCAGTCCTCCAAAGATCTCCAGCACGGTCGCCACGAACCTGGGTCGAGCCACCGACCCTGAAAGCACCTCGTCCATCGTCCGGAAACGGACGAGCGGGAGCGAGCGGTCGAGCCCATGGACGGCCTGCGAGACGGGTGTCGCCAGCGAGTCGATCGGCAGCGGCGTGCGCATCACGACGTTCATCCCAGCGGGCATCTCCCGGACAGTCCTCGCTAGCTGCTCCGCCAGAAAACAGATCTCCGTGCCGGCTGGCGTGTCTACCCCTCCCTGCTTCACGTCCTTGACGACGCCGATGATGGTGAACCAGGGTGTGCCCGGTCCTCCGATGAGGATACGGCGACCGACCGGCGTCCCGCTGCCGAAGAACGTCCGCGCCAGCGCCTGGTTGACCAGCACGACCGGCGGACCGGATGCGTCCGACGCAGTGAATCCGCGTCCCTGCATGACCGGGATGCCCATCGTCCGCAGGTAATCGGTCGTGGCGATCTGGAAGTAGTCGACCGTATCGCGCGGCCGAAGCGGTGGGCCCGACGTGTCTTCGAAGCGGACGTCGCGGGCGTCGACCGGGCGGTGCGGTGGCAGCCCGGTCATCGCCGCCGCGTCCTGGACCCCTGGGAGCGCCGAGAGCCGCGCCAGCAATCGATCGAAGAAGTTCGCCCGGGCCTGGGGGTCCCGATACGCGGCCTCCGGCAAGACGAGGCTGAAGGTGGCCAGGTTCCAGTCGTCGAACTCGAAGAACTCTGGTGCGGACACCCAGAACCGGTCGAGCCCCAGGGCCGGAAACCGGCTGCTGATGAACATCAACCGGTCCGCGTCCGGGTAGCCGAGCGGGCGGAGGATCACGGCATCGAGAACACTGAAGACCGCGCTGTTGGCCCCGATCCCCAGCGCCAGCGTGAGGACGGCCAATACTGCAAAGGTCGGACGCGCCCGGAGGCTGCGCAGGGTCTGGCGCAGGTCCTGAGCGATGCTGTCCATCGTAATCGCGCTCCGACGAGCCGGCGGAAGATGTCAATCATCCCGCCGCCGGCCATTTGACGCAAGACAGGCGAGGAAGGTTGGGCGCGGTCGGCTCCGCCGGCCGCACCCGGACCACTCACTTCCGAAACGACTCGTAGACGACGAGCGTCTCCAGGCCTTTCTTCTCGGGTGTCGTCGGCCACTCCTCGGGCACCCCGATCGGCGTGAAGCACACGAGCTTGTACCGATCGGGGATCTGGAAGAACGCCCTCATCCGGGCCTCGGGGAAGAACGTCGTGAAGAAGCCCGTGCCGTACCCGAGCGCGCGCGCCGCGAGCATCAGGTTCTCCGCCGCGAGGGCGCCGTCCGTCATCACGTACTCCGGGTACGCCGAGGTCGAGTCGACCAGGACGGCGACATAGACAGGAGCCGAAAGGGCGTTCGTGATCTGCTCCTGGAGGGACTGACGCAGCTTCTGGAGCGCGGCTTCGTCGCGTGTCGCCTGGCTCTTGTCGCGCTCGAGGTACCACTCGACCGCCTCGCCCTCGAGACGATCGAGCCTGGCGCGATCCTGAATCACCAGGAACGTCCAGGGCTGCTGGTTGCCCGCCGTCGGGGCATACCGGGCGGCGTCGAGGATCGCGAGCAGGTGGTCCTTCGGAACCGGCATCGGCTTGTACTTCCGCACCGTTCGACGATTCTTAACGGTGTCGAGCAGATACAGCTGATCGGTCGTGTACTTGACGCCGGAATCCGGCTCCATCGTGTAGCGCTCGATCGGCGTGCAGACATCGGTGACCACCTTCCACATGTCGTGCTCCTTGTGGAAGATCAACGTGAAGTAGGAATCGAGCGCCTGCACGCGCCCGTCAGGCTGCTTCTGCCGGTAGTGGAAGATGGCGAGGGTGGAGCCGTAGTCCGCCCCCTCTCGTACCTCCAGGAGCTCGACCGGCATCTCCCACCCGGCCTCCTTGAACCATTCCTGGTGGAACTGGTAATAGCCCTCGCGGGAGTCGATCAGCCGTCCGGCGCTGGTCAGGAAGGTCACGCGGGGTTCGTCCGTCACCGTCGAGAAGAGCGCGTCGATGTCGGACCTCTGAATCGATCGCACGTAGAGGTCGAACGTCTCTCTCAGGGACAGTCCGGGCCGGTTCTGTGCATCGGTCGCGGTGCACATCGCCGTGACGAGGAGCATGGCCGCCAGGGGGATGGAACGGGGGTTCATGTTGTCACCAACTCCTTCGCTCTCCTTCGACGTCACCGCGGCCTTGGCGGATGCCTCAAAAGTCCGAATGTGACTCGGCAGGGCCCCCGGCGGCTGGCCTCCTGCTCATCCTCAACCGGCGGGCCCGCACGACATTCCTGGCGATGGAACCGGAATCCCGGCAAAATCGTATTAGGCCTACAATGAGGACAATTGCCCCGGCTGTCAAGCATGCACGCCGGGATCAGGCCTTGTCTGGCGCAGTTCTCAAACCTCGACAGGTGAAGCCATGACGAGACCACCCAGGCTGGCCGAATGGCTGCTTGGGGCACTCATCGCGTCGCCCGCCTGGCGCGACGCGATCCTGGGTGACCTGCGCGAGGACTTTGCGGCGTACACCGCGCGCCGCCGGTTGGTCCTCGCGCACCTTTGGTACTGGTCGCAGGTCCTGCGTCTCGCCGTCCGCCACGCCGGCCGCCGACGGCCCACCCGGGCGGGTGCTGCGTGGCGTGGTGATTCACTCACGAGCCAGCTGACCCGGGATCTTCGGTTCGCGCTCCGCATGCTGCGCAGGCGACCCACGACGTCAGCCGTCATCGTGATCACGCTGGCCTTCGGTCTCGCTACCAACGCCGCCGTCTTCAGCATCGTCGACGCCATGGTCTTCAGGCCGTTTCCCATCCCGCGCGTCGATCGACTGGTGATGCTCTCCGAGACCTCGCGGCGCACGGCGTTCCAGCGCGCGAACGTGGCGCCGGCGACCTACTTCGATCTGAAGCGTCAGACCGACGTCTTCTCGCGCCTCACGGCGTACAGATGGTGGGATGTGAACCTGTCGGGACGTGACGAACCCGAGCGCGTCCAGGGATTCCTCGTGTCGGCCGACTTCTTTCCCGCGCTGGGCGTCGAGCCCGTCGTGGGGCGGACGTTCACACCCGATGAAGAAACGCCGGGCCACGACCGCACGCTGATCCTCGGCTTTGGACTCTGGCAGCGCCGGTTTGCCGGCGATCCGAACGTCGTCGGCCAGGTGGTGCTCGCCGACGGCGAGCCGTACGAGGTGGTGGGCGTCGCACCGCCCGGGTGGAGCTTTCCCTATGCGTGCGACGTCTGGGCGCCGCTGGCGTTCACGCCCGCGGAGGCCCGGCGGCGCGACGCGCGGTTCTTGACGGTCGTCGGACGGCTGCGGGCCGGCGTCACCGTCGACGAGGCGCGCGCGCAGGTCGCGCTGGTCGGCGCCCGCATCGCCCGGGCGCACCCTGAGACGCACCGGGCGGGTGTCGCGCTGCGCTCGCTGAGCGACGCCCTCATCGACGAAGGTACCGGGGCATTCCTCGGGGTCTGGCAGGCGGCTGCCGTCTTCGTGTTGCTCATCGCGTGCGCGAACGTCGCAAGCCTGCTGCTCGCCCGGGGCCCGCAACTACCCGACCCTGTTCCGGCCGTACGCGCAAGAACCCGCCAGCATCATGGGTGTGCTGGTCCGCACGCAGGGTGAGCCGACCGCACTGGCAAATGCCGTCCGGGCGGCCATGCGCGACGTGGATCCCGAGCTCACGCTGGCCGGAATCGCGGTGGGTCTGGGCCTGGCCTGGCTCGTCTCGCGAGCCATCGTGGCCGCGCTGCCGGGCACATCCACGCCATCGGCCGGAGAGGTTCTCGGCGCCGCCGTGATCCTGGCCGTTGCAGCAATGATCGCGGCCTACGTGCCCGTGCGCCGCGCACTCCGGCTCGATCCGGTGCGCGCCCTGCGGATGGAGTGAAGGGACAGGAAAGCTCTCGTCCCCTGCTGCTCGCTCACTCGTGACGAAGCGCCACGAGCGGATCGAGCCGCGCGGCGCGGCGGGCCGGCAGGACACCGGAAACGACGGCCACCAGCAGCAGGACGACGACCGTCGCCGCGATGCTCGCCGGGTCGTCGGGCTCGACGCCGAACAGCAGCGCGCGCACCGTGCGCGTGGCTGCGAGTGCCAGCGGGACCCCGACGAGCAGACCCGCGCCCGCCAGGATCAGCGCCTGGCGCAGAATCAGCCAGAACACGTCCGACCGTCGCGCGCCGAGCGCCACCCGGACACCGATCTCGCTCGTGCGTCGCGCCACGGTGTAGGCGGTGACGCCATACAGGCCGATGCAGGCCAGGAGCAGCGCGACGCCGCCGAAGAATCCGAGCAGCAGGGTCAGGGTGTGCTCCCGGCCGAGCGTCGCGTCGATCTGCGCCGCCTGGGTCGTTAGGCCCGTCACGGGCACGGTTGGATCCACCTCCCCAACGGCCGCGCGGATGGCGTCCGCGAGCCCGGCGATGGCGCCTCGCGCCCGAACGGCGACGTACATGCGTCCGAGGCCGGACTGAGAAAAGGGAAGGAACATGGTCGGCGCCACCGGCGAGCGGAGGCTGTCGTACCGGCTGTCCCGCACGACGCCGACCACCGCGATCTCCGCGTAATCGGGTCCGGACCACGTGAACGCACGACCGAGCGGCGACGCCGCGCCGAAGAACGCCCGCGCGGCCGCCTCGTTGATGACCGCCACCCGTGGCGAGCCGGGCTGATCCTGCAGGTCGAACCTTCGGCCCGCCACGAGCGGCATCCCCATCGTCTCGAAGAAGCGCGGACCCACCCGGTTCATCAGGATCGCGCGAGGCTCCCCGCCCTCCACCGTGATTCTGGTGTTTGAGATCCAGCCGCTGATCAGCATGTTCTCGACGAGCGTGGCCGACGACACGCCCGGGATGGTCTCCAGCCGCTCGAGCACGCGGTCGTACAGCCGCGTCACGCGCTCGGGCCCGTAGCCGTTCAGCGTCGGGTCGAGGCGAAAGACCACGAGGCTGTGCGGGTCGAAGCCGAGCTCGACGCCGCCCAGGTTCTGGAGCGTGCGAAGGAACAACCCGGCGCCCACCAGGAGCGGCACCGAAATCGCGATCTGCGCCATCACCAGCAGGCGTCCGGCCGTTTGCCGGGGCGCGCTCGCGCCGATCGCCGCCGACCGCACGAGTTGGGCCCCTTCGTCTCGCGCGAGGCGCAGCGCCGGAAGGAGCCCCACGAACAGGCCCGCCGCGCACGTGATGGCGAACACGGGTGCCGCGAGCGTCCGGACCGAGGGCGGAGCGACGGCCACCAGGCCCGCGTCGCTCGTCAGCAGGGCAAGGAGCGCGCGACTCCCCCACAGCGCGGCGAGCGCGCCGAGCCCGCCGCCGGCCGCGGCGAGCAACAGGCTCTCGGTCAGCATCTGACGCACCAGTCGGAGCCGGCCCGACCCCAGGCCGAGCCGAATCCGGTATTCGTGCTGGCGGGCCAGGCCGCGCGCGACGACGAGGCTCGCCACGTTGATGCAGGCGATCAGGATGACGAGCCCCGCCACGCCCGCGAGCACCAGCAGCGGCGTCTCGACCGTCCGGCGCAGCGAGTCGAGCCCGCGCGCACCGGGCAGGAACCGAATCTCCGGCGACTCCGCCAGGCGCAGCGCCGGCAGGCTGGAGCCGGCCAGCCACTGCCGCACCGTCGTCTCCAGCACTCGCTGGAGTCGGGTCTCGCTCGCGCCCGGCCGGAGCCGCGCCATCACGCGCACCCACCAGATCGTGCCGGTGTCGAAGAGCGAGCGTTCTTTGGGCGTCCAACGCGGCATGGCGACGGGCTGTGCCGCGAGCGGGAGTGTGACCTCGGTCGGTGGGAAGTAGCCGCCGTTCGAGAGACCGACGAACCCCGGCGGCGTGACGCCGACGATGGTGAAGGGATGTCCGTTGACGGAAACCGCGCGGCCGACAACGGCCGGGTCGCCGCCGAATGCGCGTTGCCAGAACCCGTGACTGATGACCGCCACCGGATCCGCCCCGGGTCGATCGTCGGCATCCTCGATCGGCCGGCCGAGCACCGTCGACACGCCGAGGCCGCGGAAGTAGTTGCCCGACACCAGCGCGCCGGTCGCCGCGATCGACCGGCCGCCGACGGCGACGTTGACCTGCTGGAGAAAATTGAAGCCGAAGACGTCGGCGGCGTCGCCGGCGGCGCTTCGCAAGCCGCGGTAGAGCGCGTGGGCGTAGTTGCTGTTGTAGCCGCGGCCGCTCCGGGGGTCGCGGTACCCGCTCGAGTTGTACTGGCTGACGTCCGGTCCGTGGGACCCGCTGGCCCAGTAGATCAGGCGCAATTGGCCCGGATCGCGCACCGGGAGCGGGTCGAGCAGCACCGCGCGGGCGACGCCGAAGACCGCCGCGTTCGCGCCGACGCCGAGCGCGAGCGAGAGCACCGCGACGGTCGTGAATCCTGGCGCGTGCCCCAGCACCCGGAGAGCGTACCGCGCGTCGGCCAGCCACTCGCGCACAGGACCTCCCTCGAACGCCGCCGCTCCTTGGACGAGAAGCCCGGCTGAGGGGTTGGCCGCCTGCCCATCAGGAGCCCGTTGGGAACGCCCCGCCACGCTCACGTGCCCGGCGTGCGGTCCATCTCCTCCCTCCGACACCTCAATCCCGGACCGTTCGAGCTCAGCCGTCAAGCCCCTGGGACACGGCCCCAAGGACACGGACTCATGGGCGCCGCTTGATTCGGAGCAGCGGCCGGCCCAAAATGGGGTCAAAGGACAATCGGGACCGAAGCTGTTACGATCCGGAGCGGTGAATCCTCCGCCGGAAACCGACCGGCCTGCGGCTCGATCGAGGAGAAGATGGATCGCTTGATCCTGCGCCGGGGGCTCCCCGAGAGCTACTACGAGTTCCTGCGGGTGTTCGCCGTCACCCGTGGACTCGTCCTGACGATCGACCGGAGAACAGGCGACCGGCGGCAGGAACCTCGGGGAATCGACGTCGATCGTCGGCACGGGGAGCGTCGCGCCGAGCCGCCCGCGACGTGGCGGACCGCGGACTTCATCACCGTCGAGGACCCGAAGAAGTAGTCGAGGCACACCCGACGCGGCGTCGGCCTTCACTCTTCCCGCAAGGCGATCATCGGATCCACACGCGAGGCGCGGCGCACCGGCACCATCGTCGCCAGTGCGAGGCCGGCGAACGCGATCAACAGGAAGGCGAGGAACGTCGAGATCCCCAGCGACGCCGAGTGTCGTTCCTCCATCGTCTGCACGTGGTCAATCGGAATGCCGGGATCGCGCGACGCGATCCTCTTCCTGACGACGGCCGCCAGCGCCGCGGGATCGGCCGCCGTTCGAATGACGAGCCACATGCGGCTGGTGGGATCCTGGGCGAGGGGATGGTAGACCTCGGGCAGGGGCGCGGAACGCGCGTACACATGGCGGATGTCGCCGACGACGCCCACGACCTCGAATGGCTCGTCACCCCGGCCGGAGAAGAGACGCTTTCCCACGGCGTTGCCGCCGAAATGCAGGCGTTCGGCCGTCTGGTTCACGATCGCCACGAGCTGAGCCCCCGGCCGGTCGGCCTCCGTGAACAGGCGGCCGCGTCGAAGCGGGATGCCCAGCGCCTGGAAGTACTCCGGCGTGACCGTTCGATACTGGCCACGGATGCGGTCTGTCGCCGCCGTGCGCTCGCTGCCGGCCCCCTCGACCACGAACCCCTGGAACGGCGCGGTGCCGCCCATCGGCAAGGTGTTCGCCGCCGCCGCGGCGTCGACGCCGGGCAGCCGCCGCAGCGCGTCCAGCAGCTCCAGGTAGAAGCGGACACCGTTGTCCCCCCGGTACTTCTGCCCGGGCAGCACGGTGCGCATGGTCAGCAGGTGATCAGTACGAAAGCCCAACGGCACGCGCTCGACCCGCCAGAGGCTGATCAGCATCAGCCCTGCGCAGACGGCCAGAATCAACGCGAGGCCTGTCTCGCCGGCGACCAGCAGTCGCATCAGGCTCGCGCTGCCCCGGCCGCGTCCCGAGGTCCGGCTGCCGTCTCTCAACTGGCGGTTCGGATCGACGGCCGATGCCTGGACCGCCGGGATCAGGCCGAAGGCGACCGCCGAGAGCCCCGCCACCGCCGCCGTGAACCCGATCACGAGAGGATCGATCCCGACCGCCGCGGCTCTCGGCAGGTCCGGACCCGCCAGCCGGACGAGCACGCCGACGCACCAGCGCGCCCCCGCCAGCCCCAGGACGCCGCCCGCCACGGCGACCACGAGCGATTCGGCGAGCAACTGCCGCCCGAGACGGCCGCGGCCGGCGCCGATGGCGACCCGGATCGCCATTTCGCGCCTGCGCGTCATGCCACGCGCCAGCTGAAGGTGCGCGACGTTCGCACAGACAATGACGAGCACGAATCCGACGGCGCCGAACAGCAGGAGCAGCGTGCGGCGCACCCCGTGCACGATTTCCGTCTGCAACGGCGCCACATCCGCGGATGATGCGCCGTGTGTCACCTGTCGGGTGATCGCGTCGAGCTCCGCGCGCGCCTGTTCGACCGTGGCACCGGGTCTCAGCCTTCCGATGGTCCTGAGGTCGTAGCGGCTGGCGGCGTTCGGCCCCGAGAAGGTCAGCGCGAGCGGCAGCCAGAACTCCGTCTCGCGCGCCGCAACGACCGCCTGGCGGCCATCGAGCGGCTCGAAGCGAAAGCCCGGCGGCAGGACGCCGATCACGGTCCGCGCCCGGCCTCCAAGCGTGACCGGCCGGCCGATGACCGTATCCCGCCCTCCGAACAGGCGCTGCCACGTCGCATGACTCAGGACGACGTCGTCGTCGGCGCCGGCACGGTCCTCGCCCGCCTCGAACAACCGTCCCCGGTACGCCTTCACGCCGAGCACCTCGAAGAGCGCGGGAGACACGCGTCCGCCCGCCAGCTCCTCGGCATAGCCGTCCCCGACGAACACCTGCGCCGTCGAGGTGAACGCCGCGAGGGCCTCCACCGTCCGGCTGCGGTTCAGCCAGCCATGCCCACCCCCACGCCGCCGTGGATGAGGACGATGGGCTCACCCTCGCCATAGTCGAAATAGCGCGTGCTCACCCCGTTCACGTCGACGAACTTGGCCTGCAGGCCGTCCAGCTCGCCATTGGGCCCCACGCCGGCCGGTCGATCCGCTGCCGCTTGCCCGCCTGCCGTCTGGGCTGCCGGAGGCGCCTGTCCTCCGCATCCCAGGACGAGTCCCAGAGCCAGCGCCGCCAGGCCTTGACACGTTCGCCTCATTGCTTCCTCCTCTGCTGATAATGGGGCCCGTCCGCCGGATGAGAGGTGCCGCGGGGTGCGGCTCCCGAAGTCGATTCGCTGAACCGAGACGAGCGGCAGGATTGGAGATCCTGGCCCCGGGAGCCTGGCGCACGCTCGCTGGCGCTCCGCGACCTGTGCGCCTGAGACAACCGGGCCGATTATCGCCCGGGCGGCGGAGGTGTCAAGGACGAAAGGTCCTGCAGAATCCGGATCCGATTGGCCAGGCGGCCGCGAGCGCCGATGACATCGCGACGAAAGACCAGTTCAAGTCGAGCTGGTACCTGTCGTCTTCCTTCGCGATCGACGCGATCTCGCTGTTCACCAAGCCGAAATCGCAGTAGGCTCGAGCCGGGTGCCGGATGATGGTTTCACGCCGCCTGAGGGCAGTCATCTGTCAGTCGTCTGGCGCCCAACTTCCATCGATGCGGCTCCTTCCTCGAGCATAAGAATGAGTGACCCGACCATCGTCGTGGCGGGAGCGACCGGTAATCTGGGCGGGCGCCTCGCGAGGGCTCTGCTCGAACGCGGAGCCAGCGTCAGAGCGCTCGTTCGCCACGGCACTGCGCGAGACAAGATCGAGCGACTGCAAGAGCTCGGTGTCGCGATTGCCAGGGTCGACTTGAGTCGCGCTTCCGACGTGACACCGGCATGTTCGGGTGCGTCCTGCGTGGTGTCTGCGCTGCAGGGATTGCGGGACGTGATCGTGGAAGCGCAGACGGTGCTGCTCGACGCGGCGATCAAGGCTGACGTGCCACGTTTCATTCCCTCCGACTACTCGATCGATTTCACCAGGCTGCCACCCGGAGAGAATCGCAATCTCGATCTGCGCCGGGACTTCCACGAGCGCCTCGACAAGACCTCGATTTCAGGGACCACGATCTTCAACGGCGCGTTTGCCGACATGCTGACGGGCCAGATGCCGCTCATTCTCTTCAAATGGAAGCGAGTCCTCTATTGGGGGAATGCCGACCAGCGCATGGACTTCACGACGATCGACGACACGGCCGCATTCACGGCGAGCGCAGCGCTCGATCCGACCACCCCCCGCTTTCTGCGAATCGCCGGCGATCAACTCAGCGCCCGGGAGCTGAGCGCGGTCGTCAGTGAGGTGACCGGACAGAGGTTCCGCCTGTTCCGCGCCGGAGGGCTGGGCATGCTCGGCACGCTCATCACGATCGCGCGCACGATCGCTCCCGGAGAGAAGGCACTCTACCCGGCATGGCAGGGCATGCAGTACATGCATAACATGTTCGACGGCCGGGCCAAGCTGGAGCCGCTCGACAACGACCGCTATCCCGGCATGCGGTGGACGACTGCGCGGGACGTGCTCGCAGCGCGTCCGGCCCGCGCGATCAGGTGAACCGCTGCCGCTTCCAGCCGGGCGGCTGGAAGTCGAACCGCCACGGATGCTCGCGCCGGACCCGCTGTGGGTCTGGCCGCCGACAATCCCGGGCACAGCTACGATCGAAACTGAAGCTGCCAGAGAGCGACCGTTCCAAGCAGCCCGCCGAGCAGGGCCAGCCACCAGAGATCGACCGCCGGAACCGGGAGGGTATTGACCGTCAGCGTGTTCGTGGCCGCACCGCTGTTGCCCGAGGAGGAGGTCAAATTGCCGGAGGTGTTGACGTGGGTTCCCGGTGTGTTGCCGGTCACGTCGACGCTAACCGTGCAGCTCGTTCCCGGGATTACCGCGCCGTTGGTGTAGGTGATGACGGTCGCGCCCGTGTTGGCGGTCAGCGTGCCGCCCGGGAACGCGGGTCCTCTCGAGCATTACCGAAGAAGCCTCCGCTGGAACCGCTCTCCCGAAGCGCCGCCCGAGACGTGACGAGGTCGTCACGCGGACGAAGACCTGGGGCCGAGGGAACCCGGCCCTGTCGTACGCTTAATGGTCACTGAATCGTCCGCTTGACGACGCCCGCGTACCAGTCGCCGGGTGTGTCCAGGAGGCGCGTCAAGGCGCGCTTCGCCTCGAGGCGCGACACGAACACCGTGACCACGCTGCGCTGGTCGCTGTCGTTCCACGCGTCGAGCACGTGCACGACATGGCCGGCTACCCGACCCGGCTTCGCGGCGTGGCGCGTGGTCTTCTTCTTCTTCTTGGTCATGGCTTCTCCGCCAGTCAGGCGAGCGCGCGGAAGAGCCCCACGTACGACCCCACCGCCCCGTCCAACCCGGCCACCTTCGGGTTCGCCGATTCGATGATGAAGTACTCGTCCGGCGCGTGCGCGCCGTCCCCGTGCCCCAGGCCATACATCCCGGCGGCCAGCCTGAGCGGCGCGCCGGTGAACGTGACGCCGGGCCAGGAGCCGGCCAGCCGCGGCCACAGCACGGGCTCGATCCCCGCCGCCCGATAGGCTGCAATCTGCGCCTTGACGAGCCTCGAGTCCGGCGACGTCTCGGTCGGATCGTATCCGCCCGTCATGTTCACCTCGATGTCGCCGAAGCCGTGCTTCGCGAGGTGCGTCTTCAGCAGCTCCAGCGTGCCCGCGGCCGTCATATCGGGTACCAGGCGCATGTCGATCTTGGCGACCGCGCGGTGCGGCAGGATCGTCTTCCCTCCCGGTCCGGTGTAGCCGCCGACGAGCCCCTCGATGTTGATCGTCGGCTGCGTGACGAGGCGCACGAGCGAGTCGTGCCACGGCTCGTCGCCGAACCAGTGCGCGACGCCGAGCGCCTTCTTCGTCGCCGCCTCGTCGCGCTTCGGGATCGACGCTTCGAGGATGGCCTTCTGCGCCGCCGACAGCGGGCGGATCTTGTCGAAGAAGCCCTCGACGGCCGGCGTATGTCCGTCGGCCCGGACGAGCGTGTCGAGCGCCTGCACCAGGTGCCACACCGGGCTGTCGATCTGCGCCTCGTAGCTCGAGTGCACGTCGTGCGTCGGACCGCGCCCCCACGTCTCGCCGGTGGACACCAGCTCGAGCTCGACGATGCCCTTGGCGCCGAGGTTGATCTCCACCGATCCGTCGAGCGCCTGGTTGCCGAGCGGAATGACGATCCCGACCGACTTGCGGAGCGCCGCCTCCACGTCAGGCCTGAAGACCACCTGCGGGAAGTTGGGCGAGCCGATTTCCTCCTCCCCCTCCGCGACGAGCACCAGGTTCAGCGGCGGCTTCTGGCCTGCCGCCCTGAATGCATGGAGAGCCGCGAGGCAGGCCGTCTGCGGTCCCTTCGTGTTGGTGGCCCCGCGCCCCACGATGATCCTGCCGAGGCCCGGCTTGTCCACCAGGCGTGCCTCGAGCGGCGGCGAGCTCCACTCGCTCGGATCGAACTGCTTGACGTCATACATGAAGTACAGCGCGAGCGTCGTCGGCGCGCCGGCATCGAGCGTGGCGAAGACGCCCGGCTTCCCCTTCGTCGGCACGATTTCCACGTGCTGGAAGCCCGCGTCACGTGCGAGCTCGGCCATGTACTCCGCGCCCTCGGGATACCCGCGATTCTCCGCGGCGATAGACGGGCGCGCGATCCATTCCTGCAGCCGCTTCACCGTCGCGTCGTGCTCGGCCGCGATCTGCGCGATCACGGCGTCCGGCTGCGAGGCGAACAGAAACCCGCCATGGCCCCCGGCCAGGGCGAGTCCCGCCGCCCCTGCCGCGGCGCCGTGCAGAAACTCACGCCGGTTGAGCCCGCTCCGCTGGATGCTGTCGTCGTCCCGTGCCGTTGCCGCCATAAGCCCTCCACTCGACTGCACTTCGCCCATACCGCCGGCCCCAAGGGCGGCGTCGGCGACGCACGGGCCGAGCCTGCGGCCAGGAGCCATTGGCATGTCGAGTACTGCGGCGGGATTATACCAAGGCGGCCGGGTTCATCCGTCAGGTCCAGGCGTGTTCGGCGCGACCCCCATCGCGGCCGCGCATGACTTCACGGCCGACGCGCTCCCAGGCGTCTCAATTCCGCTTCCGATGCGCTATACCCCCACGCCACGGTGTAGTTCGAAGCCACGGCCCGCTGGAAATACTCGCGCGCCTTGGCCTCGCGGCCGTTGAGCAGGTGCCACAGTCCGATCGAGTACCCGACCGTGGCCTCCGAGATCGGCCCTTCGGCCGCCATCGTTGCGGCCACCTGCGCCTCCGTCTTCGTGCCCTTGAAGAGCAGGAGGCGATCCAGGTAGTTGCCCGGGTGACCGGCCAGTGAGTCTGCCGTGATCCCGGCGAGCAGCCTCCGCGCCTCGTCTCGACGGCCGGCGCGGAGGAGGCTTGGGAGCAGCCACGCCTGGCATTCCACCGTGGAAGCGTCATCGGTGGAGTCGGCGACACAGGCCTCGTACGCCTTGGCCGCGTTCGCAAAATCACCCTTGAGGTAGTACGCCAGTCCCAGGTGGTAGTACACCCCCCGGTCCCGATGCGTCAGGGACTCGGCCCTCTGCAAGTCGGCCAGCGCGAGGTCGACCTGGCCCAGGTTCAAGTCGTAGTGGCCGCGGTCGCGGAGGGCTTCAGACTGATCCGGCCGCAGCCGGAGGGACTCGGTGCACGCGCCGATCGCTTCTTGGTGCCGGCGCAGACCGGCAAGCGATCGGCACTTCAACAGGTAGGCATCCGCGTTGGCCGGATCCAACGCAATCACCCGGTCGAAGGCGGACAAGGCCTTCTCGTGTTCCCCCTTCTTCTGGAGCGCCACACCCTCCGCCAGCGCCGGAGCGACAAGCGACGCCGACACGCGGTCCTGAGGCGAGACGGGACGCGCTTGCGCATCCACACCCTTCAGCGCCTCGTGCGCCCGAACCGCCATCGCCTTCTGGAACGCCACGAGCTCTCCGGGGGCCGGCTCCTTGCGGAGAAACGCTTCCGTCTCCGAGATGATCGTGTGCTCGACCTCGAGCAAGCCGGGCAGCCAACCCGTCCCGGCAGCGTTGTCGAGCCGTGTGAGATCCATGTACTCCGCCCGCTCGCGGGACTTGAGCGGGCGCAGCAGACCTTTCAGGCGAAACGCCTCGGTGGTGATGGGCGCCTCCTTGCTTCGCCAGACCTCGTCGGGCGGCACGCCTGCGGCCACCCACAAGGGGATGGCAATGGTGGTCACCGGCTCGCCGAGCGCGACCCACATCGTCGACCGCGCGGGATCCTGCCCGGGCCGGACGCCTTGCACGACCACCGCCGCGGCCGTGCTGGGCCGGTCGATCGTGTAGTTGGTGTGGATCCAGTAGGGCGTGTCGGCGGGCAGGGCCTTCCACTCCTCGCGCGACGGATGCCGCACGAGCGGGTGGGTCAAGTCTCGCGCCAAGAGCCGGAACACGGTACCGGCGTCGAGACCCTCGGCCGCCACCGTCTCCAGCAGTTGGCTCTCCCTGTCGAACCTGAAGTACCCCGCGCCGTCGTTCTCGCCGCCGCTGCGCGAGAAGTTGGTGTTGGCCAGACGTTGTCCGGGGAACGAGACCGCGTCGTAGCGCGCGTACCCATGATTGTGCGTCTCGATGATCACAGCGCCGCCGCTCGCGTCGATCGCGAAGAAGTTCGCGCGGACACCGAGGCGCCGGCCTTGTCTTCGTACGATCAGCTGCTCGAGGTCGTCCACGGTGCGACACGTGCGCAGCGCCTCGGCCATCACGACGCCTTCCTGCTCCTGCAACTCACCTGCAGGCTGGGGCAAGTTGTACGAGGCAGAGTTCGCGATGGCAAAACCCACCGAGTTCAGCCCGGCCCAGGCCATCCGCCCGGCTGTGTCGTCGGCGTCAACCAGCGCCAGGAAGCTGTACGGGTGCTCCGAGACGAGAATGACCTTGTTCGAGAGCGTGTTCGTATCCCGGTTCTTCCACAGGAGAGGGCCACCGCTGCGCGTCGCCGCGCCGGTCGCCACGAGCGTCGTGCACTCCTCCGAGCCCGACCCCGCGGAGAGGTGCAGCATGAGCCCTGCCAGCAGCAGGGTGATCAAGGACAGTCGTGTTCCGAATCTGCTCCTCACGGCTTCTCCTTACGGCCGCAGCGCACCAATGGCGGTACGTGTGGCCCGTCAACGGGACACGCCGGCCACGAGGGGGTCCTGACGAATCTGCAGCACGCCTTCGGCCCTCGTGCCGTCTGCGCTCAGCACCAGCCGATACCAGCCCGGCCCCGCCGCCACGCCGGGCGGTGGTCTAAAGGATGCCAGAAACGCGGACGTTTCGGGCGCGGGCCGGGCCGGCGGGGCCTGCTCGGCCGGCGGGTCCAAGCGCCCGTCCCACGCGAACCGCGTGATGCCCGCCTTGGCGGGCACGGTCAGCGTACGCGACAGCTTCCCGTCGACGCTCTGAATCGTCAGCGAGACCGGCCCGCTGGAGGACTGCCCGAGATACCACGTGACGATCGGCGTGTTCACGATCTTCGCGCGGTCCATGGCCCGTCCGGGCGGCCGCACCGAGGGCGGGTTGCTGCCGGCGTACGTGTCGTCGCCGAACTGCCCGCCGCGACTCTGGTCCACCCAGAGCGTCGCCGTCCGCTGCTCGAACAGGTGCACGTCGGCCGACCGCACCGCTGGCGTCAGCTCCTGCAGGGCGGTGATGTCGTCGAGCACGTACAGCCCGCGCCCGTGCGTCCCCGCGACGAGATCGTTGTCGCGCGGATGGATGACGAGATCGTGCACCGCCACCGTCGGCATCCCGTTCATCAGGGGCCGCCACGAAACGCCGCCGTCGAGGGTCACGAACACGCCGAACTCGGTCCCCACGAAGACGAGCTGCGGGTTCCTGCGGTCCGCGGTCAGCACGTGCACCGGGTGGTCGGGCGGGAGCGTCTGGCCGATGTCCGCCCATGTCGCCCCGTAGTCCGTGGTCTTGAACACCCACGTCCCGAAGTCGTCGCTGCGATGGCCGTCGAAGCACACGTACGCCGTGCCCGGCGCGTGAGGTGAAGCCTCGACGTCACTCACCCACAGCTTCGCCGGAACGTCGGGCATCGCCGCGTTCACGTTCGTCCACGTCGCGCCGTCGTTCTTCGTCACCCAGACGTTGCCGTCGTCGGTCCCGGCCCAGAGCAGGCCCGGCACGAGTGGTGACTCCGACAGCGAGACCACCGTGGCGTACGTCTCCGCGCCCGTCGAGTCCAGCGTGAGCCCGCCCGAGTCCTGCCTCGTCGTGTCGGGGTCGTTGTTCGACAGGTCGGGGCTGATGCTCGTCCAGGTGGCGCCGCCGTCGACCGACTTGAAGACGTGGTTGCTCCCCAGGTAGATCGTGCGACCGTTGTGCGGAGAGACGATGAACGGCGTCTGCCAGTTGAAGCGGAAGCTCCGGTCGGCACGCATCTGGTCGTAGAACGCCGCGAGGTCCGTGGCGGGCGCCGCGCGCGTCGGACGCGGCTTGCCGGTGACCTCCTCGAAGTTCAGGACGTTGAAGACCCCCGGACGTCCGAACGCCTCGGCGTACGTCAGCGCGTCGTAGCGGCGGAAGCTGCCGTTCTCGGCCTCCGAGTACACGTGCCGCCAGTCGTCCGGATCGACCGCCGCGTGCATGCCGTCGCCCCAGTGCATCTTCCACGTGTCGTCGTTCCTGATGCCGAACGCGTCCCGCGTGAAGGAGGGCACGCCCCACGAGCCGTTGTCCTGGGTGCCCCCGTAGATGACGTACGGATCGCGCATGTCCACGCCGATGGCGTAGTACTGCGTCACCGGGATGTTGTCGAAGAAGTGGAAGGTCCGGCCGTGGTCGTGGGTGACGAACAGCCCCTTGTCCTGGCCGAGGTAGTACCGATCGTGCTGGTTCGGGTCGATCCACATCGCGTGGAAGTCGTAGCCGAAGCCCCGCGCCCCCATCTCGAACGTCCTGCCGCCGTCGGTCGAGACCCAGAAACTGACGTCCATCACGTACACGTGCTGATCGTTCGACGGGTTGATGCGGATCTGGCTGAAGTAGAACGGCCGGACGTTGTGCCGGTTGACGTACGTCCAGGTCTCTCCGCCATCGGTCGATCGGTACACGCCGCTCCCGAGACGGCTCATGTCCGCGTACGACGCGTCCTTCTCGGGCGGGTGGAACCCGTGCTCCACGATGGCCATCACGATTCGAGGGTTCTTGCGGTACACGGCCAGGCCGATCCGTCCGAGGTCGCCGGGGGGAAGCCCTCGGGTCAGCCGGCGCCAGGTCTGCCCGCCGTCGGTGGACTTGAAGAGGCCGCTGCCCGGACCGCCGGAGTCGAACCGGTACGGACGACGCAGACGCTGGTAGAAGGCGACATACAGCACCTTGGGGTTGGACGGGTCCATCACGAGGTCGGTGGCGCCGGCCAGACCGTCCGTCGGCAACCCCTGCCGCAGCTTCTGCCACGTCGCTCCGCCGTCCACCGTCCTGAAGAGGCCCCGGTCGCCGGTGTCGCCCCAGAGATTGCCCACGGCCGCGACGTACGCCGTTCGCGCGTCTGTCGGATGGAGCACGATGCGCCCGATCTGGAACGTGTCCCTCAGGCCCACGTTCGTGAACGTCCGCCCGCCGTCGGTCGACTTGTAGACGCCGTCGCCCCAGCCGACGTCGTTCCGGTTGTTGGCCTCGCCCGTGCCGACCCAGATGATCTGTGGGTCCCTCTGGTTGACCGCCACGTCACCAATCGAGCCGGTCGCGTACCGGTCGAAGATCGGCGTGAACGTCGTGCCTGCGTTCTCGCTCTTCCAGACGCCCCCTGACGCAGAGGCCACGAGAAGGAACCGGGGATCGGTCTCCAGGCTCTCCACGTCGACGATCCGGCCGGCCGCGCTGCCGGGTCCGATACTGCGCCAGACGAAGTCCGTGAGGAGCCCGTCGTCGGCCGGCGCCGCGCGCAGCGCGAGCCCGATGCACGCGCCCACGGCGACCGTCAGGGGCACCCGCAACCAGCGTCGATGTGTCATGAATGCTCTCCAGGCGTAGTTCCGGTCTTGCGCACACTGGCGCAGGCGGACGCGGACGCGCATCGTCTGCACGATGCGCGTCCGCCGCCCGCCCGTCCGTCGGGCCTAGAAGGTATAGGTGACGCCGAGCTTCGCCACGCGGGGCGGCACGATCCCCGTGATCCGGCCGAAGCTCGCGCCGGACCGCGTCGTGACGCCCGTCTCGACGTTGGTGTTGGTCACGTTGAACAGGTCGAACTGGAAGGCGGCCGTGCCGGGGCCGATCTTCTGCCGCTTCTCGAACCGGATGTTCAGGATGTTCTGCGCCGGCAGACGATTGGCCGCGGGATCCTCCATCAAGAGGATGAGGCTCCCGGAGCGGACGAGCCCGGTCGTGAAGCGCGCGTCGCGCCCCCACACGTTGCCGCTCTGGCTCGTGAACATGGCGGCGGCCTGGATGCCGTACGGGAGGTTGTAGCTCCCGGACAGCTTGAAGCCCCACTCCCAGTACTTGGTCTTGGGGTAGAAGTCCGCGTCGTTCGGCGTCTGCGGGATGCCGTTGAGCCATTCGTCATGGTGCGTCGCCAGCACCGAGGTCATCAGCTGCCAGCCGCTCGACAGCCGCTTCTGCGCGGCCACCTCGATGTTGTGGTAGCTGTTTTCGTACCCCGGCGTGTTGATGTCCATGTTGCGGATGAAGGCGGCCCCCGCATAATCGGCAGCGTACTCGTAGTAGGTGATGGGCGCACCGTCGTCGGGCGTTCCGGCCACGCCATCGGGTCCCGGATCGACGTTCGCGATCGCGACGCTGTACGCGTCGTAGGGCCGGAGCACGTTGACGTTCTGGTACTGATCCACCTCACGCCGGTAGACGTAGCTGGCGCGCGTCGAGAAGCCGGCGGCGAGCTGGTGCTCGACGGACGTCGTGATCTCGTGGGTCTTCGGCTGCTTCAGGTCCGGGTTGATCGCCGAGGCCGACGAACCGGTCGAGGTCACGAATGTGCCGAACTCGCCGTCGTCGTAGTCCAGATTGCCGTTGAGGTCGTTCCACCGGTAGGTCGTCGTGTTACGGGAGTTGCCGTTGTACGTGTCGCCGTAGGTCGCCTGCATGGCGAAGTTGTACCAGCCGTAGGTCGCCTTCAACACCGTCCGGTTGTCCTTGTCCAGCGGCCACGACACGCCGATGCGCGGCGCCCAGTTCCGCCAGGTGAGGACGTCGGTCTTCGGGAAGTCGCCCGCCGGATAGAACCGGCCGGCCGCCTTGGACTGGGCGGGCAGGTAGACGTGGTAGCTCTCGTACCGCACGCCGGCGTTGAGCGTGGCGCGGTCGCCGAACCGCCACGCGTCCCGCGCGAACGCCGACGCCGTCCGCATCTTGTCGAGCGTGTTGTACGGGTAGTTGTAGACCACCACCTGGTACGGCGTACCGTTCTGGAACCGCAGCTGGTAGTCGCCGCCTTGCGATTCCGTCGGGGAGTCATAGACCCGTCCCTCGTCGGTGATCTCGAGGCCGGCCTTCAGATCGTGGCTGCCGCCCCACGCGTCGGGCACGAAGTGCGCCACGGTGGCGTTGTACTGCCAGCGGCTGCGCCCGCCGCCGTACGGGGTCGTGTTGTACCGCCCCGAGTACCGCAGCGTCACGGTGTCGTAGGCCGGGGGCGCGTCCGTCCAGTTCAGGCCGCGGGTGTAGTACTTCCACCGGCCGAGGAAGGCGTTCACGAACGTGCGGTCGGACACCACCCACGACCACTCCGCCTTGCCGGCCTTGGGCTTGAAGATCTGGTGCCAGGTCGAGTCCTTGAACCGGTACGCGTCGGCGTTGCGTTGCGGATAGTCCTTCGTTTGCGCCTGCACGAACCCGTTGAACCGGTGTTTCGCGGTCAGCTGACCGGTCAGCTTGCCCGTGTAGTTGGTGAGGGTCACCTGGTAGTCGCCGGGCACGTCGTCGGACGTGCCGATGATGTTGTCTGCGCCCGGTGACGAGATGTAGCCCAGGACGCCAGTCTTGATCTTCTGATGGCGGTAGGAGGCGTAGAACCAGAGCCGCTGCTTGAAGACGGGCCCGCCAAGGTCGACGTTCCCGTCGTGGTACGACTTCAGGGGATTCCCTTCCTTCACGCCGCGAGCCTTCAGTTCGTCCGTGACGTTGTTGCTCTGCAGGCTCGGGGTCTCCCAGCCGAAGTAGCCCGAGCCATGAAACTGGTCGCCGCCCGACTTCAGGATGCCCATGAACTGCGTGCCCGGGGTGGCCATCTCGGCATCGTTGCCCATCGCCTTGATCTGCACCTCCTGGAACGCCCCGTAGTCGTAGTAGAAGCCGGCCCCGCCGGCGTCCTCCCGCGTGTCGACGCCGTCGATGCTCGGCTTGTTGCCCCCCGTCGACGTGCCGTAGTTCGAGTAGCCCTGCTGGGTGCCGACCGCGGTGCCGCCGATGTCCGCGCCGGTCACGCGCAGCCCGGGCGCCATGCTCATGACCTGCCACATGCTCCGGGTCGTGGGCAGCTGCTCCAGCGCCTCCTTGCCGAGGTTGGTGCTGACGCTCGTCGTCCTGACGTCGACAACCGGCGACTCGGCCGTGACGGTCAGGGATTCCTCGATGTTCCCGACGCCCAGCGTCTCGTTGATCGTGGCCACGAACCCCGTGTCGAGACGGACGCTGTGCTTGACGGTGGTGAAGCCGGAGAGCTCGAAGGCGATCTCGTAGGTGCCGGCGGGCAGGGCGGTGAAGCGATACCGGCCCTCGGCGTCGGTGACCGTGGAGCGGGCCCCGCCCAGCAGCGCCGGGCTCGCGAGGGAGACGGTCACCCCGGGGAGGACGCCTCCCCCCTGGTCGACCACTCGGCCCTCGATCCCCGACCGGTCCGTGGTCTGGGCCTGGAGAGCCCACGGGGCCGCGATGATCGCCACGAGCGCGGCGGCCCAGATGATCCAAGCGCGCATTCGCATGTCCGGTCCTCCCTCTGTCATACAGCCGGCTGTCTTGGGTTTTTCGTTCTCGGGTGAAGCGGCGCGGCCCCGTCCTGGAGAGAATCCTCGCCTCCAGCGGGGCGTCCCGAACGGTCTTCCCCGTACTGAGCGAACGTGGACCCGGGGCGCCGGACCGTCAAGCGACATCACGCGGCAGGCGGGCCCGCCGCGTGATGTCGCGATCGCGGCGCTCGTCTCCCGGACCTTGGATTGGGGGTACAATGCCGGCAAGGCCATGAAGTCCGAGGCCACCAACCCCTCCGATGCCGGCGCGAGGCATGAACGCTCCGACAGCCACCCCGGCGACCGGCTGGACGGCTGGAAGGCGATCGCGACCCACCTCGGCCGCGACATCAGGACGGTTCAGCGCTGGGAGCTGAGCGAGCAGCTCCCCATTCACAGGCTGGAACACAAGCGCCGGGCCTCCGCCTACGCGTTCACCTCCGAGCTCGACGCGTGGCTGGCCGCGCGAACCGCCCACGACGACGAAGCCAGCTCTTCCGATCTCGCCGCGCCCCCGGCGCCGTCACGACGCTGGCGCGCGGCCGCGACGGCCCTGGCGCTGGTGGCCCTGGTCGTCGCCGGGATCCTTGGATTCCGGGCGCTCCGGCCCAGGGCCGAGAGCCACGACACGAGCGATCCCCAGGCGTACGCGGCATTCGCCGAGGGCAGCGCGCTCTACTGGTCGCGGCAGTACCGGGACGCGGCCGTGTGGCTCGAACGCGCCGTGTCGCGCGATCCCTCGTACGGGCTCGCATGGGCCTTCCTCAGCAAGACCTACGGCCGCCTCTCCCAGCCGATGTGGGCCGGCGGGCGCGCGGCCAGCGACCGCGCGGCGGAGGCCGCCGCTCGGGCCCTCACCCTGGCGCCGGGGCTGGCCGAGACCCACGTGGCGCTCTCGCTGGTCGCCCGCGCCCGGAGCGACGTGAGCCGCTGGCGGGCCGAGGCGCAACAGGCCCTCGAGCTGGACCCGCGCACGGCGGAAGCGCTCGCGCTCCTGGGTGATTCCTACAGCTCCTATGTGTATGCCTGCGATCGGGACCAGAACCCGGAGCTGGCCGAGTCCTACTACCGGCGGGCGATGGAGCTCAAGCCGAACCTGGTCACGGCGGCCAGCAACCGCGCCCACAACCTGCGTCGGCGGGGGCGCTACCCCGAGTGCATCGACCTGATGAACCGGACGATCAAGGCCTTCCCGGACGAGACGCCGCTCCTGGCCGAGCGCGGCACGTGTCGCCTGCTGGCCGGCGACGTCGCCGGCGCGACGATGGACATGTCGTCCCTTCGCGGCAATCCCAAGATCGCGCCCGCGGGGGCCCTGGTCTACCTGGGGCTGCTCGAGCTGAGGACCGGCCGCACCGAGGATGGGATTCGCGATCTCGAGGCCGTCATACCACTCGACGCGAGCGCGCGGGCGGAGCTGATTGTCGCCGAGGCGTACGGAGTGGGCGGTGACGTGCCTCGGGCGATCACCCATCTCAAACGCGCCTTCGATCTGGATCCCTCCTGCGTCGCCACGGTGGCCACGTCGCTGTCCTTCAAGCCCATCCGCCGGGCCGACGGGGTCGAGTCCCTGCTCGCCAGCTACGGCATACACTGACCAGACCAGGTGTTCCGGACGTGAAACGGGACGGCGCCACATCCCGCCGTGTGGCCGGCCGCTCTGCGCGGACTCCCAACCGAGTGCGGTCCGCGCCGAGCGCGCCAACGCCCGTCCCGCACAGATTGGGGCGACGAGCGGAGCGGGGCGTTGGGCCCCCGCGAGCGAGGAGCTTGGCGGGGTGCAGGGGACCCCGCCATCAAGTTAAGATGCGCGGCACGGGCGGCGCCAATCCGCCGCACCCGGGAGGCATCCAGTGGAATTCCTCAATCTGGTCATCATCTTCATCACCGCGCTCCTCGTGCTTCGCGCGCCACAGCGAGAGCGCCTGGCGTTCCGTCTGCTCGTCACCAGCGTGCTGCTGATGATGGCGCTGTTCCTCATGGCCACGCGCGGGTCGTGGCTCCCGGGGCTCAACTATTGATCCGTCGATGCCCCAAGGCCGCGCACGGCGCGGCCCGCGTCCCTCGACTTCGCTCGGGACGCCCTGAGCGCAGCCGAAGGGCGAGGGAACGGCGCGGGGCGAAGGGGCCCCCGCCCCTCGACGAGCTCGGGGCGCTCTGAGCGCAGTCGAAGAGCGCAAGTGACCGAGCCGGGGTGTGGGGCGGAGCCCCACGTGAGGAGGAACCGTGAAACGCGAACGTCTGTACACGGCGCTCTCGATCGCCGTGCTGGTGCTGTCGATCGTCCCGATCGGGGGCGCCGTCTTCGTGCTGGGCTTCGCGCGCGGAGACTCGCCGTGCGTGATGTGCTGGGAGCAGCGCATCGGCATGGTGATCGTGGCGCTCGTCGGCGTGTTCGTGTTGCGCTACGGCCCGAAGCCGAAATACATCGGCCTCGGCGTCCTCGTGAGCGCCTGGGGCATGTTCATGGGCCTTCGGCACATGTCACTGCACGCCGCGCGCGACATCGGGCAGGGCTTCAGCATCGAAGTGTTCGGCGCGCACACGTACACGTGGTCGCTCTTCATCTTCGCCGCGTGCGTCGTCACGATGGGTGTCCTGCTGCTGGCCTTGAAGGACGGCGACCTGGCCGCCGCCACCCGCACCCTCCGTCCGCTCGACCGGATCGCGGTGTACGTGTTCCTGATCGTCGTCGCCGCCAACGCCGTGCAGGCGTTCGCCAGCACCGGACCGCCGCCGTACCTGGGACAGAGCGACCCGATTCGCTTCTCCTTCAATCCCCGGAACTGGATGTGGTCCACGGAGGAATGGTCGCTCGCGCCCGGCTCGCTGCGCGGGCGCTGGGGCGCCGAGAAGCCCCGTCTCGCGGGGTTGAACGCCGATCCCGCCGCCGGCCCGCTGGTGAACCTCGCGCCGCTGGCGGTCGCGGAGCGCCGGTCGTTGTCCGTGCCCCTGCGCGGCACGCCCACCGGCCTCGCGTACGACGCGGCCACGGATCGGTTCCTCGTCACGACGCAGCAGGGCGTCTACAGCCTCGACGGATCCCTCCGCCGCGTGCTCCGGTACACGATCGTCGACTCCGGCTTCTCCATCGACCTGGACGCGTTCGCCGGCGCGGCGTTTCTCGACTCCACGACCGTCATGGCCGTGAGCCAGAACAAGAGCTACGTCGTCTTGCGCGAGCACGACGGCGCGGACGCGGCCGGCAACTTTCGCTATTTCCTCGAGTCGTTCGACAAGTTCGACGAGGTGTCGCGCTCCCGCTTCACCACGGTGCGCGCGCGGATGATGTACACGATGTCGGTCGCCTTCGACCCGACGACCCAGTCGCTCTACACCATCACGGTGCCGAACTCGAAGACGCACCGGCTCGTCGTCTCGCGGTTCGATCGGAAAGACCTGACGCTGTCGGCCGAGTTCATGCCGAAACTGCAGGCCGATTCCGGCCTGGCGCTCGGCGGCCAGTCGCGATCGCTCGACGAGCTGTACGTCACGGCGGCCACCTTCGCCGACAGCCGCCTGTACGCCTTGAGCGCCGCGTACGGCACGCTTCTGGCGATCGACCCCGTCCGCCAGACCGTGGTCGCGGCCTACTCGATTCCCGGGCTCTCGAGGCCGACCGGTCTCGCCCGGCGAGGGAACGACTTCTACATCCTGTGCGAAGACGGAACGCTCGTGACCGTCGGGGCCCCGGGCGCATGAGCGCGAGATAAACTAGGGTTGGGTCGGCTGGCCTCTCGCGGGCCGCTCGCGGGTGGCGCCGAGGCAGGGCCCCCGCCGCGCAGGCTTGCGGGGTGGGTCGTGACGACGGGTGGGGCGGCCCGGCGACCGTCCGAGAACAGGTCGGTCAGGATGTTCTCCGCCGACTTCTCAGGGACTCGCCCGAAACGCTCGCCCGGCTGAAGCCACGCCGCCCGCCGTTGCAGGAACGGAGCCCAGCGCTCGGCGATCCGTGCCTTGCAGTGATGCTCGATGCTGGTTTCGCTGTGCATGCCCCGGGGTCCCTCGACATGCCACGGATGGACGCCGCCGGTGCGGTCGGAACGAGAGCGCCTTGATCGTGGACGGTTCAAACTCGGCCGTCAAGACCCGGACACCTCCATCCGGGCCGATCGACTGTGAACGGGCGGACAGTCTCGCGTCGAGCAGGGAGTTACCCGACCCACCAGTCGCTCACGGATAGGCTGACAGTCTTCGCAGCTTTTGTCGTCGTGATATCCAACTCGGGGCAACTGCTTCTTCACGGGCATGCCGAAATCGGCGTGGCCTCGCCGTGAAACCCACGGCCGCACGCTCAAGCGCCGTGCTTCGATCTTCGTGTTGTCGCTGGCTGGTTAGGTCGCCCGCTCGCTGGCAGAGCGCCAGCGCGATGACCTGGCCGCTGACCCGTGCGGTGGCCACGTGTCGCTGCGGCGCGTACCCCCACGGCCCGCTTTGAAACAGCACCCCACCGGGCCCGGCGCTTCTCGTTCCAGCTTGCGATCAAGCGACGCATGGCGCTCGGCTCGTTCGCAGCGGTCCACGTCACCGCCGTCGTCTGGTGACGCACCAGCATCGCGATTCCCGCCGCCGGGGGTGCACGCCTACTGCTTGACGAGCTCGACGCGTCGGTTCTTTGCGCGGCCCGCGTCGGTATCGTTCGACGCGACCGGCGAATAGGGCCCGGCGCCGAAGGACTTCAACCGCGCGGCGGCGATTCCGTGCGTCTTCACCAGCGCCTGCGCCACGGCCTCGGCGCGCTCCTGCGAGAGACGCATGTTACTCTCGAGCGTACCGACGTTGTCGGTGTGGCCCACGACGTACACCTTCAGCTTCGCGTCCGCGGCGAGCAACTTCGCGATCTCGCCAATCGCCTGCGCCGACTCCGGCTTGAGGTCTGACTTTCCAGTGTCGAAGTAAATCCCGTACACGGCGGCGTGGCCGGTGCTGGTCAGGTCGTTCGAGAAGACCTCGGCGTTCGCGACGACGTCCTGGCTCATCGCGGCCTTTTCGACGATCGTCAGGTCGTACTTGCCCGTGAACCCCGTCCGGAGCTCGACCCAGAACTCCTGGCCGTCCTTCGCGATCTTGAACGTTCTCCGGCTCTTCGACGTGGCCAGGATCGTCCCGCCCAGCTTCGCGACCGCGTTCTCGAAGTTGCGGAGGATCTGGATCTCGCTCGGCTTGTCCTTGTTCGTCGCCTGCGGGTAGTACGTCCCCTCCCACGTGCGCCCTTCGATGGAGGCGGTCCCATCGGCGACGGGCATCGTCTTCGCGTCGAACTGTTTCGCGGAACAGTGATGGATCCAGTAGCCGGGCATCCTCGTGAACAGCGGGTGATCCGTGCAGCCGCCCGCGTCCTTCTGTTGGGCAGCGGCGGCGCACGGCACGAGGGCCAGGGCCAGCAGGGCGAGCAGGAGCGCCTTCTTCACATGAACTCCTTTGTGGATGGAGCGTTGACTAGGGGGGCAGGCGGCTCATGACCCCGGTGCCGGTCGCCCGCCCTCGAGGGCGGCGCCGATCTCGCGCCAGTTCGAGTGGTGCAGGGTCTCCCAGACGCGCAGCGGGCTCACCGAACCCCACTCCGAAGGGCCGGGATGATCGGGATCGAGCTGGCCCGAGTACCAGAACTTCACGACGATCAGTTGAACCGCGGTGCGGGGCACCGACGCGTCGAACCACGCCGGATCGGCCTTCACGAGCGGATGGCCCTTGGTGCTGCCCGGCGGCGCCAGGGTCGGGGCGAACGGGTCTTCCGTCCCGAAACTCCGCGCCTGCATCGCGCGCTCCTCCGGCGACATGGCGGCGAGCACCTCCTTGTGCCGCGCGACAATCTTCGGGGACATCGTGTCCAGCGCGTAGCTGTCCGCGCGCGCCTGCCAGATGCGCGTCCAGGTCTGCACGTACTCTTCGCGCGTCACCGGCACCCCACGGCAGACGCCCGCTCCGGCTCAGGACGATGTACTCGCAGGCCAGCTACCCGCGAAAGACCGGGAACCCATCCATCTCGCCGGTCCGCGCGGGTTCGTAGAAGTACTGTTCGTCGGACGGGAGGCCGTTGAGCGGCTCGAGACCGCCGGTGGGATTGTTGATGTACACCACCACTTGATCGGAGGTGTCCACCGCCCACCCGGGCCCGCTCTTGGCGTAGAGCACGGCGGGAAGGAAATTGAGGGCCGCGTGGGCCGGGACCGGCGCCTTCGCGGTGTCCGCC
The DNA here is from genome assembly GCA_024641665.1 of Acidobacteriota bacterium. Taxonomy (GTDB): domain Bacteria; phylum Acidobacteriota; class Vicinamibacteria; order Vicinamibacterales; family JAHECP01; genus JAHECP01. The sequence continues at coordinate 32,424 of JAHECP010000013.1, forward strand.
CGCCGCTCATCGGTCCTGAAGTCGCCGCGCACGCGCGCGCCGATCAACGGATGGAACACGGGCTGCGCGAGCAGCAGATCCCGCACGCGTGCGAGGTTGCGCTCGAGGGCGGCCGCATCGGCGGCGGTGAGCGCGTGAAGGGTTCGGTTGGCAGGCGAGATCGCGACGGTGGCGGTGCCGAGCGAGTCCTGGAGGTAGTGGATGGAGCCCTGGGCCGCCACCACGGCCGACGCGGCCAGCAGCAGGCCTGCGCGCCAGGGCCAGGAACGCCAGGATGCAAACGCTCACGCGGAAAAGATCGGCATGACGGTGCTCCGGCGCCTGCAGGCACGAGCAGCAAGAAACGGGCACACGCGCCAACCGCCGAAAAGCCCTGTGAATCGCCGGTCCACGCGGGCACGCCTGCCGGGAATCCGGCGAGATTGGCGGCCGGCCGCACTGAGGGGAGGCCTCCTTGGGATCGAGAGCGGCGACTTCGCACGAAGCCGTTCCGCCGCATCGCGTTGTCGTGGAGGCCGCTCTCGACCTTGCCCTGACTACTGGCCTTTTCACGTCAGCCCGTCTGGGAATACGGGCATGGCGGCTTACTTTGACCGTCAACACCATCCACAGCAGGCTCTGCCCTCGCGGGTTGGGTATGTGGCATTGCACAACGATACGGTTACCGGCTATATCGCGGGGCATCGGACAACGCCACACGGCTGTTCGGGCGAGGTCCAGTATCTGTTTGTGGCGCCCGCCTATCGGCGCCAGGGGATTGGCACAGCGCTGCGGAAGCCAGGCCTTTCTTCGAGAGTGTCGGCGCTTCTTCACTCAAGAGAGATTGGTACGCTTGGCAAGACGTAGCCGGCAACGTGCGCGCGTGGACTACCCGATCGGCCCGAGCCCCCGCAGCCACAGCACCGGCTGGTTCGCCTCGCGCGAGGCCGCCAGGTCGACCTCGAACTCCGCCATCCAGTCGTTGCGCAGCTCGGGGTCGACGAGCACCTGCTGCACGTGCCACGTGCGCCGGTCGTCGGACGGATCGACGTGTGTGTGCCGGACGTTGCGCGCCTCGGGATCGAGGCGGACGCGCTCGTGGTCGACGCGGTAGTCGTCGAGGGCCGATCGGAGCCGCTCCGGCGTCCACCGGTCGGCGTCGGTCTCGGCCAACCGAGGATCGTCGAGCGCGTCGAGGGCGGCCGCGTGGTCGCCGATGGCCCACGCACGCAGGAACGTGAAGACGCGCGTCCGGATCGCAGCGGTGAACCCCTTCGCGTCGCGCGTGATGTCCGGCGCGGCCGTCTCGGCGCCGGGGGGTCGCAGCGCCTCGCCGCGTCGGGCCGCGGGCTCGAACGGCCGGTAGTCGGGGTCGCGCATCCGCTCCCACTCGTCCTCGAGGCTGGAGTCGACCTGGCGCAGGAGCGTCCGGAGGTACAGCTCCATTTCGCGCACCTCGTCGGTCTTCACCCCGTCGGGCACGGTCTGGCTGAGCACCTTGTAGACGCTGTTGAGGTGGCGCAGCAGCAGACCCTCGGACCGCTGCAGCCCGTAGTCGAGCACGTACTCGGCGAACGAGCGGAAGTTCTCGAACATCTCGCGCGCGATCGACTTGGGGCGGATGTTCTCTTCGCCGACCCACGGGTGCCGGTCGGCGAACGCGTTGAACGTCTCGTAGACGAAGTCGCGCAGCGGCTTGGGGTATTCGAGCTTCTCGAGCTCCTCCATGCGCTGCTCGTACTCGATGCCGTCCGCCTTCATCTCGGCGACCGCGCGGTCCTTGATGCGGTCGAGCTGCTTTCTCAGAATCAGCTCGGGGTTCTCGAGGATCGACTCCACCAGCGTGAGCACGTCGAGCGCGTAGTCCGGCGACTCGGGGTCGAGCCGCGGGAGCGTCTCCAGCAGGTACAGCGACAACGTCTGGTCCATCGAGAAGTCGTCCTGCAGGTCGACGTTGACGCGCACCTTGGCGCCCGCCTCGGTCCCCGGCACGAACTCCACGATGCCGCGCGCGACGAGCGCCCGGAACAGCTGCCACGCGCGGCGCCGGAGCGGCGGCTTCGCGGCCTCCGGCTCGTGACAGTCGCGGACGAGCCGCTGCATCGCGCGGCAGCCGTCGCCGTGCCGGCTCAAGACGTTCAGCAGCATCCCGTGCGACACCTGGAACCGCGAGACCAGCTGCTCGGGCGGCGAGTTGACCAGCCGCTTGAACGTGTTCGCGTCCCAGTTGACGAAGTTGTGCTCCTGGGGCTTCCGCTTCACGACCTTCCTGCCGTCGCGCGCCGCCTTCTCGCTCAGCCGGATGTTCTCGATGACGTGCTCCGGCGCCTGGACGACGACGAAGCCGCGGTCGTCGAATCCCTTGCGCCCGGCGCGCCCGGCGATCTGGTGGAACTCGCGTGCGGTCAGGTGAGCCGTCTTCTGGCCGTCGAACTTGCACAGGCGCGTGAAGAGGACCGTGCGGATGGGCACGTTGATGCCCGCGCCGAGCGTGTCGGTCCCGCAGATCACCTTCAGCAGTCCCGCCTGCGCGAGCTGCTCGACGAGCACGCGGTACTTCGGCAGCAGCCCCGCGTGGTGCAGGCCGATGCCGTGGCGGAGCCACCTGCGGATGTCGGCGCCGTACGGACTGCTGAACGCGAAGTCGGCGAGCCGCGCTGCGATCTCGGCCTTTTCCTCCCTGGTGCAGATCTTGAGGCTGGTGAAGTCCTGCGCGCTGCCCGCGGCGTCCGCCTGCGTGAAGTGGACGACGTAGGCGGGCGTCTTTCCCTCGTCCACGAGCGTCTCGATCACGTGCGCCAGCGGGATCTCCGAATAGGCGTACTCGAGGGGCACGGGACGATCGCCGGACTTCACCGTGACCGTCGCGCGCCCGTTGAGGCGCGTGACGGCGTCCTCGAAGAACCGCGTGTCGCCGAGCGTCGCCGACATCAGCAGGAACCGCGCCTGCGGCATCGTGAGGAGCGGTACCTGCCACGCCACGCCCCGGTCGCGGTCGGCGTAGTAGTGGAACTCGTCCATCACCACGTCGTCGATGGCGGCGCCGGCGCCTTCGCGCAGCGCGATGTTGGCGAGGACCTCGGCGGTGCAGCAGAGGATGGGCGCGTCGCGGTTGACGGTCGCGTCGCCGGTCGAGAGGCCCACCTGCTCGGGGCCGAACTCGCGGCAGAGCCCCATCCACTTCTCGTTGACGAGCGCCTTGATGGGGCACGTGTAGACGGCCCGCTGCCCGCGCGCGAGCGCGGCGAACAGCATCGCCGACGCGACGAGCGACTTGCCGGAGCCGGTCGGCGTGTTCAGGACGACGTTCTTGCCGTCGAGCAGCTCGAGGATTGCCTCGTCCTGGGCCGGGTAGAGCGTGAGACGCCGGCCGGCGGTGTACTGGAGGAAGCGGTCGAGGAGCACGTCGCTGGACGGGTCCCATGACGCGTCCGGGAGGAGGTCGGCGAGGGAGACGGCCATCACGTGCAGTTGTACAGCGAAACGGGGCACCGGTGGAATGTCCGCCGCCCGCCGCGGTCCGCGAGGCCGGGAGCCGCCGCAGCCACCGGCGGGACTTGCGGCCGACGATCCACCGTGGCAGGATGGGGGTTCTCGAGGGACCTCGCCATTGGCCGATCTTCGCTCCTACGTCTTCCTCGATTCGCTCCAGCCCCAGCACGCCGCGTTCCTCGGGACCGTGGCGCAGGGATTCCTGCCCCTGCCGGGCGATGCCTCGCTCTGGGTGGAAATCGCGCCGGGCATCGAGATCAACCGCATCACCGACGTCGCCGTCAAGGCAACCAACGTCCGGCCCGGGATGCAGATCATCGAGCGGCTCTACGGGCTGCTCGAGGTCCACTCCCCGTCCCAGGCCGACGTCCTCGCGGCGGGCGCGGCGATCCTCGAGTCGCTGGGGCTGAAGGAGGAGGATCGCTGGAAGCCGCGCATCCTCTCGAGCCAGGTGATCCACAACATCGACCCGCACCACGCGCAGCTCATCAACCGCATGCGCCACGGGCATCTGCTGATCGCCCGGCAGAGCCTCTTCGTGCTGGAGGTGGAGCCGGCGGCCTACGCCGTGATCGCGGCGAACGAGGCCGAGAAGCACGCGAACATCAACATCCTCGAGGTCCGCGCGTTCGGCTCGTTCGGCCGCATCTACCTCGGCGGCGAGGAACGCGACGTCGTGGCGGGGCACCAGGCCGCCGTCGCGGCGATCGAAGCCACGACGGGCAAGGACACCGGCACGGCCAGGAAAGCGTGATCATCGACGTCCGGCAATGCAGTAGCCGTCGCCCGGCCATCGATCAAGAACCCTTCGGCGGCATGTACTTCCCGAAGAAGGTCAGCGCCTGCTGGATCGCCTTGAGCTGTATCTCGTCCGGATGGTAGACGCCCTTCTCATCCTTCGGGACGCGCACGAGAAAGCCGTGGACGGGGTGATCGTAGATGCCGTGCTCGACGGTCTTCCCCGCTTCCTTCGCCCACGCGTAGGCCGTCTCGAACAGCCCCTGCAGCTCGTCCTGGGGCCGGGTCAGGAACAGCATCGGGAACGTGATGCCGCGGTATCGCTCCATGGCCGTCTTCTTGTCGAGGTACGGGGCCACCGACCCCATGGTCCGGAACAGCGGCTCGTCGACGGCGAAGTACTCTTTCTTCAGACCGAGGAACTCGCTCGCGTCCGGCTCTGAGACGATCGCCGCCCTCACGTCCAGCCCCTGACTGCCGGCCCGCAGGATCATCCCGCCCGCGTGACTGTTCCCGCAGAGCCCGACACGGTCGGGATCGATGTACGGCAGCCGCTTCACGTACTCGACGATGGCGGCGAGATCGTCGACCTCGAGCGGCGGCCGGTTCATCAGCTGGTTTGCCTGCTGCTTGCCGACCCGCAGCGGCAGCAGGTCGGGCCAGGCGTACCAGGCCTCTGCGCGGTACTGTATCCAGGCCACCGCGTAGCCCTCCGCCAGAAACCGCTCCATGGTGTACGCGTAGTTGTCGATGTAATCGCGGACCTGCGCGAGCCCCGCCCCGCCGTTCCCGCTGAAGAAGAGCACGGCCGGGAACGGTCCGTTCCCCTTGGGATGGCGGATCCCGATGGGCGTGAACAGCCCGTCGACCGTCTCGAGCAGCGTGATGTCGACGGGGATGTCCGAGTGAGGCACCGCCTCGGTGAACACGAGGCTTTCCCAGGGCTCGGTGACCACCGCCGGGCCGAACACCTTCTTGCCCGTCGGGGGCGTCGCGGGCGCCTGAGCGCCCAGTCCGTCCGCGCCGAACAGCAACACAGCACAGAGCAGTACAGTGGAACGGGTCATCGAAGTCTCCTTGAAACGGTTCCCTCGGGACGGTTCACGTGGTGCTACTGGCGATTCTCGTGCGGGGCGTCAGCGGGTGGTCCTGTGGCCTGCACTCCTGCGCCCGGGCGCGCGCGGCGGCCACTGACATCGCCAGGCACAGGACGGAGACTGCGGCGCAGCGGTTCATGGAGACCTCATGGTAGACCCGCAGGGCGCACCTGGCAAGATGCCCGTCGTGTCTCGGAGACACGCGTTCCCGATTCCCTTGAACAGTCGATCAGACGGACCCGAGCGCGTGTCCGATAGAATGGACGTATGAGCTTCCTGCGCCTCCGCGTCGCCCTGTGCGGCCTGCTCGCCAGCGTGCTCGCCGTCGCGGGACCGATTGCATCCGCACAGACGCCGCCCGCCGGGCACGAGACGTCCGCGGCGTCGGTCGCCTCCTATGGCCTTTCGCAGCCGATGCCGGTGGATCCGGAAGTCGTCGTCGGCACGCTGCCGAACGGCTTGCGCTACTACGTGCGCGCGAACGGGAAACCCGCCCACCGGGCCGAGTTGCGGCTCGTCGTCAAGGCCGGTTCGGTGCTGGAAGGCGACGACCAGCGAGGGCTGGCGCACTTCGTCGAGCACATGGAGTTCGAAGGCACACGGCACTTTCCGGGGCAGGGCATCTCCGACTTCCTGTCGTCGCTCGGCTTGAGTATCGGTCCGGACGCGAATGCGGCGACGAGCTACGATGACACGCAGTACGCGCTGCGGGTGCCGACCGACGTGCCCGGCGTGCTCGACCGCGCGCTGCTCGTCCTCCAGGACTGGACGCAGGGCGCCTCATTCGATCAGAGCGGCATCGACCACGAGCGCGGCATCGTCCTCTCGGAATGGCGGATGCACCTCGGCGCGGGCGAGCGGACCGAGGACAAGATCCGCCGCGTGCAGCTGGAAGGATCGCGCTACGTGGATCGGCCGCCCATCGGCGACCCCGACGTCATCGAGCACGCTCAGCGTGAGCAGCTGACGCGGTTCTACCACGACTGGTACCGTCCGGATCTGATGGCCGTGATGGTCGTGGGCGATGTCGATCGCGAGGCCGTCGTGGCCATGATCAAGGAGCATTTTTCGTCCTTGTCCTCGCCCTCGCCCGAGCGGCCGCGGCCCGCGTTCGACGTGCCGGACCATCCCGGCACGCGCTACGCCGTCGTCACCGACAAGGAAACGACCACGACCACCGTCCAGATCAGCGACCTTCGACCGGCGCGCAACCAGGGGTCGGTCGGCGGCTATCGCGAGATCATGCTCGACCAGTTGTTCGCCGGCATGCTCGGCGCCAGGCTCGACGAGCTCAGCCAGAGCGCGAATCCGCCTTTTCTCGACGCGGCCGCGGATCGCGGGCTGTTCCCGGCGCCCAGGACGAAGGACGAGGCGATTCTCCAGGCGCTCGTCGCGAGCGACGGCGTGGCGCGCGGTCTCGACGCGCTCGCGACCGAGCTCGAGCGGGTCGCACGCTTCGGCTTCACCGCGACCGAGCTCGCCCGCGCGAAGGAGGCGATGATGCGCGGCTTCGAGCGCGTGGTGACGGAGAGCCCGGACCGTGAGTCCGCGAGCCGAGCCGACGAGTACACGCGGAACTTTCTCGAGGGAGAAGCGCTGCCCACGATCTGGCAGGAGCTCGCGTTCCACCGGCGGTTCCTCCCGGGCGTCACGCTCGGCGACGTCAACGCGCTCGCCGGGGACTGGTTCCCCGATCAGAACCGGCTCGTGGTCGTGTCCGCGCCGGAAGCGGCCGGCATCGTCCTGCCCGATCAGACGCAGCTCGCGGCGGTCATCAAGGCCGCCTCGGCGAAGCGGCTCGAGCCCTATGTGGACGCCGCGGCGGGGCAGGCGCTCATGGACGCGCCGCCCCCACGCGGCACGATCGTGAAGACCACGCTCCGCCCGGAGGCCGGGATCACCGAGTGGACGCTGTCGAACGGCGCGACCGTCGTGCTCAAACCGACCACGCTGAGGGAAGATCAGATCCTGTTCCGCGCCTTCGCGCCGGGGGGGACGTCGCTGGCGACCGACGACGATTTCATCCCCGCCCGCGTCGCGGACGCTGTCGTCCCCGCGGGGGGCGTCGGGCGGTTCAGCGCGGTGATGCTCGACAAGATCCTCGCCGGCAAGGCGGTGGCCGTCAGGCCGTTCATCGACGAACTCGACGAAGGGATGAGGGGCGGGAGCACGCCACAGGATCTCGACACGATGTTCCAGCTCCTCTATCTGCGATTCACGCAGCCGCGGGCCGATCCGACCGCGTTCGACGCCATGGCGGCGCAGGCCAGGGGGGTGCTGGCGAACCAGATGGCGAGTCCGGACGTCGTGTTCAACCAGGCCATCGATGCCATCCTCAGCCAGAACAGCCCCCGGCGGCAGCCCGAGACGCCCGGGACCGTGGACCAGTGGGATCTCGCGAAGTCGCTGGCGTTCTACAAGGCGCGCTTCGCGGACGCCAGCAACTTCACGTTCGTCTTCGTCGGCAGCTTCACGCCGGAGACCATCAAGCCGCTCGCGGAGACCTACATCGCCAGCCTGCCGGCGACCCACGCGCATGAAACCTGGCGCGACCTCGGCATCACCCCGCCCTCCGGGGTCGTCGAACGGCCGGTCCAGAAGGGCATCGCGCCGAAGAGCGAAGTGGCGATCGTCTTCACCGGGCCGTTCGAGTACGACGATGCGCACAGGCTGGCGCTTCGGACGATGACCCTCGTGCTGCAGTCGCGGCTGCTCGAGGCGATCCGGCAGGAGCTCGGGGGGACCTACAGCATCACCGCGACGCCGGACACGGAGAAGCTTCCCCGTCCGGAATACAGTGTGCGGATCGACTGGACCTGCGACCCCGCACGCACGGCCACGCTCGTGCGGCGTGTCTTCGACGAGATCCGGGCCGTCAAGGCCACGCGGCTCTCGCCGGACCAGGCGGCCCTGATCCGCGAGGGCCTCCTAAGGGAGTTCGAGAAGAACAGCCAGGACAACCGCTATCTCCTCAACCAGATCTCACGCCGGTACGAGGACGGCGACGCCGCGGACGTGGCGGCGGTTGACCATCTGCCGGACCGGATCGCGGCACTGACGGGCGAGGCGATTCAGCAGGCGGCGCGTACCTATCTCGATACCGACAACTACGTGAAGGTCACGCGGATGCCCGAGACGGAGTCGCGAGGCGGTACCCGACGGCCTCCCCGGCCGCGCCAATCCGCCGAGCCGATTTCGGCGCGCCTGCTGCACTCTTACGACCGGACGCGCGCACGGACCTCCTGCACGGCACCCTCGACATGTTGATCCTCCGGACTCTCCAGCGCTCAGCCCGCTCGCGGGGGTCGATGGGTCGGCCCGGCTCGCCGTCATGTGACGGCGCCGCAGCTCGGCATCAGCTTCGGAAGCCAGCAGACCACGCCGTCAGGCATCCTCGCCGACCGGCGCGCGGGCGTCCTGTTTCCGCACGGCTCCCTGCGGCCAGGCACGACCCTCGCGAACGCCGCCTCGCAGACCGATGCGCTCTGGGCCGCGCTCGCGCCTGAGCGGCCGCCCACGGACGCCGCGGAGCAGCTGAGAGTCGCACCGTTCTGGCAATCCCCGACCGGGGCCCAGACCTACATGCTGCCGACCCTGATCGTGCTGAGCGCGATGGGTCTGCTGGTGCTGCTGATCGCGTGCGCGAACCTCGCGGGGCTCGTGTTGGCGTGTGGGGTGTCGCGACGCGGTCGAGCCTGAAGTACCTGTCGACGGATCTCTACTCCAGCCGACAGCACGAAGGCGGCACGGCGCTGGCTCCTCAGCGAGTCCGTGCGCGTACTCGCCGGCGCGGCTGCTTACCGTCGTGCGTCCCATAACGGGGTCGCGGACGACCTGAAGCGAAGGGCGTGGCGTATGCGAGAGACTGAACGTGACCGTCGATACGACCCTCGTGGGTTCCGGCGCTATGTCGAGCAGATCGCGTACGACGTCAAGTTTGCTCTCCGCAAATTCAGCCGGGCGCGCGCGTTCACGTTGACGGCGCTTGGCGTACTCGCCCTGGGGATCGCGGCGAACGTCGCCGTCTTCTCCATCGCCGACGTGGTCCTCCTGAACGGCGTCGCGAGGTAGCGCGCCCGCCTCTCGGCGCCCGCGTCGTCCGGCATCGTCGCGTCCCGGAACTGCGGCTGGATGCTCCGCAGCGCCTGCTCGGCCGACGCGATCGTCTGCCCGTCCTTCAGGCGGGCCATCACCAGCAGCCAGGACGTGCTCGAGCGATCCAGTGCGCTGTCGCGGCCCCGAATCAGCGGTTCGGCGCCGATCGGAAGGAACACGTCGGCCATCGTGCCGACGTCCGCGCCGAAGAAGCCCGGGGGCATGACGCCGACAATCGTGAACGGGCCACTGCTTTCGCTGCGCCGCCGGGACTTCGCGGCCTTCGGCCGTGATCCGGTCGCAGCGGCGCCGGCGCCGTCCGGGCTTCCTCACCCGGCGGCGCTGGATCCACCTGCGCCCTTCGAGCTCGTAGAGCGTGGCGTACAGCGAGGCGAAGTTGAAGGTCAGGGCAGTTCCGCGGTGCCCTTCTTGGCTTCGCGAATCGTGCCGGTCGATTCCATGGTGCGTGGCGCAGCGTATGCTGGACTCCGGAACAAGTCAATCGGATCGCGGCCAGATCGCGCCTGGTGCCGTCAACGGGCGCAGGTCTTCTGCCGGTGAAGCTCGTCGCGCCGAGCAGGCCCGGAGGCGGTCCGAAACCCTGCTGACTCAGCCGTCCGGAGTTGGACGCCCTTGCGGACCCGCCTGTGGCCAGCCTCCGTGCGCTGTGCTATGGTGGTCGCCGACGTGATGCTGTCGCGGTTCGCAGAGCCTGACCATGCGATACCCACGAATCGGCATCGGCCTCCTCACTGCCCTCCTGACAATGTCGCTGGCGGCCCGCGCCGACGCGACACCGCGCGACCAGGTCCGCGCCCTGCACACGACGGTCCAGCTCATCGCCGAGCGTGACGCGATCGTGCCGGGCAGGAGCGTCTGGCTCGGGGTGCGGTTCGTGCTCGAGCCCGGCTGGCACATCTACTGGCTGAATCCCGGCGACTCGGGCAGCCCGCCGACGATCGCCTGGCGCCTGCCGCCCGGCGTGGCCGCGGGCCCGATCGAATGGCCCGCCCCAGAACGCATTCCCGTGTCGTCGCTCGTCAACTACGGCTACGACGGAGACGTCGTGCTCGCGACCGAGCTCCGCGCACCCGCCAGGCTGAAGGCCGGCGAGACGATGGTCCTCGGCGCGGGGGTGAAGTGGCTGGTGTGTCAGGAGGTGTGCGTACCCGGCCAGGCGGACCTGGAGCTGCCGCTGCCCGTCGAGCCGTCGAGCCGCCCCGGACCGTCGGCCGCGCTCATCGCCCGGGCTCGCGCGCGGGTGCCGCGCGAGGCGCCGGCCGGCTGGAAGGCCCGCGCACGGGCGGAGGGCGACTTCTTCGTCGTATCGATCGAGACCGGCAGGTCCGAGCGCGAAGGCGTGTTCTTCCCGCTGGAGGTGAGCCAGATCAACGACTCGGCGCCGCAACGGGTGACGCCGCTCGACCGGGGCCTCCGCTTCACGCTCCGGAAATCCAATCAGCTGATCGCGGCGCCCGCCACGCTGCGAGGAGTCGTCCGGCTGTCGGACGGGAGGACGTTCGTCGTCGCCGCCCCTGTCGCCCAGGGTGGAAACTGACAGAGAAGGAAGGGAGCCGTCGATGAAGCGCGCCTGGATCGTCGCGTTCGCGCTCGGCCTCGTCGTGCTGGCCGGAAGGCCCGCGGTCGTGCTGGCGCAGGCCGGCAAGCCCGCGCCGGCGTTCACCGCGACCGACAACGAGGGCCAGGAGCACAGCCTCGCCAGCTACAAGGGCAAGTGGATCGTGCTCGAGTGGCACAACAGGGACTGCCCCTACGTCGCCAAGCACTACGGCAGCGGCAACATGCAGAAGCTCCAGAAGGAGTGGACCGCCAAGGGCGTCGTCTGGCTGACCATCGTCTCCTCCGGACCGGGCAAGGCCGGCTACGTCACGCCCGAGCAGTCGATCGCCTATGTGAAGGAGCAGCAGGCGGCGCCGACGGCTGTGCTGTTGGATGGGAGCGGCGCGGTGGGACATCTGTACGAGGCCAAGACCACGCCGCACATGTTCGTCATCGACCCGGATGGCGTGATCGTCTATGACGGGGCGATCGACGACAAGCCCACGCGGGATCCGGCCGACATCGCGACCGCCACCAACTATGTGTCGGCGGCGCTGACCGAGGCGATGGCCGGCAAGCCCGTGAGCGTACCGACCAGCCGGCCGTACGGTTGAGGGGTGCACTACGCCGGGCAGGTGCCCGGCACATAGGGCGGCGGTCACGCTCTTCGAGTGAACCTCTTGGGCTACCGTCCCCGGCGCGCGCCGTCTGCGACAGGAGGTCGCTCAGCTCGTCCGACAGCAGCGCCGGGTCAACGGAACCGACTATCGGAGCGTGCGCAGCGGGTCGAGCCGGCTCGCCCGCCACGCCGGGACGCAGCTCGCGAGCATCGCGACGACAGCGAGAATCAGGCACACGCCACCGAATGTCGCCGGGTCCGTCGCGCTCATGCCGAACAGCAGACGCGCAACCACGCGGGCGAGCGCCACAGCGCCCGTCACGCCAATCGCCAGGCCGATGGCGACGAGGATCATCGCCTGACGCAGAACCATCGTGAGCACCTGCGACCTGTCGGCGCCCAGCGCCATGCGTACGCCGATCTCACGCGTGCGTTGAGTGACCGAGTAGGCCATGACCCCGTACAGCCCGACCGAGGCCAGCGTCAGCGCCAGGAATCCGAGCGCGCCCAACAGGATCGCGGCCAGACGAGCGGGCCACAGCGACTGGTTCAGGATCTCGCGCATGGTGTACGGGTTGTTGAGCGGCACGTGTGAATCGAGCGTCCGGATCTCCCGCTGTGCCGTGCCGAGCGCCGCGGCGGGCTCTCCGCCCGTCCTGACGAACAGGACCATCGTGTCGCTGGGATCCTGCTCGAGCGGCGTGTAGGCGGCCGGCTGCGGATCCTCGCCGAGGGTGGTGTATTTGCTCGTCTTCGCCACCCCGATCACCTCGCGGTACGCCGTATCCGTGAAGAAACGAAAACGCTTGCCGATCGGATCGTCGTGCGGCCAGAGGCGATCGGCCAGCACCTGGTTGACCACCGCCACGCGCATCGTCGACTCTCGATCGCTCTCGGTGAAGTCGCGGCCCTGCAGCAGAGGAATGCCGAGCGTCGGGAAATAGCCCGGGGTCGTCACGATGGCTGCGGCGATGGCTCGGGCGGTTGTCGACTCGGGATTGTCGCCCTCCTTGACGATGGTCTTGAACAGCGAGCCCGTGAGCGGCGCCGCGCTCGCCCAGGCCGTCGACTGCACGCCCGGCACCGACGCGACGCGCTCGTGAACGGCACGGAAGAACAGGCGCGCGCGCGGGCCATCGTAGCCAGCCTGACCGGGATTCACGACGACGGCGCCGACGTGCTCGACATCGAATCCCGGGTCGATCTGGTTGGCGCGCTCCAGACTCCGCAGGAACAGCCCCGCGGCCACCAGCGCGACGACCGACAACGCGATCTGCGCGACGACCAGCGCCCGACTGAGCGCCGCGCGCCGGTGGCTGGTGCCGGCGCCCGACGTTTCTTCCTTCAGCGCGTCGACGACATCGGGCCGCGACGCCTGCAGCGCCGGCACCGCGCCGAAGACAACGCCGGTCACCAGCGACACGATCGCCGTGAACACGAGCACGCGCGCGTCCAGGGTCAGGTCGACGAAGTTGTCGGCGAGAAACGGCGGACGCAGCGACCAGATCCCGTCCCGTGCGACGAGGGCGACGCCAACGCCGAGCACGCCGCCGAGCGCCGCCAGGACGACGCTCTCGGTCAACAGCTGTCGGAAGAGCCTCGACCGGCCGGCACCGAGCGCGACACGAACGGCGATTTCCTGGCGACGGGCCAGCGCGCGCGCCATGAGAAGATTCGCCACGTTCGAGCAGGCGATCAACAGCACGAGCACGACAATCGTCATCATCACCGCGCCGCCGAGGATGAAGATCTCGCGGAGCCCTGGAAAGATCGTCGCCTGCACGAGCGGACGGAGCGCGACGCTTCGGCCCTTGTTGGGCGCGGGGTACTCGCGCTCCAGCGCGCTCGCAACCGACTTCAGGTTCGCTTCCGCCTGCCCGATGGTGGCGCCCGGCTTCAGCCGGCCCGCGGCGAAGAACATCAGCGCGCGCCGCTCGTCGATCCACGTGCGCTGCTGCGACGGCAGCACCTGCGCGTACATCATCGACGGCACCCACATGTCGGGACTGATGAGCGAGTTGACACCCTTGAATCCCTCGGGCGCGATGCCGATCACCGTGAACCCGCCGCCGTTCAGCGTCATGACCCTGCCGACGGCCGCCGGATCGCCGCCAAGGCGCCGGTGCCAGAAGCCGTAGCTCAACACGACGATGGGCGAGTCACCGGGCTTCGTGTCTTCGTCGGCCCCGAACACTCGGCCCTTCGCCGCTTTGACGCCGAGCACCGAAAAGTAATTGCCGGTGACGAGCTCGGCAAACGCCTGCTGCGGTGCGCCGGCCGTGATGACGCTCACGGGCGTCGGGAAGGAGTAGCCCGCCACGTCCCGCAGGTACTCGTTCTGCTGCCGCATGTCCTTCAGATTGGGATACGACATCGGCAGCAGGTTGCCGAGCCCGCCGATGTTCGCCTGGTCGGTCGTGTAGACCGCGACGAGCTCCGACGGCCGCTCGACCGGCAGCGGAGCGAGGAAGGCCGCGTTGAGCAGCGTGAAGATCGTGGTGTTCGCGCCGACGCCGAGCGCGAGCGACAGAACCGCGACGGCCGTGAAGCCCGGGTTCTTCCCCATCGTCCGGAGCGCGAACCGCGTGTCCTGCCACAGCGTCTCCATGTCCGCTCACCTTTCCTGAGACCGCTCCACGGCCTCTTGGGCTCGCCGCGCCCTTCGTCTACACCTGTAGACGAATGAGCGGTGCGGATATTGCAGGGTCGCCAAGTTGTGGGACGTCGAAGCCGTTAACCTTAGACGCAGATCGTCTGGCAGGTGATTCAGGGGCGCGGGTCGAAGGGTGCGGTGGAGTGGAATCCCCGCAATCCTCGAGTGCGAAGACGAGGGTCGGCGGCGCCAACGGGCGGTGTCTTCCGGGGGAGACGTCGGCGGTGCTTGCGCGGTGAAGGGCTACGTTGCCAGCTCCTTTGGCGGGAGCACGACTCGCCGCCACAGGTTCGCGGAGCCTCGTCGGATCTTGACCGTGCTCGGCGCGGACGCTCACGGCGATCGCCGCGACCCGCCGTACGAGCTGTTCCGCGAATGGCAGGACGGCCGCACGGGCTTCTCCGGCCTCGCCGCGTGGCACAACGCGTCGATGAACCTCGCAGACGACGACCGTGCCCCCGATCGGTTCAGCGGCACGTTCCTCACGGCCAACGCGTTCTCGCTGCTGGGCGAGCAGCCGGTGCTGGGACGCGACTTCCGGCCGGAAGACGATCGACCCGGGGCGGATGCAGCTGACGATGGAGGGCGACGGGCCGGTCCGGGACTCACGACCGCTCGTCTCCGTAGTCTCGATCGGTCCGCGGTACTTCGAGACGCTCGATGTCGGCCTGCTGCGCGGCCGGGCGTTCACGGCCGTTGACGGCGCGGCCGGCCGCGAGGCCGCCATCGTCATTCGGGCGCAACGAGCGAGCCTGGCGTTTGTCGCCGCTTGTCGCGAGGACGTCCGGGCGATCGATCCCGACGTTCCCCTGTACGATCTGCAGCCGGTGGGGACCGAGCGATCGGCCTTACGCGCCGCCGGGCCGGCGGGGCATCAGCGGAGGTCCGCATCAGCCGGCCAGTCTCTCCTGGCAGTGTCTACTCGACGGGGAAGCTGACGGAAGCATTCGCCGCGGCGGGTGGAAGCCGTCACTGCGTCGAAGCCGCGTCATCACCCGGCACAGTGAGGTCCCTGAGAGTTCCGCTGTTCACCGTACTTGCGGGCGCCGGGCCGGCATTTCGCCCGGCTCATACCGGCGGCTGATACAGGCAGAGCGGGTCCTCGGCCAAGGGGTCTCCGGTGGCCGCGAACGCCCGCCCGCGCGAGCCGCCGCACAGGTCCTTCACGTCGCACGCGCCGCACCGTCCGCCGAAGGACGCCGTGTCGCGAAGGCTCGTGAACAGCTTCGACTCCCGATAGACCGTGAGCGGGTCATGGTCACGAACTGAGCCGGCGCTCAACGGCAGGAAGCCCGAGGGCATGATGTCGCCTCGATGCGAGATGAACATGATGCCGTTGCCGTCGCGCATACCGGCACCAGGCACTCGCGGCGCGCCCCCGCCACGCTGCTTCTTGGCCAGCACACGGCGGTACTGTGGCGCCTCGGTCGTGGCGATGACGAAACTCGACCGTGGGCCCATCTCGATCAGCCACTCGAACAACGCTTCGGCCTGCCCGGGTTCGATTTGAGGCAGCAGCGCTCCGCGCCCCGTCGTCACCAGAAAGAACAGGCTCCAGCGTCTGGCGTTCATGCTCCCGACGCGTTCGTGAATCGCCGGCATGTCGTCGAGCGTGTCGGCAGTGACGAGCGTGTTGACCTGCAGCGGGATCTGCGCCTCCGCGACGTACGCGGCCGCCTCGAGCGTGCGATCGAAGCAGCCGGGAATGCCCCGGAGGTCGTCGTGACGACGTACGTCCGATCCATCGAGACTGAGCGACATGGCTCCGACGCCGTGATCCTTCAGCTGGAAGACCGCGTCGCGTGTCAGCTTCGGCGTCACGCTCGGCGCCACGTCGACGTGCAGCCGGAGGCTCTTGGCCAGGTCCATGATCTCGAAGAAGTCCGGGCGTTCGAGCGGGTCGCCGCCGGTCAACACGACCACCGGGGTGGGCTCGGCCCGAGCGAGCGCGCGGAGCACGCCGAACACCTCGTCGCGCGACAGCTCGTCCGGCGAGCGCTCCTTGATCGCTCCCGCCCGGCAGTGTTGACAGGCGAGCCCGCAGGCGCGGGTCAGTTCCCAATAGACGCGGCGCGGGGCCCGCGGGTAGCGATAGCCCGGCTCGGGGCCGAGAGCGGCGTGCGGATGCGGCATGTGCTTTTCAGAATAACCAGGTTGCTCCAGCTTACCAGACAGCAAAGGGCGAAGCAGGCGCAGTTCGTTCACGGCTCCAGATGGCCATCCGCTGCGCCAGACGTAGACGCCAGGCAGTCGTGGCGGCGCTTCGGCGAGGCAAGGCGCAGCGAGTCGCGGCGCTTCCCCGCAGGACGGCCGGGGGTAGCGAACAGGGGGGACGGGAGCCTCATGGCGATCCGGGAGGCTCCCGTCCCCCGTACTGGCGCGCCCGGCCCGCCTTCGCTCCTTCTGCCTTCGCGCCTCGGCGCTACGGCGGGCAGGTCGGAGCTTCGGCGCGGCTTGCCAGGACTCGAACCTGCGACCCTCGGGCTTAGAAGCTCAGTGATCACGCCGAGCTCTACCCAACTGAGCTACGGGCGCACTGTCTCGGGCCGTTGCCAAGTCTAGGCCGTTCAACCGCTTGTGGGAGTCGACCGCCGGCCAGCTTGCGACGTGCGCCGCGTCGCTCAGGCGGCCACAACCACCGACACTTCGCCGTGCGGCTTGCGCGTCCGTCTGACCCGGATCTCCACGTCATGGCCGAGCGCAGTCAGGAAGTCCATCAACCGTGCCACCGAGAAATTCCCGGACCGGTTGCGCATCAGGAGCGATACGTGAGGCTGCTTGATACCGAGGATCTCGCCAGCCTGCGCTTGCGTGAGATGGCGCTCTTTGATGATTCGATAAATCTGGAGCGTCAGGCGGGCCTTCAGCAACTCCTGTTCGGGACGGGGGAGCCCCAGGTCCGCGAAAACGTTGGTGCTACCATCCTCGTAATCGATCGTCGCCTTCTTGCGGGGCATGTCAACACTGCCTTTCTCGATGAAGCCGCTCGGCTTCGGCCAGTCGGCGGCGAATCAGGTCGATCTCGGACTTTGGGGTGGCGACGCCGCTCTTCGACTTCTTTTGGAACGCGTGGAGGTTTCGCCGCCGGGTCGGTTTCGCCGCGCTGGGCCACGTAGAGCGCCTGGCCGACATCACAGCGCACCGGCTGTGGAAACCGCTTGAGATCCACACGCGACGACCCGATCCACGTCACCTGCCGAGGGCTGGCGATACTCGCCATTTATATAAGTATACGTATTCTAGTATACGTGTCAACGTCACCTAGTGTAGTGTCCCGGACGTAACTGAAATAAATAAGGCGGCCTGGGCGTATGGCTCTATAAGGAGGCGAGCATGCGCACAGGACGCCCGAAGATCTCGTTGATGCTGACGGCCCACGAACGGCAACGACTCGACTCGTTGGCCCACCGATCGCGGAGTGCGCCGCATGTGGCACGTCGCGCGCGCATTATTCTCGCGTGTGCCGAGGGGCGTGCGACCACGACCGTCGCGAGGCGGCTGCACGTGTCGCCCACGACGGTGTGCATGTGGCGCGCGCGGTTCCTGCGTGACCGGCTGGACGGCCTGTTCGACGAACCGCGGCCGGGGACGCCGCGTCGGATCACCGACGAGCAAGTCGAGCAGGTGATTATTCGTACCCTGGAAACGACCCCACGCGGGGCCACGCACTGGAGCGTGCGCGACATGGCGAAGGCCAGCGGCATGAGCCGCATGACGGTGAACCGCATCTGGCGCGCCTTCGGTCTGCAGCCGCACCGCAGTGAGACCTTCAAGCTGTCGAACGACCCGCTGCTGATCGAGAAGGTGCGCGATATCGTCGGGTTGTATATGAATCCGCCGGACCACGCGGTCGTCCTGTGCCTCGATGAAAAAGCGCAGATTCAGGCGCTGGACCGCACGCAACCGCTGCTGCCGATGCGGCCGGGACAGGTCGAACGGCGGACGCATGACTACAAGCGGCACGGCACGACCGCTGTGAGAGATCCGCGTCGCGGCGCAATTGGCGCAACTCGTTCACGGCTTCACAGTGCCATTCGCCGTGCGCCGAGGCAAGCGACCTCCGGTGTAGATGGCCGGTGATCACGAGCCAGTTCGAAGCGATTCCGAGCGCGACCGAAATCGCGTCGTCGCGAAACACTCGGCAATTCCGACGATCGCTGAATCGCGCGATGTTGGCGCAAGCTCGCCAGACTGATCACTTCTTTCGATTTGTGTTCGCCGGCAGGTTTCCTGGCGGGCAAAACTCGCGAATTCTTTAGGGAATGGCGCGCCCGGGGGCGCCTAACCCCTTCCTGGTTCGGGCGTCGGCGGATCGAGGCACGCCGCGGGTTTGACAGGCATCCGGCCGCTGTGTTACTTTGCATTGCAAAGTACTCGTCAATGCCAACTAAGCCTCCTTCTACGCCATGAAGATCCTTCGCGCCAGCCATCTGGGCATGTGCTTCGGTGTCCGCGACGCCATCGCCCTCGCCGTCGAACACGCCGACACCGCGCCGCTGACCGTCCTCGGCGACCTGGTGCACAACGAGGCGGTGCTCGCCGACCTGCGGGCCCGGGGCATCGCCGTCGCTGCCGACCCGGCCGACGTGGAGACGCGCACCGTGATGGTGACGGCGCACGGCGCCTCGGAACGCAAGCTCGCCGGCACCCGCGCTCGCGGCCTCGACGTCGTCGAGGCGACCTGTCCGCTCGTGCACGTCGCGCACCGCGCCATCAAGGCCCTGCGGCGTGACGGCTATCACCCCGTCATCATCGGCCAGCGCACCCACGTGGAAGTGCGCGGACTGACCGAGGACCTCGACGAGTTCGACGTCGTGCTGGACCAGGCCGATGTGGAGGCGCTCGCGTACCATCCGCGCATTGGCGTGGCCGCCCAAACCACACAGCCGATCGAGCGGGTACACCGGCTCGTGGCGCTGATCCGCCGGCGGTTCCCCCGGTCACACGTCCGTCTCGTCGATACGGTCTGTCTACCGACCAAACAGCGCCAGAAGGCCGCCCTCGAACTTGCCAGCCGTTGTGACGTCGTCGTCGTGATCGGCGGCGCGAACAGCAACAACACCCGTGAACTCGTGCAGACCTGCAGGCGCCACTGTTCGCGTGTTCATCACGTTCAGACCGAGTCGGATCTGTGTTTGGAGTGGTTCCGTGGCGCCGGCACGGTCGGCGTGACTGCCGGCACGTCCACACCGGACGTGATGGTCGATCGCGTCGAACAGCGAATCCGTCGGCTTGCGGCCCCCGAGAAGAGCCGCGCGCCGGCCGCTGCCGGGGGCCGATGATGCGCCTCCCGCGCGAGCGCACGACCTGGCTTCTCGTCTTCGTGTTCGCCGTTGCGATGGCGTGGGTCGAGGCCGCTGCCGTGCACTACCTGCGCGTCCTGGTCGATCGGGTCGACCCGTATCAGGCGAATCCCTTGCCGATTCGGGGCGTGCTGGGTCAGGTCGAGCTCGTGCGCGAGCTGGCAACCCTCGTCATGCTGGCTGCCGTCGGACTGCTGGCCGGACGAACAAAGGCAACGCGGTTGGGCTACGCCGCGGTCGCGTTCGGTGCGTGGGACATCTTCTATTACGTGTTTCTGCGCATGATCGATGGCTGGCCGCGATCCCTGCTCGATTGGGACGTGCTGTTTCTCCTTCCGCTACCGTGGTGGGGACCGGTGCTGGCGCCTGTCTGCATCGCTTTGCTGCTGATTGCGGGAGGCACGTTGGCGAGCCGGCCGTCCGTTCCAACAGCCGGGACCTCCGTTGCGCGCATGTCGTGGCGCCTGTCCTGGTTCGGTATCGCACTCGCGCTGTACGCGTTCATGGCTGATTCGCTTCGCGCGCTCAGCCAGGGACTGGATGTGACGAAGACGTTGCCGCAGACCTTCAACTGGCCCGTGTTCTGGCTGGCGTTTGCGCTCATGGCTGCGCCGGTGGTGCTGATGGCCCGGCGGATTCGTCGAACGCCCCAGGAGTGGCCGAGCAGATAGAAGTTGTCCTTTGTCGAGGCCGAGCCTGGCGTTCCTGCTCCACCTCCTCCACGAACCCCGGCACCGTCCACAGGTCGTCGTCTTCGGGGTGATCGCTGTAGAAGAACCCCAGCTGGTCGTAGTAGTAGTACTCGATGCCCACGCCCGGGAACCAGCTGTCGAACGCCTCGAAGTACTCGTGCGTCATCCCCGGCCCGCCGCGGAGCAGCAGCACCTTGATGCGCGGGTCGTTGCCGGTCCGCTCGGTCCAGACGCGGAACGTGCCCTTGGGCGTCTTGATCGGGATCATCCGCACGCCGCCGCTCAGCACGTCCGTCCGTGATGCCGTGGCGCGCGCAGCAAGCGACCTCCGGCATGGGTGGCCGGTGATCACGAGCGATTTCGACGCGATTCCGAGTGCGACCGAAATCGCGTCATTGCGAAACACTCAGCAATTCCGACGATCGCTGAATCGCGCGATGTTGGCGCAAGCTCGCCAGACTGATCACCTTTTTCGACTAGTGTTCGCCGGCAGGTCTCCTAGCGGGCAAAACTCGCTAATTCTTTAGGAAATGGCGCGCCCGGCAGGACTCGAACCTGCGACCCTCGGCTTAGAAGGCCCTCTTTCTTGACTCCCATCGGTAGACGACCGCCTTCCCCGCAGCGCCGATGCGGTGCGTGGAAGGTGTCCGTCGTGCTACCGACCGATCCAGTACGATACCTTCACCAGAAGGACGTCATCGGCGGGCGCGCCGAACAGCGCGCGTGTGTCACGGCCCAGCGAGAAGTCGCCTGGATGGGAGTTGTCCTCCCGCTGCTCGGTCCAGACGAGGTAGAGCGTGGAGCCAGGACGCCACTCCCAGCGGAAGATGGCGTTGAGGCGCAAGGATTTGAAGTTGAAGTCCGGGTTCGTGAGGGTGAAGGCGGGCGCAGCGCCCGCGCCATCTGGATCGATGCGGTAGGTTCCGACGGCCGGGTCGAAAGCAATGGTGCTGCCGTGGTCGCCATACCGGAGAAAGTCGAAGGTGGCGGGTCGCGCCAGGTGCTTGAAACCCCAATAGTCTCCCGCGGCAAGCAGCGGCTGCGCGTAGACCTGCAGCGAGACGCGCGGCGTCAGCACCCAGTTGACCCGTGTGGACATCGAGAGCTCCGTCCGATCCAGGTCGGAGAAGACGTAGCGCGCGCCGTAGGTGTCCGTCGCCGTCGCGTCGGTCACCGTCTGCACGTACTGGGCGATCGAGTGCGAGCGGCTCAGCGACGGGCCGACCGACACGCTGATCGATGGCACCGGCTTGATGGAGACCGTCAGATACGGGAACACGCCCCACCCGCCGAACTCGTTCCATGAGTACGACGCGCCGGCGTCGAACGACAGCGTCTTTCGCGAGTCGCTCGACCCATAGAGGCTGACGTTCCCCCCGGCTGGCGACGTCATGATCGGGCCACCCCGAGTCAACCAGCTGTCGAGCGTCCGACGGTGAAGCCCGGCCGAGGCGCCCAGCGTCCAGTAGTTGAGGAACTCCAGGTAGCCGCTCGCGTTCCATCCATCGCCCTGCACACGCCGGTCGAAGTCCCACGTCCACCACTTGGCCACCCACAGGTTTCGGCTGCGCGTGAAGCGGTCCGGCGTCGGCTTGCGCCACAGCAGGACCCCATGCGCGCCGGCGATGCCGGCGTTCCAGGTGAACCCGAGGTCGCCCGACTCGAACCCCGGGCTGACCCCCCAGAGTGCGGCGTTCACCTGCCAGAGGCCGCTGTTGCGATTCAGGTTCACGCGTCCGGCCCAGCCTGACAGGCTGGTCGCAGTCGGATCGAGGCGGTACGCGTCCGGCCGCTGGAAGTACCGCTGCGGAGCACGCTGCACCCGGTCGAGCGCGGCGCTCCCGCCGCTGACGCGGCTGCCGGCCATCATGCCGGTCACGACCCAGTCGCGCTTCGCGTCGAGAAACCGGTACGCATCGCCGCCGATCACCACCGCGCGGCTGGCGAGCTGATCGCGGAGCTCGGAGGTGCCGAGATCGCGCTCGACGGTGGTGGCCAGCACGCCGAAGCCGCCGGCGCCCATCTCGCGCTGGACCCGGCCCACGAAGTAATTCGTCAGCGGCTCGACCTCCACGCGGCTGCCCTGCCCGTCGTTCCACAGCCGCGCGTACTCCCGGTCCGCGACCGCCTCAAGGAGCCCGAGGGTCCAGCCGCTGGCCGTCTTGCCCGTCAGCTTCGCGGCGCCGAGGATGGTCGACGACGGCGGCCGATCGACGAACTGCGCTGAGGCTGGGCCCTGCGGCGGCCGGCCGATCCGCCGGGAATAGAAGAGGGTCGGTTCGGAATTGTTGAAGCCCCAGAAAGAGTTCGCCCCGCCGCGCCCGAAGTTGTCGAAGATCTGCGCTCCTTCGATGAAGAACGGCCGGCGTTCCTCGAAGTAGGTTTCGAAAGCGGTCAGGTTGACCACCGCCGGGTCCACCTCCACCTGACCGAAATCGGGGTTCACCGTCGCGTCCAGCGTCAGGCTCGTCGTGAGACCGTACTTGAGATCGGCGCCCAGGCCGCCGAATGCCCGCGCCCCGTCGTTGAACGGATCGCCGGGTGACGAGGGCGCGACGAACTCGCCGCGCGCGACCGCGTACGGCAGCAGCTCCACTCGTCGCGCCGGATGGAGACCCGTCATCCCGGTGAGGTGGGCCATCCGCGACGCGAGCCCACTCTCCTTCTTCGGGACGAGTGCCAGCCAGTCCGACTCGTTCTTCCGTTGGATGAACCGCGAGGCGTTCAGGCCCCACACATCGTGATCGGTCCCGGAGAACCGCAGCTGCGACAGCGGGATCCGCATCTCCACCGTCCAGCCCTTCTCGTCGATCAACACCGCCGCGTCCCACACGGCGTCCCAGGAACTGTCGGTCCAGGAGTCGTTGTAGATAATGGCGTCGGCGAGCGAGCCGGCGGCGCTGACCTGAAACTGCGCGCCTGTGAGGTGATCGTAGCGCGGGTCGAGATAGATCGTGAACCGGTCGGCGTCCGCGGTCGTGTCTCGGCGGGACAGGCGGCGTCCGATGCGGCGCGGCTCGTGATCGTACAGCCGTACGCCGACGTAGATCGCCTCGTCGTCGAACACGATGCGCAGTTCGGTGCCCTCGGATGCGGGCTGGCCTTCGTCTGGATCGCGCTGGAAGAACTCGGCCGCCGGCGCCGCGGCGCTCCAGGCCTGATCGTCGAGCCGCCCGTCGATCCGCGGCGGCTGCGCGACGCGGACCGCCTGCACGGACGGAACGGCGCCGTGGGGGTCCGAGCCGCTGGACCCGGCCTGTGTGAAGCCGAGCGTTCCCGAGAAGACGACACCCGCGCCGGCGAGCAACGCTTGCAGCAGCGCGCAGCGCATAGACCCTTAGACGCCATCTAGCCCAACGAAGTTGGGCATCGCTCACGTGACAGCCCGAGCATCACGGATCGACGGCCAGTCCGATGTTCAAAGGTCGAAGCACGCAGCCTTCAGCCAAAGGGCGGCGAGGACCCTGGTTCAGCGATTGTGAGGGCGAGAAGCACGGAAGCTCCGGATTGTGAGGCGGTGGGCCCCATGATCATCGGTCGCATAGGCCAGTGGTCGCCCCTGGTCCGCGGCAGCTCTCTCCAAACACTGCGGCGTCCAGCCAGCGGGCCGGGTCTGTCCCGATGAAGAACGACATCGAGATTCGAGCGGAAGTCCGAGTGTGTCGACTGTGAGCAGCAACGCCCCTCCGCCACCCTCGGGGGTCCCATGGCGCGGATCGATTTGTCGGCAGGCGTGAAGATCTGAACCTACGCCCCGTTGTTGCTGCCGCACCTTTGACAAACACTCCCGAGAGAATGCGATGATGGACTCGTCGGCTGCACCATGAGCGTCAATGCCAAAGCGTGGCTCAGTCTGTTTGTTGTCACCCTCGTTATCGGGCTCCTGTTGTTTGTTCCTGCGGGGACGGTTCACTATTGGCAAGCCTGCGTGTACGTCAGCATCTACTTCACCGCGTCGTTCTCCATCCTTCTCTACCTGGCGAGACGCGACCCTGCACTCCTCAGGCGTCGAATGAGAGGAGGTCCGACTGCAGAAAAGAGCAAGCCGCAACGAGCCATCATGCTCCTCGCGTCCCTCGGGTTCATCGCCGCGATGGTGGTGCCGGCGGTCGACCACCGGTTCGGATGGTCGAGGGTCCCGATTTACGCCGTCATCCTGGGCGACATCCTGACCTCGCTGTGGTTCTGCATGATGTTTCTCGTCTTCCGCGAGAACACCTTCAGTGCCGCGACCATCCAGATTGCCGAAGGCCAGACGGTCATCTCCACGGGTCCGTATGCGATCGTGCGCCATCCGATGTATGCAGGAGGGCTGTTCTCGTTCATCGGCACCCCGCTGGCACTGGGCTCATGGTGGGGACTCCTGGCTCTGGTTGTCGTGCTCCCGGCTCTCATCTGGCGGCTCTTGGACGAGGAGAGGTTTCTACGAGGCAATCTTCAAGGCTACACGGAGTATGCCGAACGCGTTCGTTATCGGCTGATACCAGGCGTGTTCTGAGTCCGCGCGGCGATGTTCGATCGCCAGCGGCAGGAACCGACGACTCATGTGACCGGTGATCAGCGGCATTTTCGACGTGTCGCAGCGGTCCTCGAAAACATGCGTTCCGCAAATTGCTCAGCAAGACCGTCGATCGCCAATTCGGAGAGTTCTGGCCCACGCTCGCAAGACCGGTCGCTCTTTTCGATGGACCTTCGCCAGCGATTTCGGTGCGGCAACGGAGCTCGCGAATTCTCTAGGAAATGGCGCGTCCGGCCCACCTTCCGCCTTCGCGCTTCGGCGCTACGGCGGACAGGTCGCAGCTTCGGCGCGGCTTGCCAGGACTCGGAACCGCTCGCAACGAGCACAGCGAGTTGCGGCGCTTCCCCGCAGGACTGCCGGGGGCAGCCACCTCGCGAAGCGAGGTGGCGCGCCCGGTAGGACTCGAACCTGCGACCCTCGGCTGAGAAGGGTGAATGCGTGTGCGCTAACCTGTTGCCCATGAATCACTTTCTGGCGCCGCCACGCGGGTGGTCCACGCGTGTCTGGCCACTTCTCTCCCGCTCTCCCGCCCCCGACCGCGCCAGCACTAAGACAGCAGCCTGCCCGTGCGGCGCAGTAGAATGACCGCACCCGTCGAGTTCCACATGGCCCTCGCCTCCGGCACTCGCCTCGGCCCGTATGAGATCACCGCGCAGATTGGCGTCGGCGGCTTGCCGGACGGCATCGTTGCCGAACTCACTCCCTTCGTCCCCGAACTGGGGGAGTTCGCACGAACCGGAACCGCGAAATGCCGCGTTCACGGTTGCCTCACCGTAGAAAGCGACCTGGCTCACGACTGGTCCTTCCTCGAATCGGCTTGGCGAGCCCGAAGCCATTTCCGGGAGGGTGATGGTGGGGAGTGAGGAATCGGGCTCCGGGGACGGCATCCAGGAGGCCGGGCGCTGCGAACGTGGAGGTGGCGGTTATCGGACCGTATTCGGGTTCATCGGTCTCGTCCTGCCTGTGAGCTGGGGGGTCATGTTTGCCTTGGGGGTCGGGCGGTCGCCGACCGCTACGGCGGTTGCCATGACCTGCCCCATGTTGGTGGCGGCGCTGTTCCTCTCCCTCGAGGGCAAGGCTGCCTGGTCCGCCGTGGGGTGGAGGCCACCTGGATGGATCTATGGTGCTCGGGAACCTGGTGAGCGGGGTCTTTGGAATCCTCTTTCTGGCCCTTCTGGCCCGGCGGGATCGCCGGAGCGCCACGTCTGAACTCCGCTCCGAGTACGGCCGGAGAGAATAGGGAGTGCGGAGGCGGTGGCGACCGATCGTCGAGGAGGTCACGCAATGAAATCCCACGCAATCCCCCTGGCAGCCTTCCTCTTCATCACGGCCTTGTGCACCGCGACCGATGCACAGAACCGGCCCGACCTGTCCCTGAGAGAGACGTTCGACCTCTACGTGCGATCGATTCAGCAATCCGACATCGACGCGCTCTTCTCGACGGTCACGAACGAACCCCGAGTGACCTTCCTCACCAGCACCGGGCGGTTGATCGACTCCCGCGAGGGCTACTACCGGTTCCACCAGGACTGGTTCAAGGAGACCGGTTGGGAGATGCCGGTCGAGCTTCTGGAAGTACGCGAGGGGGCAGACTACGGCTCCACCCTCGCGATCTTCCACTACCGGCAAAAGCAGCCCGATGGGCGCGTGCAGGCCGCGCCAGGCTCGACCGTCTCAAGGATGAGGCGCTCGAGTGGTACATCGAGCGCTACAAGGGCAAGGGGGCGCGCGACGAAGGCGCGATCCAGAAGCTGCGCCAGTCTCTCCAGGAGCAGATCGCGAACGCCCTCTCGGCTCCCGTCTATGTCGCCGTCCTGGTCGATTCGACCTCGGCGTACCCGGAGTACGTGATGACGGATGGCGCCCTCGCGGCGGAGAACCTGATGCTCGCGGCGCGCGCGCTCGGGTACGGCACGGGCTTCTTCACGACGTTCTTCCCCGAGGCCCGGATGAAGGCGTTCTTCCAGATTCCCGATCGGTACAAGCTCGTGTGCTTCACGCCGATCGGGGTGCCCGAGGAGTGGCCGACGACGCCGGAGAAGAAGAGTCTGGACGGGATTGTCGTCTACGAGTCGTTCCGGAGGTGAGTGGCACGAGCGGAGGGCGATTACGATGGAGACCATTGCCCGAGACCTGCGTCAGGCCCTGCGCGGCCTCAGGACGCGCCCGACGTTCGCGCTGCTGGCCGTCCTCGTTCTGGCCCTGGGCATTGGCGCCAACAGCGCGGTCTTCAGCGTCCTCGATGGCGTGATCCTGCGCCCGCTCGGCTATCCGGATCCCGGCCGGCTGATGTTCATCAGCAGCCGGTTCCCGGCGCTCGGGCTCGACCGGTTCTGGGTGTCGGCGCCAGAGTTCCTCGAGCTGCGCGAGTGGAGCCGATCGTTCGAGAGCCTCGGGGCCTACCGGATCGGCGCGGTCAACCTGGGCTCCGACACGCCGAGCCGTCCTGTGACGGCTCTCGTCAGCGATGACCTGCTCACGACGCTCGGCGTGCCGCCCCTGCGTGGTCGAGCCTTCACGCGCTCGGACACCAGACCGGGCGCCGAACCCGTCGCCGTCCTCTCGTACGAGCTCTGGCGGCGTTCGTTCAGCGGCGACGAGCACGTGTTGGGGCGGGTCGTCCCGGTCGATGGGGTCCCAACACGCATCGTCGGCATCATGCCGCCAGGCTTCGACGTGCACGACGAGCGGGTCGAGCTGTGGCGGCCGCTCACCCTGGACCCTGCAAACGCGGGCGCGCGCGCGCGCCACTTCCTGTATCTCATCGGCCGGCTGAAGAGGGGCGTGACGCTGTCTCAAGCGCGCGTCGAGCTCGGCACGCTGCTCGCCCAGTGGCCGCAGCGCGTGCCGGAGGGCCACACGCCGGACTCGACCGACCATCCGCTGCAGATCGCCGGCCTTCAGGGCGACGTCGTGGGCGGCGCGCGTGCCGCGCTCTGGCTTCTCCAGGGCGCGGTGGGGTTCGTGCTGCTGATCGCCTGCGCCAACCTCGCGAGCCTGCTGCTCGCGCGAGCGGAGTCACGCCAGAAGGAGCTGGCCGTGCGAACGGCCCTGGGAGCCAGCCGCGTCCGCCTGCTCCGTCAGTTCCTCACCGAGGGCCTCGTGCTCGCGCTGCCTGGCGCCACCCTCGGTCTGGCGGTCGCGACGGCCGGCCTGCGCGTGCTGTTGGCGGCCAACCCGCGAAGCATCCCGCGAGCGGTCGACATTCGGCTCGATGCGCCGGTGTTGCTCGTCACCCTTGGGGTGGCCGTCGCGACCGGCATCGTGTTTGCCCTTGCACCGCTGGCGCAACTGACGGCCAAGCGAGTGGCGGTGTCCCTCAAGGAGTCGGCGGCGGGTGCCGGTGCAGCCGGCGCGCGGGTGCGGAACGGCCTCGTCGCGGCCGAGGTGGCCCTGGCACTCGTCCTGGTCGTGGGCGCGGGCCTGCTGCTGCGCAGCGTGGGGAACTTGCTGCGCGTGGACGCCGGCTTCGACCGCAGCCACCTGGTCACCTTCAGTGTCGTCTTGCCGGGCGCCACCTATCGGGACCCGCAGACGCGGGCGGACCTCTTCGATCGACTGCTGGCACGGCTCTCGGCGCTTCCAGGCGTCCAGGCCGCGGCGGCGATGGCCGGGCTGCCGCCGCGCCGCCCCGTCGACGCCCGCGATGTCCGCTTCGAGGACACGGCGGCCCCATCGCTTCGGCCGCGCGACACGGTCGACTACTTCCAGGTCGCCACGACCGACTACCTGCGGACCATGGGTATCCCAATCGTGCAGGGACGCGGCTTCACCCCGTCCGACGCGTCCGGCGCACCGGTCGTGCTGGTCAACCAGGCGCTGGTGCGGGCGTTCTTCGGGGGCCGGACGCCGGTCGGTCGCCGCATTCTCATTGGTGGACCGGGCACAGCCTGGTTCACCATCATCGGCGTCGTCAAGGACGTGAAGCAGGAAGGGGTGGATGCGAAGACCGGCACGGAGATCTGTTTTCTCGCGGAACAACTTCCGAGGATCGTTCAGGAGATGCCCGCCGGCATGAACGTCGTGATGCGCACGTCGCTGCCGGCCGACTCGCTCGGAGCGTCTGTCTCGCAGACCGTGCGTGCGCTCGACCGCTCGCTTCCGGTCGTCGGTTTCCGGACGATGGACGAGGTGTTTGCAGAGTCGGTGGCTCGGCCCCGGTTCGTGGCCACCGTGCTGGGGGTCTTCGCAGGACTCGCGCTCCTGCTGGCGGCGGCGGGGACCTACGGCGTTCTGTCGTACTCGGTGACCCGGCGTCGGCGTGAAATCGCCATCCGGATGGCGCTCGGCGCGAGCCGCCGGGCGGTGTTGGGACTGGTCCTGGGCCAGGCGCTGCGATTCACGGTCGCGGGCGTCGTCGTGGGGATGGTCGCCGGCCTTGCCCTGACGCGCCTGCTTCAGTCGTGGCTGTTCGACTTGCGTCCGTTCGATCCGGCGACGTTCGCCGGTGTGGCCGGCTTCGTCACCGTCGTGGCGTTCGTCGCGTCTGTGATGCCGGCGTACCGGGCCGCACGTGTCGATCCGGGAACCGTTCTGCGCGAGCCGTGATTCGGGACCGCGCGGTTTCGCGACTGTTCCGACCGATACTTCGCGATCCGCTGTGCGCATCCCCGCAGACCCTCATGATCCGGTGAATTGCATGTCGACACAGACCAAAGGCGTCGCCGCCTACCTCTTCATCACCTTCGGCGTCGCCTGGGGACTCTGGGCGATCCCGCTCTCGGCCGGCCTCTCGGCGCAGAACCCGCTGTTCCAGCTGGCGATTCTCCCGGGCGCGTTCGCGCCAGCCGTCGCGGCCATCATCGTCCGACGGTACGTGACCAAGGAGGGCTTCGCCGATGCAGGACTCGGCCTGCACCTGGCACGGTGGCGCTACTACGTCTTCGCCCTGGTCCTTCCCGTGGTCGTGACGCTCGCCATCGTCGCCATGGCCCTGGCGTTCGGCGTCAGCCATCCGGATTTCTCTCTGCGACGAAGCCTGCAGGTGCTGTTCGCAGCCTTGGGGCGGCCGACGTCCCCTTCGCTGCCCCCGGCTATGCTGGCCGTCGTGCCGGTGCAAGCTCTGATTGGCGCCGTCATTGCCACGCCGTTGCTGTGGGGCGAGGAGTTCGGCTGGCGCGGATACCTTCAATTCCGCCTGTTCGACCGTCAGCCCGTGCGCGCGGGCGTCGTCACGGGGCTCGTCTGGGGCGTGTGGCACTACCCGCTGGTTCTCGCCGGGTATCAGTATCCCGACAACCGGTGGCTCGGCCTGCTCGTCCTGCCGGTGAGCACGGTGTTGCTGTCAATCGTCTTCGGATGGCTGAAGTCGAGGACCGGCAGCATCTGGCCCGCCTGCCTGGCGCACGCGGCAACCAACGCGGTCGGCACATCGTGGACGCTGCTGCTCTTCCTCGGAGGCCCGCACTGGATTCTCGTCAGCTACCTCGGCGTGCTGGGGTGGATCCCGCTCGGCGCTGTGTGCGCATGGATCGTTGCGAGAGGACAGACGGAGTCCGGCGCCCGACCCCTGGGAGCACAGGGGCGTTGATCCGGACGCGGCCGGCGCTCGGGTCCCTCGCGGCGTACCCGCTGGGGTGCTGATCTACCCTTTGCGCGACGTGTTGACGAAGACGGCGCTCACGGCCTGCTGGGCCCTCCGGCTCTTGCACCTCGGACACTTCGGCCTCGCCTTGTCGTGCTCCCTGACGGTCAGCACGGTGGTGAATTCATGTCCGCAGCGTTCGCACCCGTATTCGCAGGTCGGCATGAACCAGCTCTCGCAACCAGCGCAGCGAGTTGCGGCGATTCCCCGCAGGACTGGCGGGGGCACGAGCGAGGGTGCCCTTCGACTCGCGCTGGACTTGCGCTCGCTCAGGGCATTCGACATGAAGGTGGCCTGCCATGAGCGAGCCTACGGCTCGCCGAAGGCAGGGCCCGGGCGAGTCGAATGGCGCGCCCGGAGCGCCTTCGAATCGGCGGAACGGATCCGACTGCGTGTCCCAGTCCATATAGCCGAGAGCGGGCGCGAACGCAAACCGACAGTGCTCCGATCGCTCATGGTACGCGAGCGTGATGTCCAGCCCTGACGGCCTCGCTCATGTCGGTTCGACCTCCATCTCCTCGCTCCTGGCCCTCTCATCGAAGCAAGGCGATCATGGCTCCAGCCGGTGCTCTCGCGCAACGGGCCAGCCGCCGGTCAGTACATCCCGTCCATTCCGCCCGCACCT